>NZ_JBGSXS010000067.1:0-43505 GCF_041751335.1 Aquiflexum sp.
TCTTTCGGAATTGGTTATGGGAAGAGTTTTATTACCAAGGAATACAGTTATGATACCGGAGGATATTTGATAACTTCATTAGGAGGAAATATCACGATAAGCAGGAAATTTTCATTGGTTTCGGATCTATTAATCAATACAAAAAGGCGAGCAGTGGCAGCAGGATTACTGGCAGCAAGGGGAAGGTTTAATAATTTTTATATTGAAGGGGGAATTACACTCCCTAGACGACCATTTCCTTATTTAGGATTTGGCTCCAACATTTTAAGGAAATAATCAACCCCAAATCCCCACGGGCACAATCTCCAGCACATGACCAAAAGGATCTTCAAAGTAAAAGCTTTTCTGTTTGTCTCCCCATTCCTGTTCATGGGTGATGGTGATTCCTCTTTCCAACAAAACAGATTTGGTTTTTAGGTAATCTTTTTTTCCCACTTCAAAAGCAACATGCTGCTTTCCAATGGCATAATGAGGGGGGAGATTTTCTTCATCTTTGGTGGCTTCAGGGATAAAGCATAGCAAAACTGAAGTACCACATCTGAAAAAAATATGCCTATTCCCGACCTTGGAGATAATAGGCATCTCTAAAATTTCTCCATAAAAGTTTTCTGCTAAATCAAGATCGGAGATATATAGGCAGGTTTCTTTGATTTGGGTATATATCATAATAAAATTAGTGGTTATCCGCTTCTTTGCCAGTAACCCAATATTCTACTTCAAACAGACCTTCTGCCTGTCCAATAGGTAAGGAAGTCCGAAGTCGGATGTCCGAAGTGCCGGGCATTTTAGTTTCCCAGCGAGAACTATATTGCATTAACATTATATTGGCATCATTGCTTCTATACAGTTAAAATTTACTAAAAATTTATTCTTGGTTCAATGTGAATGTGGGGTATAGCTTTATGTTGTTTTAATGTTTGGATTTTTTGGCTTGAACGGCAAGTACTTATTAAACGAGATTGTTAATTTTCATTATTTCCCTTACCTTGTAGTTTGAAAAAAAATATGAAATATAAACTATACCTTTCAGCCCTTTCTTTATTGTCCTTTTTGCTTTTTTCAAACTGTAATGAAAAAGTTGAAGAATCCGGTGATTCTCAAGAAGCCTTTGTTGTCAGCAATAAAATAAAATCATTTGAATTGCCCGCCGAAATCGGCCATTTCAATATGCAGTCATTTCAGGATGAAAATTCATTTCTCTATTTTTTTGATTATAAAACCAATGCGCTTTTGATTTATTCTTTGGAAAATGATCAATTAGAAAAGCACTTTGTTTTTGAAATGGAAGGCCCTAATGGACTTGGGGGCAATGTCCTTGGTTTTTATGCAGAAAGCCCAAATGAACTTTATTTTTCTACAGGAGTAAATACCATTTTGAAATATGATGGTAATGGAATACTTCAGGAAAAACTTTCCCTGAATACTAAATCCCTCGAAAAGGATGGTGCAAGTTTATTTTCAAATATTTTTATCAAAAACGGGGATGATTTTTATTTTGCGGCATTCCCGATGGTTTTTGCATGGACGGAGTTAAGCCCCGAGGAATTGACTAAGATTCCTAATCTTTTGAAATACAATTTGGATGAGAAAGATTTTATTCCAATGAGCTACTTTCCTGATGAGTTTGTAGGCACTAATCTCAATAAATCTATATTTCCACTTCTGAGCAAAGGTCCGGATGGGACTCCCATGATCAATATGAATTTCAGGAATATTTATCATTTTAAGGATGAGGAGATCCTTTCAAGCCCGGCTGCACATTCCAAGTTTCCCCACGACCCGCCTTTGTCTTCAAGCCCTAATATGTTTGAAGATATGCCCGAAATCATGAGAATGGTGAGTTATACTGATATCTATACATCCTTGATTTATCTGGAAGATCTGGATATGATGGTAAGGGTGGCAAAGTATGAAGATATACCTGAAGGCGAGTTTGGACCTGAAATCCATATTGCCTCCAAGTGGGGTTTGGTTTTTTTGGATGCTGAATTCAATAAAATAGGGGAGTTGGACCTGGAGGAAAACCAATTCAATGGAACCTACGTTTTCGGCAATCAAGAGGGGATTTGGGTTTCCACAGATCACCCTGATAACCCCGAGCTTTCAGAGGATTATTTGAGATTTAGGTTGATTTTGTTGAATGATGACCGATGACCGATGACCGATGACGCGTTTAAATTTTCATCCATCTTTAAAGAGGTTAAATAAACCTTTTTCTAAAAATTCTCTGATATTAATCAAAATGCCCTTTGGAAATATCATCGTTCAATCTACAGAAAAAAATCTCTCACATTTACTCTGATTCCAATTGGAAAATTGACCAGTTTAAATCGTTCGAGCCATGCCTCCGGCAGGAAATCATAAGGCACTTCGGGGAACCTTAGCTCCATCCAGGTCCCGGCAATAAATTACCGGGCTATTACAATCGGTATCGGTCATGTCCGCCTGAATGACCAGTTGGAAAGGCCTACGGCATTCTGCCTTTATATTCTCGCTCCTTGGCTCCCCGATAATCATGGCAGGCTTTAGTTTTTGAGTCCAGCGTCTCCTTAGATGTCTCCTGCCGTCGACATGACAAGGAAAAGTCTCTATCATTCTTTTAACTTTTCTGTTTACCCAAACTTAACAGGTGTCTCTATTTTCTTGGTTCTCGGTTCTCGCATCTCGCCTCTAATCTCTCGCTTCTCGCATCTTGTTTCTTGTTTCTAATTCCCCATCTCGGCTCTCGCTTCTCGCATCTCACCTCTGACCCAACATCGGTCATCGGTCATCCAACATCAATCATCTACCCATTCCCCTCCAAATAAAACCCCTGCAAAATATATTGCAGCTGTCCGTATTCAATCAGGAAAGCGTCGTGGCCGGAGGATGAATGGATTTCGTGGTAGGATCCTTTTTGGACGTGTTTGGCTATAAACTGGGATTCTTCTTTTAGAAACAACAGGTCACGGTCAACTCCGATTGCCAATACTTTTGAGGGTATTTCTGAGAGGGCTTTTTCCATTCCTCCTCTGCCTCTTCCGATGTCGTGGCTGTCCATGGTTTTGCTTAACACCCAATAGGAAAATGCATTGAAGCGATTGGCCAATTTTTGTCCTTGATATCTCAGGTAGGATGAAATGCGGAAATTGTCCAGTTTCTCATCTTTGTCGGATTGTTTCAGTGCAAAATCTTCAGGATGCCTATAGGAGAGCATGGCAATTGCCCGGGCTGCTTCCAATCCTTTTTTTCCGGCATCGGGATGGTTTTGCCCCCAAGTACTGTCCGCCTCGATGGACATTCTCTGCGTTTCGTTGAATCCAATGGTCCAAGGGGAAGTTTTTGGATTGGAGGCAAGGATAATGGTGTTTTTGACTTTGTTTTGAAGTAGGTGCGCCCATTCCAAGGCTACCTGACCACCCAAGGAGCCACCGATAATAGTGTTGGCCTGAGAAATGCCTAAATGTTCACGCAGCTTGTCCAAGGATGCTGCTAAGTCTCTTGTACTGAGGTTGGGGAAATCATAGTAATAAGGTTTACCTGTTTCTGGATTAATGGAAAGTGGATTTGTAGAACCATAGCAGGATCCCAAAAGATTGGCGCAAACAATAAAGTATTTTGTAGGATCATAAAATTTGTCTTCCCCCACAATTCCGTTCCACCATTCCTGTACATTGGCATCTCCGGTAAGCGCATGGATGACCCATACCACATTGTCTTTTGAGGTGGTCAAATGTCCTTGGGTGGTATAAGCAATTTCAAATCCCGGCAGAGATTCTCCGGATTCCAGTTCAAATTCACCTTCATGCTTGTAGGTTTCATGCGCCATATCTATAATCAGGTAATTACTTTCTAAATTCATTGTACTTAACTAATGGGTAATGAAACCTGGCAGGTCTTCAAGACCTGCCAGGTTTATTTTTAAGTTTTAGGCGATACTATCAAAAGCCTGCTGCAAATCTGCTTTGATATCTTCTATATGTTCGATCCCAAGGGAAATTCTTAATTGGGTAGGAGTAACACCTGCTGCAATCTGCTCCTCTTCACTCAGCTGTTGGTGGGTAGTAGCGGATGGTTGGATGATTAATGTTTTAGCATCGCCGACATTGGCCAAATGAGATATCAATGTAAGGTTATTGATGAAATTGGAAGCATCTTCTTTGCTGCCTTTCAATTCAAAACTTAAAACACCACCAAAACCATTTGGAAGGTATTTCAAGGCAAGTGCATGGTAAGGGGAAGATTTTAACCCGGGATAATTTACTTTTTGTACCTGAGGGTGCTTTTCCAACCATTCGGCAATCGCCAAAGCATTGTCCACAGTTCTCTGAACCCGCAGTGACAGTGTTTCCAGTCCCTGTAATAAAAGGAAGGAGTTAAACGGACTCAATGCAGGTCCAAAATCCCTTAATCCTTCAACTCTTGCCCTGATTGCAAATGCGACATTTGGCAATCCTAATGGATTATTATCACCAAAAACTTCCCAGAATTTCAGGCCATGGTATCCCTCGGATGGCTCGGTGAACTGTGCAAACTTGCCATTTCCCCAATTGTAATTGCCTCCATCGACGATGATCCCACCAATGGAAGTGCCATGGCCACCGATCCATTTAGTGGCAGAAGCGGTCACGATGTTGGCACCGTGTTTTAAAGGTTGGAAAAGATAGCCGCCTGCACCGAAGGTATTGTCTACGATTAAAGGCAGGTCATGTTTTTTAGCCAATGCAGCTATTGATTCAAAATCAGGAATATTGAATTCCGGATTGCCTATGGTTTCCAGATAGATGGCTTTGGTCTTGTCATCGATGAGACCTTCAAAATCTTTTGCATGGTTTCCTTTTGCAAACCTTGCTTCGATGCCTATCCTCTTGAATGCGACTTTGAATTGATTGTAAGTACCACCATACAAAAAGGAAGTGGAAACAAAGTTTTCTCCTGTCTGAAGGATATTGTTTAAGGCCAAAAACTGTGCTGCTTGTCCAGAGGCTGTAGCAAGGGCGGCAACGCCACCTTCCAAAGCGGCCATTCTTTGCTCAAACACATCAGTGGTCGGGTTCATGATCCGGGTGTAAATATTTCCAAACTCCTTCAGCGCAAATAAGTTGGCACCGTGCTCGGCTGAGTTGAAGACATAAGAGGTGGTCTGATAGATGGGAACTGCCCTTGAATTGGTTGTGGGGTCAGGTGCCTGTCCGGCATGTAATTGAAGCGTTTCGAATCGGTAAGTTGACATAATTGATGATGTTTATAGGTTAAATTGAAGATACAAATTAGTAAATCCCATAGGATAAATGGGGTTGATGTAAAAGTTTATTTTAACCAACGCATATAACAACAAAACCAACAACATTGGCAAAATGGAGTTGTGATTTGGTAGAAAACTTTGAAATTGGGAATTGCTTTTTTCGGATTCATCATGTCTGGAATTTATATTTCCAACTGGGAATATGCCCATTTGGCAGGAATTGGCACCTTTTCAACGAATCGAATGGTTGCCAGAGGGTCATCGAGCCTGTCTCTAACCTCTTCTGTATAAATCCCAACACTTACATAAAAAGTGCAAGGATGTCACAAAGTAAAATCCGAAAGCTTGTATATGCAAGGGAATGGGGGATTTATTTTCAATATCACCAATGGAAGTGGTAAAGCCCGTGTTGGAACCAATCAGGCATCAGGTTCTTTAGTCATCAAAAATGGAGCTGCAAATACCTTCAGAGGAGAAGTAAGCTCCGGAAAAATTGAAATTGAAAATTTAAGCTGGATTTTCAGTTCAGAGCAAAGAGTAAGAAAATCTGCCATGTCCATAATCGGTAATCAGACAATTTGATTTCGGATTATAGGTATTGGCAGGGTTTTTATTTTTTTACTATTAAAGATTTTTTCAATTATGTAATTGAGGGTGGTTAATCAGATCCCAATAATATGAGAGAATTTTCTAATAAGAACCCTTTGTTGAGCATTAATAATAAAAAATTTGAGGCGATTTGATAACCGGATTTAAGAGCGATTGTCTTAACTTTTATCAACAGCCAAGTGATTGCCTTGGATTATAATTGGTTTTAGAGCTGAATCTCACAAAAGTAATCTGTCAAGGATGTCAATCCTATAAACCTGATTTATTTCAATTTTATAACATCAATTTTTTCTTCAATGCCTTCAACTTTCATTACGTAACCATTAGAAGTCTTGTAAATGATAACTTGAGGGCTGTATGTATAATGGTACATATACGCATATGATGATTGTTGCCAAATCTCACCGTTCATCATTTTAAAAATTGTTTCTCCTTCCCATCCTTCAAAGTTACCATCAATTTTATTCTCCATAACATTTTCTAGTTTTCTACAAATAACCGGATCTTCAAAATCTTCAATGATAAGTTTATAGTCTAATCACTTTTGATAGATTTTCACTTCAGGGCTTAGGGTTAATACTAATTGGAGTGTTAAATCATTCACAATGTAATAATCTCCATTAAGTGTTTTGAATATATATCCCTGTGAAATAGTCCCATTTATACTTCCATATAAAGATGTCGTCTCAATATATTTCCAAGAATTCTGAGCGCTTGAAAGAAACGTTGGGATAGTAAGGAATAACAGAATTCCGAGTGTCTTATTTCTCATCGTTATTCGCAGTTCTTAATTACTTTTTGTAATTTCTTTCTCAAATTAATCCAATTCTCTGAATCCCAATCAGCCGAAATTAGGTTATTAGTATAGGAATTTAAAGTTTTTTTCATTTTTATCAAGAATATTGTGGCATTTATGCTTTTAGTTGAATCTTCAAATATCTTTCCTTTTCTTTGTATTTTCCAGCCACCAGTTGTTTCGGATTGATGTAGAATCCCACACCATACATGCTTATAAAATTGACTTGCATTGTCTTTAAAGTCCACAAACTCTTTTTCTCTAATCAAAAATTGTTTAAAAGCCTCTTCACTTCTATTTTTTGTACTTTCCCATCCATTTTTGTATGATTCAATAGACTCAATCATTAGACAACATACAGCCATTATGCTAAAACCGTTTTTTTGTGTCTTGTCTAAATTATTAATTGGATCTATGTATCTTTCACTAAAAGTTAATTGATGAAAGCAGCAATTTCTTCCTTTTTGGAATTTTCTAAAAGATCTTTTAATTGATCTGAATTAACAGTTGATGATAGTAATGTCATTTTATATACAGACCTCAGTGATACTTTCAATTAAACATTTCGTTAAATTTGATGCACTCTTTGGCAGTTTGTTGTTTACTGGATTTAACCGTAAGGAAGGAGGTAGTTCAATTTGCAATGGTTTCCATCTTTCGTCAGTTATCGTTGCTGATTTTGTTCCTTGAAAATACAGCTTTCTAAAGTCGCCTAATGCAACATACTTATTGAGTTCCTCGTAGCTTGATAATTTGGTTTGTAAATTTGAGGCAAACAATTGTGAAAAATCATTTCTTGTCAAACTACCGGCTGTGATTTCAATTAAATTGTCCGAGATGGATTTAGCACCATGTCCATGAATTTCAATTAAATATTTTGGTGCCCATTGTGCAATCTGCATTGAATAGTCAGTTCTCAGATTCTTGTTAGGGTCAACCCTATAGTTGCAAGCAATAATTGAAGATATTTTTAGTGCCTCAGCAATATGCCTTGCAATAAACCCGCTATTTTCATCTGCGTTAGGATGTTCAACGCAAGGTAGATTTTTTACACCACCAACAGAATGATGGGGAGCTCCAATCACTATATCTTTTCTCTCTCTTTCTTCTGTCAAGAGAATGGATGGAGTTTCAAGAAATAAAATTTGCTCTGTCATTATTATTCTTGTTAATCTAAATCCAAGGGTTGCTGTAAAGAACTTTAAGCATCGTTTTAATTGTTGCTTTGGAAAATTCAGCCAGTTCTTTTTCATAATACTCAGGTCTTTCAAGAAGTTCATTATCGTTTGTGGGGTCGTTAACATGCACCCACTTATTTCTATATTTTCTTAATTCATGAAGTTCTTTTGTCCGTCCACTACCTAAGTTTGCCTTTTCTATCAAGTCATAAAAACTCCAACCTTTTGTTTCTATTGAATTGAAATAGTCGAAACGTAAATGACTTTCTTTAGCGGTTTGTGACGCAAGAATGGACGCAAGGTAAGCACCAAAACAAAAAGCCGTTTCAGCATCCTTGGCTAAAAAAGTAGTCCACTCGGAAAGTACAACTCCTCCTATGAGGAGTTCTTCGTCGAGTTGGTTTATGTAGTCCCATTTTTGTTCTTCTGTCATGTTCATTTACGTCTATGTAATGTTTAAAATGAACCCAAAAATAGCCTATAGGCTATTTTTTCCTCAAAATCGAAAAGAATTCCAGATTTGAATGGTTTCCAATGAATTGTTGATTATTTATAATTATCAAACCTACAAAATCCCAATTTCCCAAAAAATACCCTATATATGGTATTTTTACCAAAATAATTCAAAAGGGAACAATTTACTCATAGGGCAGGCTAATGCTTTGAACCATTATGTTCTATTTTGTGGTGATAGTATTAGAATAAAATTATCAAAGCAGCTACTCACAATTAGTATTAATTTGAGAACTGGTTAGGTTTATTTCCTACCTTAAATATTGGCAATTACCTAAAATAAATAGGATATGCTTAGGGATGACAGCCAGACTTCTCTACAATCTATAAAAATTTGTAATACGGAGGCTGCATTTCATTTATGACTTGGGAATAAGTATCCCCTACAAATGAATCTTTTCTATCTTAACCGCAGTTCCTGAGGAGATTACCATCAGCATACCATCTCTGATAGTCTCATAATCTTGGTCAATGCCAACTATCACATTTGCGCCAAATGCCTAGCCCGGCATTTCCATCTCGGACTTGGTTGTGGCTTTTATGGTGCGAAGAATGGTTGAATGCTTTCCGGATTCAATTTTTAAAACCTGCTTGATGTCGGTGTTAGAGAAGACCTTCAATTTTTATTGAGACCAATTCTAATTGTCCTGTAATTTTTTAACATACTTACCAAAAACTATTTGAAATTCTCTGTCTCTTTTCTATACCTAAACAAGTTGTGTGGCAGATCTGGTTAGAATATTACCAAATTTGTATATTAATTATCATTAAATATATTTGTTTAATAAGCGGTAAAACAATCAATATGACAAACCCCGAAAAAGTCAAAGATTATCAGGACAGGCATGTTCGGTGGGCAAATGAGTCAAGGAAGCAGCTTTCCTTTTACAATAACCTGTTGCTTACATTGTCGGTAGGGTTCTTGTCGATTTCATTTTATAAATACACTTTTAATGGTATTCATTTTTCCTGGGCAAGTTTTGATTGGTCTTTTACTTTTCTTGTTGTTTCAGTCATTGTAATTACTATTTCCATTATGGTCGGCTTGTTTGTGGCAATTAATAGGCTTCAGGATTTTCGGGTAAGCAGGCAAATCAGTTTTACTCGTTTTAGGATTTATAAACATTCTAATGAATTTCTTAAAGAAAGGACACCTGATAAATTTAATTATTGGAAAAGATTGGCCTTGGCATTTTATGATTACCCAACCATTACGATAGAGGAATGTAAAGCGTATAAAACTGCCGGCAGTGCGGAAAGAAAAAATACAAGATTCAAATTCAAAGAACTCAGAAATATTTCTCACAATCTTGGAAGAACCACATGGAAACTTACCGTGCAACAAACATTATGTTTTGCTATTGGTATTGCTTTTTACATATTGAGTATATTGACAAAGTAAATAAAATCCGACTGCTTAAATGAAAAAAATTACAGGTATAATATCGCTAATTGGTTGTTTTGCAGGGATAACATTACTTTTTATTTGGATGTATATGTTTAATTACAGTTATACTAATCATTTAGACTCATTAGCTATTGTTTTCTGTTTATTAGGGATCTATTATGTAGTTGCAACTCGATTTGATTTAGCTTCATCCCCTTCAACTGTTTTAGAAAACCTTGAAAAAGAAAATAATTTTGTACGAAAGCAGATAGAGAAAAGAAGATTGCTTGCAAAACTCGATAACATGGATAAGAAATAACACTATGAAAAAAATTGCGGGTATTGGTTTGTTTATTGCATCATGGGTATTGGTTATTTATTATTTCTTTTTTGGTTATGAATATTTATATGATTATTTAAATGATTATGGAATAGTGGACATTGATGATATATTGTTTATAGCATGGAATACGAGTCTTTCAATTTCATCTGTTTCAGCAATATATTATGTTGTTGCAACCAAATTTGGGAACGAAGTAAACGACAATGAAAAAATTGATATAGAAACTCGAATCATTAAAGCACAAATAGAGAAAAAAGAACTGCTTGCAACGCTTGAAGCTTTAGAGAAAAATGGATAAATGTATCCCACTGGATGTTGAATTGGCGTTTGGCTAGGTGTAATTTGCAATTACACCTTTCTATCCAATTGAATTTGCAATTTTTTTTCGGGAGTTGAATTGAGACTGTGGAAGACATTTGGCTGCGAATTATCCAATTTAAAATTGGTAAGAATAAAAGGGTGTAGTTTCAAACTACCCCCAGTAACCTCCGTAAACCTAAACTTCACCAAGAAGGAGAGTTAAACCTGCCATGTCCATAATCTGTAATCAGACAATTTGATTTCGGATTTGGCAGGTTTTTCATTTTTTTCAACAATTAAAAATTTTTAGAACCCCCTACAAATGAATCTTCTCAATCTTCACCGCTGTACCCGAAGAAGTCACCATCAGCATGCCATCCCGGATGGTCTCATAGTCCAAGTCAATTCCGACAATGGCATTCGCTCCAAAAGCCCTTGCTTGCGACTCCATTTCAGACATGGCAGTAGCTTTGGCTTCACGCAGTACCCGTTCGTATGCACCTGAACGTCCGCCTACAATATCAGTTATACTTGCAAAAAAATCTTTGAATACATTTGCTCCGATAATGGTCTCACCTGAAACTATTCCCAGGTAGGCAGTGATTTTATAACCTTCTAAACTTGGTGTTGTGCTTACAATCATGGTTTTATGGATTTAAAATGGGAAAATTCATCATGCTTTCAACTTCTTTGATATTTGGTGTGATTTTGCCAATGACCCTTTTGGTCCTCAGGTATCTGTTCAGTTCGTATTCGTCATAATCAGGACTTTCTTGATCAAAGCTACTGATCCTGACCCTTCCCCGGGAGTGGATAAATGAATTGTCGCCGATCCACATCCCAACGTGCACGACCCTTTCTTTTTTGTTTCCGGTTGCCTTTTCACCAAAAAACAACAGATCGCCCACTTCAAGGTTTTCCCAACTTTTGTCTTCATCCACTTCTTCACCTTCCCAAATTTGTTGTGATGCATCTCTTGGGATGACCTGACCATTCAGGAAATATATGGTTTTGGTAAATCCGCTGCAATCAACCCCTTTGATGGATGTACCGCCCCAAAGATAGGGAACTCCCATCATGGCTTTGGCAGTTTGGATCAGATTTTCAGAATTGAGTTTTCTGCTTTCGTTCCAAGCTTCAAATGGCATCAATTGGTCATTTTTCACAAAACCAACCCTGCCATCGGGAAGCAGGATTTCCTGATGGTTAGATTCAGTCCACTCAAGGGAGATAATATTCCCTGCAACCAAATCACTGATGATCTCCTTTTCATCTCTATCTGCATAGGCAAAACCACTGTAATCTGTAAAGACTGCTTTTGGAAGTTGGTTCCAGTCAGAAAGTTCTTGCTCATCCATGACCTGAATGCCGCCGGAATCAACCCATGAAATATATTGATCGGGCGTTTGGACCAAATACCAAGAACTTTCTTTTTTCAATACTTTGAGCGGAGTACCCAATAAAGCCTGTGTTGCCAATTCTGCGGAGTGCTTGGCTGCACTTCTGATATTGGCTACGGAAATGGTCACTACCGCAAATGTCTTTCCTTCAAGAGAAAGATCTGGCAGGATTTTTACTTGATCGTCGAACTGTATATTCAAACCATCCAGTTTTCCTTTTAGGATTTGTAAGGCTTCCATCTGATCTGTTTCACCGGAAAGGATACCATTTGACCACTCGATTTCCCAAACAGCTACCCTTTTGTCAGGTGCATATTCAGATTTGATATCAAGGATCAATTTTTCTACCTGTCCACTATTGTCTTCCTGGCATGAAAGTAAAATGATGAATAGGATGAGCGTAAGAAATCTTGAAATATAGTTGGTCAAGGAAATAGCGGTTTAGACGTTTTCGGTATAAAAAAACCGCGGTAAATCTTACCGCGGTCTAAACTTAAATCAGTTTCCGTTTTTTTCCAAACCGGGAGACCTTTCCAAGAACTCCTGGTACAATTTGATATGCCTGTTGCTCATCGGGACGCGGTAGCCATCGATGAATACATGGCTGATCTGTGTTTTGGTTTCAAAAGGATCACCTGTCGAAACAAACAATGTTGCATCCTTTCCTGTCTCAATTGAACCCAATCTGTCCGCTACTCCAAATACTTCCGCAGCGTTGATGGTCACAGATTTCAGTGCTTCTTCTTTGCCCATGCCGTAAGCAGCTGCAAAAGCTGCATTGAAGGGAAGATTTCTAGTGTTCTCTGCATCATTACTTCTGATGACTACTTTTACTCCGGCTTTGGCCATTTTCCCGGGATTGGTATAAGCAGCATCATACCGGTCAGAAGGACGAGTTGGTATAGAAAGCATTGGTCCTGTTACCACAGGTAGTTTGGCTTCAGCGATTTTATCAGCCACTCTCCAACCTTCCGCTACCCCCATTAGGATGGCTTTGACATTTTTGGATTGGATCCAGTCTACAGCAGCAATAATATCAGCAGCTGCATTTACTTCAACCAACAAGGGCAATTCCCCTGCGATTACTTTGGAAAGCTGATCCATTTCCGGGTAAAATTGGAGTTCTGCTTTGGCATTCTTGAGTTGATGATAGGTAGTCGCTCTTTCCCAGATTTCATTTAAGGTTTTTTGGGCTTTTTCGGCTTCTTTTTTGATATCCTCATCAGATCTTCTATCCCATGTACTTCTTCTTGCGGAGGAAGGGAAATTAAGCACAACACCCTTGAACCCGGCATACATCTGATCAGGGGTGTAACCATTGAGATTGATCAAGGCTGCAGTTCCGGGGAATAATCCGCCTGATGGCATTGCCAATGTGGTTGTCACACCACTGACCCTAGTAACTGGAATAGCGACTGAATTGGGATTGACGGCCATCAATGCCTGCATGTTTGGAGTGACCTGACCGATTTCAGCAAAATCCTGGGTTTCAGGTAATGAGTTGACTTCGACAAGTCCCAACCTGCTGCCACCATCCATCATACCGGGATAGATGAATTGGCCGGTACAGTCAATTACCTCGGCATCTCCTGCCAAAAGGTTTTGGCCCACCGCTTCGATTTTGCCATTGACTATCAGCACGCTGCCATGTTCAATGATACCTTTGGTAACGGTTTGAATAGTGGCGTTTTGCAACAGGAATTTCCCGTTTCTAGGCTTAATGAATTCTCCGTCAAATTGCGCATTTGCCAATAACGGCAGCATGATAAGGGAGAATGTATAAAAGATATTTTTAAGATTCTTCATTTTCATTTTTGATTAAGGGAAATTAATGGGTGTGATCGAATAAGTTTCTCCCAAAATTGGTAAAGAAAAAGTCTACACCATGCATACACCTGTGGTCATGTTCTTTGAGGAAAATCGGCTCGATGATATCTGTTGCACTGACCTTAAGTCTCATGTCATTGTCGTCTTCATTGATGTCAAAATACTTGACCCCATCCACAAAGGTCATTTGAGGAATGGCATATACCGAAAGCGGATGTCCCTCAAAAATCACGAGGTCAGCCTGTTTTCCGACTTCAATGGAACCCACTTTTTCAGCGATACCCAATTGTTTGGCAGGATTGATGGTGATCAAAGCCAATGTCTGATCATCATCCAATTGACCGTATCGTTGGGCTTTGCCAGCTTCATGGTATAAGTGCCTGATCAATTCCCCTGAATCCGAATTGATGGATGTGATCACACCGTTCTCAGTGAGGATGGCAGCATTGTAGGCAGTTGAATAATATACCTCAAACTTGTAAGCCCACCAATCCGCAAAGACCGATGCTCCCATGGTATATGCTGCCAATTCAGG
Organism: Aquiflexum sp.; assembly: GCF_041751335.1. Classification (GTDB taxonomy): domain Bacteria; phylum Bacteroidota; class Bacteroidia; order Cytophagales; family Cyclobacteriaceae; genus Aquiflexum. Next base: position 14,113 of record NZ_JBGSXS010000067.1, read on the forward strand.
AGCGACCTTAAAACCTTCATTGACATGGGAAAACACAATGTTTTTAATCCCAAAATCCCTGCAGGTATTGATCAAAGCATATATCTCATCCGCCCTGTAAGAGTGGCAATGTATAATGACTTTCCCATCAAGGATATCTACAAGTGTTTGCAATCTCGTGTCATATTTTGGAGGGATCGGTGTTGCTCCTTTTTTCTTAAGGTCAGTATTGTAGGTTTCCCAGGATTTTTTGTATTGAATGGCTTCATTAAAACCATTTCTAATTACTGCTTCTACACCCATTCTGGTCTTGGGCTGAATTCCATTACCTCTACCATGAACCCTAGTCGGATTTTCACCCAATGCAAACTTAATCGTTCTTGGCGCTTCTTTCATAAAAAGGTCTTCAGGATTTACTGATCCATATCGGTGTTTCAAGGTGATATTCTGACCACCAATTGCATTTGCAGAACCGTGCATGGCATGTGAGATAGTGACACCACCGGCCAAAGCCCTGTAAAGTCCAACATCATAAGGATCAACCACGTCTGCCATTCTCACCTCAGATGTGATCGGGGCGGTTGCCTCGTTTACCGCATCCAAGGCTACGTGGGAATGGGCATCTATAATACCTGGCATCAGGTATTTTCCTTTTGCATCAATAGTTTCCACATTGGAGGCTGTGAGGTTTTTTCCGACTCTTCGGATGATGCCGTTTTCCACCAATACATCAGTATCTTCCAATGTTCCATTAGTGATGGTCAGTACAGTTGCACTCTTGATCAGAACAGAACCTTTTGGAGTCTGTGCTTTGGCAACCAATACAGCCAACATCAAAAAGGAAATAAGTATATATTTTAATTTTTTCATCTTAGCTCTTGATTAACGCTTACTTTGATTAGGTTTTTTTGTGGCATTGAAGGGATAGCTTCCAAAATCTGCCATAGACATGTTTCCAGAAAATTGGTCATTATCGACTTCACCTTTAACAGTCACTTCGAGGGACATACCACCTACTTCTACATCATATAGAAATGTAAGCGTTTTCCCGGAAATGCTGATGTTTTTCATTTCTGAGGTGGCAGTTCCACTTCCTGAGGGATTGGTGTATGTTATTGATCCTGAGTAGAAATCCTCTTCCTTTTTGATGGTCATTAGTCCACCTGAACTGCCGCCAGCAGTGTCTGCAGTATATTCCCATTCCCCTTCAATTTTAGCTGGTCCGTTTTCACCATTATCATTCCCGTTTCCAGCTTTTTTGGTTTTGATTTCGTAATCAAAAATAAATCCATCAGCTACTACATGTTTGATATGTGTCTCCTCAATGAACATTGGTTCTGTAAAAATGACCATATTGGCCAGTTTTCCTTTTTCTAAAGTCCCGGCAAACTTTGAAATCCCGAGGATGTTTGCTGGATTGGTGGTCAAAGCGGCCAAAGCAGCGTTTTCACTCAGGCCATTATCAACCATCAATTTCAGGCTTTTAGTGAGGTCTGAACTTTTCCCACCCATTGAAGTAAAGCCGAAAGGAATCTCTGCTTTTTCTAAAATTCCAGCTTGTTTCAAAATATTATCATATGCTTCCTGAGCTCTATTGGTCCTTGCCTTCATTTCATCCGAAAGGTCTTCAGTTTTTGCCTTGGTGATTTTATCATCGGGTAATTTCAGGCTTAATAATACATGTGCCTTGGCAGCCTTGATTTCATTGATGACCATGTCAGCCTCGGTGACGCCTACCAAGACTAGCCTAAAACCATTCTCCTTTTGAAGGGAAAGTGCTCTTCTTATTTCAAGGTCATTGGCAACTTCAAACATGATCGGGATGCTCTTGTCAATAACAGGATAGAAAGCCTGCAAAGTTTTGTTCATCTCAGGTCTATTCAGGCCGTTGTTGGAAGCAAAAAGTCTTTGATGTTGGCCTGAATATTCAGCATTTTTATAAAGGTCTCTGAATTTCGCCATGATACCCAATTGAGTACCTGGATAGGCACCTCTTCCTCCTCCAACACTTCGGAATTTGGCATTGAGCGCGGTGTTCTTTGCTAAAATATTGGTGGAAGCATTTCCTCCCAAGACCACTACTGCGGCTTTTCCTGGCAACATTCCGCCATCAGGAATGATTTGAGCAATGGTAAATCCACTTTTTCTCCAATCACTGATCTGACTGTTTTTGAAGTCGAAATTGTCAAGCACATTTCTCCAAGGGGTTATACCCGCATTTTCGTCCGGTGGATTGGAGGGGTCAAAATTGGAGGGTCTTTCTGGATCAGCAGGCTTTGAAACACCCGAACTGCTTGCCCCATCGATAAATCCTGGATAAATATATAGGGAGTCCCCATCAATCACCTGAGCATCATTTGGGATACGAACATTTGTTCCAACGGCCTCTATCAGACCATTTTTGATCAAAATCGTAGCGCCTGAAATTGTCTTGCCGGGTGCTGTGGTAATGGTTGCATTTTTGATAGCGTAGGTTCCGGTTACTCTTCTTTCCCCTGAGGGATCACTTTGGGAATAAAGTGGATTATAAGCAAGAAAAAAGAAGATAAACAATAAGCTACTGAATACTTTTAACTTAGGGTACATATTCATAGAAATAGTCTAAAATTGAATAATTTAATGACTTGTAAGCTAACAAAAGAAAATTTTTCAAAAAAAGTTATTTTTTTTAGAAGGCAATTAAGGTTAAGAACGGCAAAAAGATTTCTGCATAATGCATTTTAGTTCTTTTGTATTTTTTGATAAAATATTTAAAATATTTCGGGTCTGATTGGGCTTGTTTTTTTGCTTTTTTTACGACTATCTTTAAACCATAAAGTCACCCAAAATTCTTTAAAATGAAAAATGTTTTGATTATCGAAGACGATAAACTGATATCGAGTTTGGTACAGTTTAAGTTAAGAAAGGAAGGATACAATGTTACCATTACAGAAGATGGGATTGCTGGTATGGATGCAATCGATCTTTTGGAAACCGACCTCATTATTACTGATGTCATGATTCCTTTCAAAAACGGGATTGAAATCATCCACCATGCAAAAAGGGTAAGCCCTAAAGTCCCGATCATTGTCCTTAGTTCGTTGGGAGAAGAGGAAGCTACTGTAATGGAGGCATTCAATCTTGGTGTATCTGATTTTGTACCAAAACCATTCAATCCGAATGAACTTGCCATGCGGGTTAGAAGATTAATTAACAATTGATAGATGGTAAATGAAGCTGGACCGAGAAGCATTAAAAAACTTATATTCACCCTTGTTTTTTTAAATCTTTTCTTGCCCGGTAACCTTGTTGCACAGGACAGCAGTATCACTGTTTCTCATTTGCAATCTGTTTTGGAAAATGTAGAAGAAATTCCAGGTTTGGAGTTTATCATATATTTCAGGACACTCAATGATACTACTGATCTAACTCTTCTGAATTTAAGTCAGCACGCTGACTCTGTTAATTTTTGGTTTTCTGATACCATTCTTCTTTACAATGAAGCTAAAGAATTGAATGCTGATTTGTCCCTTTCGAATGAAGGCGTAGGGTCGATCAATTATTTATTATATAAAAGAGAAGTTAGTGAATCCGGTGTCGCTGAATATTTAGGTAATATGATCAGGAATGAACTCTTTGATCCAACGGGCATTGTCAACAATTCATTTGGTAATGAAGGTGAACTGGTGTTAATGGGGACAAATACCCCTTTCCGGCCATTTTATAAGTTAAAGATTAAGATATTAAGCGATGTCAAAATGCTATTGCTCTTGGCATGTTTGAGTATGTTTCTGATTGCATCTCTAATACTGGTGTTTGTGATGTTTATCATCAAATCAAAGAAAAGGCGAAAAGAAGTCCTGACCCTTAGGTTTAAAAACTTATGCTATGGCCCAATTTCAGATATTCTTTTTGATGATGATCCTGAGAGGCTGAATCAGTTGAAAAGGGAAGATTTGGTTGCTATGTTTCCGAAAGGACACCTTAATATTGACCTCTTCAAAGATGTGATGATTCAGGAGATTATCAGCCTAAACAAAAATATGAAAGGCAATTTCAAAGCCCGTTTGAAGCTGATCTACAGAAAGTTGGAACTTGATAAGCATTCCATCAAAAAACTTTCTTTGAAGAGATGGGACGCTATAACAGCAGGTATTGTTGAAATTAACGAAATGGATGTCATTGAAGCAGTACCAATGGTAGAGAAATTCACATCCCATGATAATTTTTATATCAGGTCCAATGCTGTTGCGACCATGTTGAACATTTCAAATGATATGTCTCTAAAGGTTTTGGCAGATCAACGCTATCCTTTGTCCAAATGGCAACAAATGAAATATTACAGGATCATCAAATACATCAATAATAAAGGAATTGTTAAATTCCATTTACTTTTTGAATCAAAAAATGAATCTGTAAGGGTTTTTGGTATCAAGCTGGTCAGATACCTGGGTTTGGTTGACAGACTTTCAGAACTCCAAAAAATGTATCTGACAGCGTCAATTAATGAGAAAATCGAGATATTGAAATGCTATGATAAATTTAACCATATAGATGGTCTGGAAGATGTCCATAGAGACCTTAGTACAACTGATAAGACACTTTTTTTGAATGTTGTTAAGGTATTGAAAAATTTAGGTTCTGAGGTTTCCCAGATTGTTTTGATGGAATGGTTCCGGAAAACGAAGGATTTTGAATGCAGATTGAAAATATTGGAAGCAGTAAATTCACTTAATCCTGATTTGGTCACCTTACGGGATTTTCCAAAAGAGGATAAAGAAGTAAATCAGATGATAGCCCATCTTAAAGATCCCATTCTCAATCATGTATAGTATTTTATTCAATATCTTGATTGAAATAATGGGTATACTTTTTTTGGTATATAGTTTTTCCATTATCACCATATATCTGGTGATCGCAGCTTTGTCTGGCTTGGAGATGAGGGACCATTTACGGAAAAATAAATTTGCCGATTATTTGGATGTCATCACCAGCCCAATCTCTCCAGGGATATCCATCATTGCCCCAGCCTACAATGAGGGTAAAAATATCGTTCAAAATGCCAAAAGTCTGCTGACACTTCACTACAGTAGATATGAAGTGATTCTTGTAAATGATGGTTCTAAAGATGATACATTAGAAAGAATGATCGAAAGTTTTGAATTGGTAAGAACGGAATATGCTTATAATTATCAAATTGATTGCAAAAAGGTTAGAGGCGTATACAAATCCACCAACAGATCATTTTCAAAACTTACTTTTGTCGATAAAGAAAATGGCGGAAAAGCTGATGCACTCAATGCAGGGATCAATGTTGCCCAAAATGAAATTCTGTCCTGTATTGATGTAGATTGTATACTTTCCAGTGATTCTTTGACCAAAATGGTCCGTCCTTTTATGGAGGAGACCAACAGGAAAGTCATTGCCGTCGGAGGAGTCATTGGTGTGGCTAACAACTGTGATGTGAAAGACGGGACAGTAACAAAATACAGGGTGCCTGACACCTTACTGGGAAGGTTTCAGGTAATCGAATATTTCAGGGCATTTCTAATGGGCAGGATGGCATGGACAAGGATCAATGGTCTCATGTTGATATCAGGTGCTTTTGGTTTTTTCAATAGGGAATTGGTGTTGAAGGTCGGTGGGTATTTCCCAAAAACAGTAGGGGAAGATATGGAATTGGTGGTCAGGATGAGGAGATATATGTATGAAGTAGGTATTGCCCATAAAGTCGGCTTTGTTCCTGACCCATTGTGCTGGACGGAGGTGCCTGAAACCAAGGGGGTGCTATCCAGACAAAGAAACCGGTGGATGCGGGGAACCATAGAGACCTTGCAGCTTCATCAAAAAGTAAGCTTGAATCCCAAATATGGTGTCTTGGGTATGGTATCTTATCCCTTTTGGTCCATTTTTGAAAAGTCAGCACCGATAATTGAGTTTATTGGGATTATCTATACCATGGTGATGATTTTCACTGGCGATATCAGTGCTTTGTATTTCTTAGCGCTTTTTATACTTATATATTGTTTTTCTATTTTGATTTCCTCCTTTAGTATTTTGTATGAAGAGGTTGCTTACAATAATTATAAAGATAAAACGGATTTGAAAAAACTTATCAAAACCATTATTCTGGAGCCATTTCTGATTCATCCACAATTGGTGTGGTGGGGACTGAAAGGGCATTGGCACTTCATCAAAGGAAAAGGAGGCTGGGGCGAAATGATCCGGACAGGTTTTAAAAAGGCCACTGATAAACAAAAAGTAAGTGCTGTGACACCCTAAAGAAATACATAGATGAATCGATATATAATTTTATATTCTTTATTGTTGGTGTCTATGCTGATGTTTTCGCTATCACAAGCAAAAGCCCAGGAAACCTTTGACCCAGATGAATTATATTTTGAAGCAAGGACTTTGATATTGGACGGTAAAAGAGAGGAGGGAAGAGAAATCCTTAGAAAAGTGCTTTCCAAATACCCGACTTATGCTGATGTTTTGGTTTTGATGGGAAGGTCTTATAGTTGGGATGGGCAGTATGATTCAGCAGGAATCTATTATGAAAGCGCCCTTGTTGCGAGCCCTGAATATGAGGATGTATATATTGCCTACATAGATAATTTATTTTGGAGTAGCAATTATGAAAGGGCTTCAGAGGTACTTAAGATCGGTATCGAAAAAATCGGACCATCATCAATGGCTTTAAAATACAGAAAATCAAGATGGTATTATTACCGGGAGTCCTATAAAGAAGCACTTAATCTTGCCAATGAAGTTTTTGCAAAAGCTCCAAAAACTGAGGGGATTTTGGGATATTTACAGACCTTAAGAAGGCTCACTCGGGTCAACGCTGTTGGAGCTACATACGACTATGATTCCTTTGCGGGGGCTATTAGTCCATGGAATACTTATTCTGTTTATGGCAGGACAAGGACTGATATTACAGGTTCCTTGATTGCAAGAGTTACCCATTCCCAGAGGTTTGATGATAGCGGAACACAGTTTGAGTTGGATGCTTATCCTTCTTTGGGAAAAAATTCCTACGGCTACCTGAATGTCGGCTTTTCAGAAGCTTTCTTTTTTCCCAAGTTCAGATTTGGTACAAGTGTATTTTGGAATTTGCCAAAAGCCTATGAAATAGAAGCGGGGTATAGGTACCTTCAATTTTCGGAAGCGACGACACATATCATCACTTCCTCTTTTGGAAAATACATCAGCAATTGGTGGCTCAACCTGAGGCTGAACTTTATTCCCGGATCTGAAGGTTCATCAACCAGTGGTAATTTACAGGTGAGATACTACTTCAGCGGACCCGAGGATTTTTTCAGTTTACAGGCCTCTACGGGAGTTTCACCGGATGAGGAGAACAGAGACTTCCAATCCCAATTATTGAACTCTTACAGGGTGCGGGCAGGTTACCAACACTTATGGACTCCAAGATGGATGGGATTTGGTTTTGTGGGGTATTCCAGAGATGAAATTTCCAAAACCAATTTCAGAAACAACCTCAATATTTCAGTTGGTACTGAATTTAGATTCTGATGAAAAAATTCTGGGCAAAATATTTTCCTGCAGAATTGAGGCTTTTGTCCTTTTGGTTTTTTCTGGCCCTATTGTTTTTTGTAGCAACGCCCATGTTGAGTTTGGGGATTTGGTATATCACTCCATCTAGTCCATTTGGAGTAATAGTAATCAATAAAACCGTTCCCAATCAGGAATATCAGGAGCACCAATCCATTCATTGGCTGCTCAATCACTTTAAGTATACCAAACAAGATGGTGGGTTTTATGAGAAGTCAAAAGACTATTTTGGCTTCTTTCCTGGTGGAAGCCTCGAGGAATCAAGCATAAGCGATTTTTCTTCAATATCAACCGAGGTTATGGACAAACTGTTGGAGGAAAACTCATTAATATATTTTGCAGATACTTATGGTGTTTATGAAAACGACTTCAATGGACCTGTAATGGAAGGACCTTCCAAGAGGTTGTATGGAGGTATGGATCAATCTGATATCACACTTTTAAAGACAGCCTTTGAACAAGAAGTCGACATCGTTGCCGAATTCAATACCATCGCAAGTCCGACTGGTAAGGCAGTAAGGTTGGAATTTGAAAACCTTGCTGAAATCAAATGGACAGGGTGGATTACTAGGTATTTCGATGAGCTGGATACTTTATTGAATAATGATCTTCCAAGGTGGCTGATCAATGGATATGTCACCCAACATGATGGAATTTGGGGACTGACCGGTCCAGGAATGGTTTTTGTCCATGAAAATGGCTCATTGGAGATATTGCTTTTTGGTGAGGATTTTATGAGTAATGTTCCAAGTATTGTTTCAACTGCAAAAAACCAAAAAAAGTACGGGATACCTGAAATAGTAAAATACCCATATTGGATTGACGTGAATTTGGTGAGTAGGGATTATGAAGTGATTTCTTATTATGACTTACTTCCAACGGAGGAAGGCATGGATAAACTTAGGGGAATGGGTGTTCCTAGGTATTTTCCTGCAGCAGTCGTAAAAGAAAATGGAAAAGGTAAGTTTTACTATTTTTGCGGAGATTTTGCAGACAATCCCGTGAGTGGAAGTTCTTATAAGTTTTTTGGGATTTCCAAGTTATGGAGAATGTTTTTGCAGGCAGAGGATTATTCCCAGAGAGACAGTTTTTTCTGGAATTATTATTATCCCTTGATGAAAAATATCATTAAGGATTCCGATGCCCGGCGAAGCAACAATGACAAAAATTAAGGACACGTCACGCTGGACCCGGATAGCGGTCGGGAGAAGAGTCTCATGAGGAACAGGAAATGATAAACATGAACATAAATAGAACTTTTTGAGATTCCTCTTACCTCGGAATGACAGGTAATATGATGTCATAACCAATTCAGAGCGTTTAAAAATGTAGGGCACTAGCAATGAATAAAGTGGCACGATCTTCTGTCTCCCGTCTTCCGTCTTCTGTCTTATCACCAAAACTTACCTCACAGGCAAATAAACCCTCAAGGAATCAGGGATGATTCTGTTGTTCTCAGTAGCATAGCGGTTTGAGTTTCTATAATTTTCAAATTCCCGAGACAACTTTTCTTTCAACTTGATATCTGTGATTGGCTCCATATCCATGTTGTCATAAAGCCTATATAGTTGGTTGTCAGACAACACATATTCATTGCTAAGATAGTCAATCAATTGGTTTTTATTTCTCATCAAAGGATTGGTGATGTTGGACTGAAATACAGAGGAGGTATCCATTACATAACCTTTCCAGGCAGTCAATGATGGTAAATCCAGTTCATAGTGGGTTTTTAGAAAGCCCAAGAGGGTAGGGGTGATTTCAAAATGGGTGGTGATCCCATGCATTCTTTTTGGCCGCTGTATCTTTTCAGAAAAGATCATTATGGGTACATGAAACCTGTCCATGGTAGTTGCCAATGGGATTTCCGGTAGTCTGTGATCTCCTGTTATAATAAATATGGTGTTTTCATATTTGGGCATTTTTTTATATTCCTCAAAAAACTCCTTGATGGCCTCATCCACATAGAGGATGCTGGCATACATGCTTTTGTAATTCCTGTAGCTGTTTTCCTGCACAGGATTGGCTCGCAGGGTGTTGGAGATATAGTTTTCAAATAAGTCAAAATACTTTTGTTCATCTGGAATTAGAAATGGATCATGAGAAGTTTGGGTCTGAAAAACTGACAGCTGGGGTTTGTTGATCTCCCTCGGGATCTTTCTCATTCCATTTTCAAACATGGCCTTGTCGGGATAACCCCAAGAGAATCCTGATTTCGAAGGAGTCTCTTCAAAATCTGCATCAAAGGATGACAGATCCAATATCCTATCCACTTTTTGATATTCCAAAAACGAGGACACATTGTCGAACTTTTTATCTGCTCCGATATGATAATTGGTATAATAGCCGTTATGCTTCAATAAAGAAAACAAAGTCAGGTGAAGGGGAAAATCAGGTGCCTGCTCCATAAATCCCTTTTGGGCAAAAGGAAGTGCACCAAAGATGCCAGTAAGTACACCAAAGGTTCTTCCTGTTGTGGACAGCCCGTTTTTCCAATAGAGAGAATGATTGCTCAGCGAATCTAAAAATGGGGTAAAACTTCCTAAATATGCTGCTTCACCGGAATAGGCTTTTCCTAATCCCTCCACGATGATAAAGACCAGGTCGGGGATAGTGTCAAATTCAGCGAAATAGGGGCTTAATACATCGGGATAATTGTTTTGATGTAGGAAAGGATAATTTGGCTCCACAAAAACTTTTTCTACCAATAAATTTGCTTTAGTTGGTGGAGATAAATAAAAGTCAAAAAACAAATAATCTCTGTTTGTAAAGTAATTGTAGGACTGATTGTAAAAATATTGGGATTTGTTGATTTTCAGGTTTTTCTCGATTTCACTAATTTGCTGTTTATTGTCCAAAGGCAAAAAATAAAAAGCCAAAATATATCCATAACAAATTGTCGTGAAAGTTGCAGCAGAGTTGAAATTCAAGGGAAGCCATTTGCCTATACTGATTACTCCATAAATTAGCCCAAATGCAAATACAGCTGCTCCAAGGTTTAATAAGTTGAATTCCCCTGATGCTTTAACCGTGGCAATTACATCGCTCACAGAATATGCATAGAGATCCTCACCCAAAGGCAAAAGCATTTTTGTAAAATAGAATATTAACCCTGCCTGAAGTAAGATTAAAAGCGTAGCAAAGGATTTAATCAGTATTTTACTAAATTTTGGGAATACTAGCCCCAGAAGAATGTAGATAATCAATAAAAAACCCAAAACATAAAAAACCCACAGTAGGTCGAATACAAATCCTGCCATGAGGATGGATTTGTATTCGAATCCTAAATTGTGAATTCCAAAAACTACTTTTGTTTCAATAAACCTGAATACAAGAAAAATCATCAAAAATGGCATTCCTATTTTCCAGAAATTGATAAAAGAAGCTTTGAGATCGGCTATTAAATCTGAGCTAATTTGTGCTTGGGTAGACATTGGGTGAAAACTTATAAATAACTCAAGGAACAATACAAACGATTTTTTTCTAAAATTCCTATCTTGCGAGATTATAAGAAACATATGAAAAATAAAAGTGTCTTACTGAAAGAACTGTACAAGAATATTTCCACTACCGGAGCGATCACTTTCAGCTCCACTTCTCTGGTCAACAAAATGCTTTCTTATGCTGAGTTTAAAGGAGCAAAGTTGATAGTGGAGCTTGGAGGTGGCGATGGAAGCATCACAAAAGGAATTGTGGAAAGAATGGAGAAAGACACTGTTTTGTTGGTGTTTGAAATCAGCAAAGCTTTCTGCGATAATCTCGAAAAAGAATTCCCTCAGGAAAATGTTAAAATAATCTGTGATTCAGCAGAACATATAGATAAATACCTCAATGGTGAAAAAGCAGACATGATACTTTCATCTTTGCCACTTAGTCTAATCAACAAGGAATCCCGTGTTGAAATCTATAAAAAGAGCAAAGCAGCCATAAATGGACATGGAAAGTTTATCCAAATTTGTTATTCCTATCTGTTGAAGTATCAGTTTGCGAATTATTTTTCTGATATCAAAAGCCATTTAACCATCAAGAATTTTCCGCCCACGTTTATTTTAGTGTGCCATTGACCAGTTTATTCATGCCTAGACTAGAGGTTTAAATTCTTACCATGACTCAAAGTCATGGCATGAATTAATCATGTTGCAAAAACGCCAATATATAGAACCCAATATCCTCGAAATAGCCATCATGGAAATGTGTCGGCTGAGAAAGGAAGATAGTTTTTTCCTAGTTGATGTCGTAAAATGGATTTATCCCCAACATTGGCATTATTTTTTAAAAGATGCGGAGAGAGCAATGATGGAATTGTACAGATCGGGAAAAATCATCGTTTTGGAAAATGATTACGCTATTGTTTCCGATCTAGAGTCAATAAGTTTATATAGGATTAAAGCAATTGTGAAAACTTCTTGAGTCCTCGAGATGTTATGCAATAAATCAAGTTGATATGAAATCATTACAATTTATGATGGGGCTGCTCTTCCTTGCCACTTTGGCATGTGCACAGCAAGCGCCATCCCAAAGACAAAAAGACATGAAGGATTTACCAAAAACTTCCGTACAAGTTCCCGAAGGATTCGACGTTGCCACATTGGGAGGTGGTTGTTTCTGGTGTACAGAAGCGATTTATCAGGATTTAAAAGGCGTGGAGAGGGTCGAGTCCGGCTACAGCGGAGGCCATGTAGACAAACCGACTTACAAGCAGGTGACTTCAGCAACCACAGGACATGCAGAGGTTATCCAGGTGCTGTTTGATCCCACTGTTATCACTTACGGTGAAATATTGGAAATTTTCTGGTCTACACACGATCCGACTACACTTAACAGACAAGGGAATGATGTAGGACCTCAGTACCGGTCAGCTGTATTTTTCCATTCGGAAGATCAAAAAAATGAGGCAGAATTTTATGTAAAGAGACTAGCTGAGTCAGGAGCTTTTAATAGGCCGATTGTAACTGAAATTACGCCTTTCAGCAACTTCTATGTTGCGGAAAATTACCATCAGAATTATTTCAATGACAATGGTATGCAACCTTACTGTCAGTTTGTGATCAGACCAAAAGTCGATAAATTCAAAAAGGCATTTGCTGAAAAACTTAAAGATTAAGTTTTTGTTTGCAGTTGGATTACAGCCTTCCGATATTTAGTTTTGATAAATTAAAAACCAAAGCATTATGAAAAAGAACATTTTCTATTCCTTTGTTGCCATTATCCTATTATGGTCTTGTCAGCCCCAACCTGTTGAAAAAACAAATGAAGAAGTTGATGTAGACACACCTACAGGTTACTTTGGTGAAGAGATCAACGATTCGGGTGTAGTTTCCTTAACCCAATTGGTGAGCGAACTTCAAGCCAATGATGAATTTGCGGGAAAAGTAGCAGGGGAGATCAAGGAGGTATGTGCCATGAAAGGATGTTGGATGACAATAGACCTTCCAAATGGTCAGACCATGAGGGTAACATTCAAGGATTATGGTTTTTTTGTCCCCAAAAATTCTCAAGGATATCCGGTTATCATTGAAGGAGTGGCAAGTAAGAAAGTAACTGATGTGGCCACTTTAAGACATTATGCAGAAGATGCAGGCAAGTCCAAGGAAGAGATTGAATCAATTACTGAACCGAAGCAGGAATATGCTTTTGAGGCGGTTGGAGTAATCATCCGTGATGATGCCTAGAACTGTTGGTTTACCTAAGTTAATTTTAGAATAATATGGCAATTGCTTTGGATAATCTCAGGGTAGGAAGAATATATGAATTCACCAATATGGGTGAGAAGCGCAAGCTTGAAATTCTAGCCAGGTTATCAGGAGAAAATTTTAAAGTAAAGGACCTTGAAACTACTGAGGTTTATACCATAGAGGAATTGTTGCGTTGGGGAAAAGGGAAAGATTATGATTTGGACGAGGTGATAGGAGAAGATTTCCGGGGACTTGTTCCGAAAAGATTTTAAAAAAAGCCCTAGGAGAAATCCCACGGCTTTTTATTTGAACCACAAAAGAAACAAAAGGGAACAAAAGACTATGTCGCCAAAGCGGATATCAGGAACTTTTGTATTCTTTTGTCACTTTTGTGTCCATTATTTTTTTTTTTAAACAATAAAGCCAGTCAATCCGGTGCACAATAACGTAATTGGAGCAGTCGTCATGCTGATCCTTCAGCCGTAATCTTGATCCCACTGCCTTTCCACAGTAGATTCCCCGAAATTCTACGTGGCAGGCTTTCACTTCGCTGAAAGGTTTTTGTGAATTAAAAGATACCCAAAGCTCGTTCAGAATGACGCTGACTTCTTCCTCTTATTCTCCTCGCTTTATCTCCATTTCCCCCAATCTAAAATCTACAACTTTTATTCTTCATCCTGTCATCCTTTATCCTTCATCCTTCCTCCTTCCTTCTTTCTACCCTCCTAATGAAAGGTCTTAAACCCAGGTTCATAGATGATCCTGATAAATGAACTGAGGCCCTCCCGAGCTCTATTGATCGGAATACCGGTAACGATACCCACCATTAGGTTTTCGGCAAGGCCAACTCTCATCTGTGGTCTCATTATGGCTTCCAATTTCCCATTGTGTATCTCCTTGTTGACTTCAATTCCAATGAAATTTCTGGTTCCTGCAATCATATAGTGAAGATTGGTGTGGATTTCATAACTGAATTCGCTTCTTTGATTAAATCCCTTTTCAATTCGCGGACCTGTATAAATAAGGCTATGGTAATTACGCCCCCACCTTTTAGCAGCAATAAAAAAGGGATTGAAGACATTTCCTTTGAAAAGATCACCACGGCCAATTCTGTTAAGATCCACAAACTCAAACTCATGGATATACCCAAGTGCCAAACTGGTTTTGACTTTTTCTGATACCAGAAAAGACCATTGGGTGGCTAGCTTCAGGGATTCGATCCTATTGGCAGGTTGGGTAAGGTCAGATGGAAGATCTTCTCTTTTGCTAAAGAGTGTCACAGGAACTTCAACTTCGAATCCCAATCGGTCTATTGGTGCCCATTCATATTCCACCAGCAACTCATATTCATCAAAATCCCGTTTGTCTGTCATTCCCATTCCTACGTTCCACTCTTTTTCTCCTTTCCGTGCTCCAAGGTCCCGAATAAGATCGATGTATAGTGGTTCAGCGTGGAGGACCTTTGGTTTTTGATTTTGTTTTGATTCTTCAAACTCAGCTAAAAAAATACTGTCCAAAACTATTCTTTCTAATTTGATGCTATCAATTTGATCATTTTGTGCGGCAATCTGCCCGCGGCTCAATAATATGATTGCCAGCAATATATATATCCTTTTCATTTTTATGATTTGAAGGTTTTTTGTTGTTAATAAAAGCTATATATCCCAGCTACTGAATAGGGGATAGTGAAAAATCAAGCAATTAATTTGGGTGGAGGGGAGGATTGCTCTAAATCAATTTCTTTAAAAACACCTTCGTAATAAAAAGATTTTGTGATGCTATTTTTATTTGATTTTTGAATTTGATAAGTGAAGTTCTTTTCCAGTATAATTTTGACATCTATCAACTTTCTTTTTTCATGAGGAACTTCAGTATCAGGAATCGTTTCATCATCCATTTCTAGGACGTATTCCAATACAAATTCAGTAAGGGAATCGATGGGGTCATAATTTTCCAAAACGGTAGAATCCATGGCAGACGCATGGTAAAAATTTGCTGAAAGATTGATGAAATTGATCAAGAGCAGGTAATTGATCCATTTCAAAAGGTGATATCGCTTCATTGCCAACAACATCTTGCAAATATAGCCAAATATTAAGAAAATTGATTTTGAAGGATTGGATATAGAATAAGGTATTCATTTTTTGAAATTTATAAATATTAAAATAGTTGAGTGATATTTAGTGTTTTTTTTATTTACGCTAAACTAATTCAAACTGGGGATTATTGTTTCACATTACCAATCCCATAAGTGACCAAAATCACTTTTGTTCGTCCTATATTGGTTATATTTGCCCCAATTAAGTACGATTTATGAAAATAAGGTCTTTAGGAGCAGCAATGCTTCAGGGTAAGTGTCCAAAATGCAGGGAAGGGAATATTTTCCCTAATTCAATATTTAGTTATAGGAAATTAACAGTGGTCAATGAGCGATGCCCCAATTGTGATGCAGTATTGATTCCCGAGCCTGATTTTTTCTATGGAGCGATGTACATCAGTTATGCATTTTCAGTAGCATTGGTTATCACTGTGATGATTATTCTCACTTGGCTTTTTGATGATCCTGAAGTAATGACCTATATCTTAACCGTGCTTGTTGCGAATGTTATTCTCCTTCCACTCATGCTGAGGTATTCAAAGATTCTTTATTTGTATGGGTTAGGAAAATTGAAGTATACACCGATTAAAGAATAATAAGGTTTATACTACTTATCTTATCTTTATTAAACCCACATGTCCTTCTGAACGCCAATTGCTTTTAGCATAAAATTGTGCAGTTCATAATTCTTTACAAATCCTGGTAAACTTTCAGATCCCGGGCCGTACATGGCCAATTCTACATAGTCTCCCGAATGGTTGTTGCCTGCCCATTGAATGGAGTTGTGAGGGGATTGCATGGAGGCCAATGACATAAATGGTAGGTTGTTTGGGTTGTACAGTCCATCTGCATCTCTGACATAATTTTTCAATAGAATTTGGGCATCCTCTGTTCTAAAGTTGATTTGCTGATGCTCCATAAATATGTCAATGACTTGTTGTGTACTGAAATCAGGATTGATCTGGTTCAATACCCATTCATTGGAAGCGTTAGTAGTATAAACCTTTTCGAAATTTTTTTCGGTTAGGCCACTGGGAAAAAGTCCCGGGTTACTATTCCCATGATCTGTAGTAATTATTACCAATGTTTCTCTATCCTTTTGTGCAAAATCCATTGCAACTGACAAGGCATCATCAAAGTCAACTTGATCATAAAGCAAAGCGGGCCCATCATTTCCATGAGCCGCCCAATCTACTTTTCCTCCCTCTACCTGCATCACAAATCCATTTTTATTTTTACTCAATACATCAATAGCCTTTTTGGTCATGTCAGCCAGGCTGGGAACAGATGAATTCAAAGTTTCATTGTTGACTCGGTCGACAGCATAAGGAAGTCCATCATCTGCAAATACACCAAGAATAGGTTTGTTTCCCTTCAAACTCATCATTTCAGATTTATTTCTGACAACATCAAAACCTGTTTGACGGTATGCTGTAAACAAATCTTTCTGATCTGACCTCTTTTCGGAGCTAAAGAAATTGCCCCCGCCTCCCATCATTACATCAAACTTTAATTTCAGATAATCCTCAGCAATATCAGCCATTGCATTTCTGCTATTGTTATTGACACAAAAAGATGCTGGAGTAGCGTGGGTAATCTGAACAGTGGTTACACAGCCTACAGCCTTACCCAATGATTTAAACTTTTGAAGAATTGGGACAGGTTTTTCACCATTTGGTCCAATATTTAGCGCTCCGTTTTTGACCCTCATGCCACCTCCCCAAGCAGAACCAGCCGCAGCAGAATCGGTCACAAAAGAACTTGCTGAAGCAGTATCCATCAAAGATCTTCTGACAGTGCTGCTTTCATACAAGTTGATCCATTTTGATGGTCTACCTTCTTTATGTCTTAACAGGATGTCTGCCATATTCAATGTACCTGTACTCATGCCGTCGCTTACAAGGAATATGATGTTTTTTGCCTGACCTTTTTTCTGTTCGATGCTGTTGGCCATTACAGGATAAGAGCCAATAGCTCCTAAACCTAAAGTTGTCAGAAATCCATTTTTGAAGAAATCCCGTCTTTTCATAAATCTTATATTTTTTGGGTTTATACCAGTTTTAGTTTTTAAAATGTAAATGTAGTTTTTCGAAAATAGCCGCAGTTAAAGTAAGGATTAGCATTTTGTTATTAAATCATAAAGTCATCCAATGGTTAAATACTTGTTTTAAGTTTTTTATCCACTATCAAAACATTTCATTCTTTTTGTTCGTCAAGTTGGAAATGGAAATTTCAAGAATATGTAAAATTATAGTTGAAAAAATAAATATAGTTTTAGTTTTGCAGTTTGTTAATTATAATTTTATATAAAATATGCGTTGGATTAAATTATTGCCAATATTAATTGTCTTAGTTTTACTTTTTACAAATGAAGTTTTCGCACAATATTCACCGCCCACACAATCGGTCTTTGTTGAATTAGGAGGGCCTGGAATAGTTTATTCTTTTAATTATGATTTCAGGTTTGATAAAGACAGGTTGGATTCTTGGGGAATGAGGGTAGGTGCTGGTGGATACGCAAGAACTGATTCTTGGTCAGGGGGAAGGGACGGGAATGCCCTTTTGACTGTTCCGGTTCAGGTAAATAAGTTGTTTGGAAGATCTGTCCACTTTTTTGAAGTTGGAGGAGGGGCGACTTTTATTTATTATAGAAATCAATATTCAGGATGGGGCAGTTCAGGATCTCAGGTCAGAAAAGATTTTGATTTTATTCTAAATTCCGGCGATACTCCGGCTTTAATGGGAACATTAAATTTCGGCTATAGAAAAATCCCAGTTGATGGAGGATTTACTTTTAGGGCAAACTTGATTCCTGTTTTCAACAGAAATGGATTTTGGCCTTTATGGGCAGGTGTTGGATTTGGATATGCATTTCATTAATACATATAAATAATTAAGATTATGAAAAATTTCCTTTTGATCTTATTGATAGCAGTTCTCCCTTTCATGGCATTTGCCCAAGAAAAACCTGTTACACAGTCAATTTACCTTGAATTAGGAGGTGCTGGATTACCTTATTCATTTAATTATGACTTCAGGTTTGACAAAGATAAAATTGATTCGTGGGGAATGCGCGTAGGAGCGGGGGGATATGCTTTTTCAGGTGGCGATTCGTTTTTTTCAGCACCAATTCAGGTTAACAGGCTATTTGGTAAAAATGGTCATTTTTTTGAAGTCGGAGGTGGTGCCACATTTATGGCATTTAAAAGTGCGACCTTTTCCTATTGTCAGAATGGCAGCTATGATCCTGTTACGGGAATTTGGGTCTGTTCCGAAACTTATACTTCCCGTGATGATTTCACCGAATTTATATTAGAAATTGATGGCTCACCCAATGTTATGGGAACCTTAAATTTTGGTTATAGGAGAGTACCAGAAGATGGTGGGTTTATGTGGAAAGTCAATTTAAATCCTATTTTCAACAATAGAGGTTTTTGGCCACTTTGGGTAGGTGTTGGATTTGGATATGCTTTTTAAGTCGGGAAGTTGACAGTTTGAAGTCCGAAGACATAGTAAGTAATTCTCAGTGAGCAGATTTCAGTAAACAGTTTGCAGTAAGCAGTAAGCAAGTCCCAATGGACATCTCGGATCGATATTTTTAAGCAGCTTTTAAATCAGTTTGCAGTTTTTACCGATAGAAAAAGGATATAAATAAAAGAGAAACGGACAGTAAAGGGCTATCTAATCTGTCCGTTTCCTTTGATGATCCATTTGTAGCTAGTCAGCTCATTGAGGGCCATAGGGCCTCTTGCGTGTAGTTTTTGGGTACTGATTCCTATCTCAGCTCCAAGCCCAAATTGATTGCCATCAGTAAAAGCTGTGGAAGCATTTGCATATACTGCAGCAGCATCTACCATCTTTAGAAATTGATCAATATTATTCTGGTTTTCAGAAATGATAGCTTCACTGTGTTTGGAACTAAATTCTGATATATGGTTCAGGGCTTCATCCAAATCCGATACTGTCTTGATGGACATCTGAAGTGACAAAAACTCGGTTCCAAAATGTTTGTCATTCGCCATTTCGACTCCAGGTGTTCCCTTAATATTCTCAAAGGATTTTTTATCTGCATAAATCTTCACACCTGATTTAATAAGTGGTTCCACAAGTTCTTGTAGTTCTTTTATTCGACTCTCGTGAATAATTAAACAATCAAGACTATTGCATACACTTGGCCGTCTGGTTTTCGCATTGTGAATAATTGCTTTTCCTTTTGTGAGGTTACCGGTTTCATCAAAATAGGTATGCACTATGCCTGCTCCGGTTTCAATGACAGGGACTTTGGCATTTTGCCTTACAAAATCAATTAGCCCTTGACTGCCTCTAGGAATGATAATGTCCACAAATCCGACAGCCTCCAATAAGGCTTTGGTACCTGCTCTATCTACTGGCAATAATTGATAGGCGTCTTTAGGGATATTATTGAGTTCAAGAGCTTGGTGAATGATGGATATAATTGTGCTATTGGAATGTTCCGCATCAGTGCTTCCTTTCAGCACAAGACCGTTTCCGGATTTAAGTGCTAAACTGAATACGTCAAAGGTAACATTTGGCCTTGCCTCATAGATAATTCCCAAGACTCCTAATGGCACTGAGATTTTTTGAAGTTCTAGGCCATTCTCTAAAATTTTGCTTTCCAAGACCCTGTTAAGAGGAGAGGACAGGGATTCGACTTGGGTAATTTCATTACAAATATTTTTAATTCGCTCTTCAGAAAGCAAAAGCCGGTCATATTTCGGATCATTGGGATCCATTTTGGCCAAGTCTAGGCGGTTTGCCTCCAATATTAGATTTATATTGTCAAGGGTTATTTCTTTGAGGGACCTTAGGGTTCGGAGGATTTCTTCCTCAGTGAGTATTGGTAATTTTCTTGTTGCGGATTTGACGGACTGGAAAATTTGCTGATAATCAGTCATGCTGGAATAGGTAGAGATAATCATAGTGGATAAATGGTTTTTGGTTTTTTAGCCCCAATACCTGAGAACCTGTGGCGGAGTTATATTCAGATTTTCCAAGACCGATTTTTTCACCTTTTTCATCAATGATCCGAATGATATCTCCTTTTGAAAATTCCCCTGATGTCGAAACTACACCTACAGGAAGCAGGCTGATGATTTTTTCTGATACTAAAGCTGATTTTGCACCTGCATTGATCACTACCTCACCTTTATAATATTGCTCACCATGGGCAAGCCATTTTTTTTGACTTTGTTTAGAGGACTTTGGTTCAAAAAAAGAATAAGGCATTTTGTCCTCTAAAATCCCTAGTAGTATATGGTCTTTTTTACCATTGGCTATAATGACTTGGATTCCAAGATCTGCTGATTTTCTGGCCATGGTAAGCTTGGTCAACATGCCACCCCTTCCGAATGAAGATTTGGTAGGGCTTACAACAGATTCAATTTCAGGCATTTTTGGTCCAATTATTCGGATCAATTTAGAAGCAGGGTCGGAGGGAGGCCCGTCAAAAACGCCATCTACATTGGTCATCAGCATCAAAGTATCTGCGTTGACCATGGCTGCGGCTAAAGATGCCAATTCGTCATTGTCAGTAAACATCAATTCTGTAATGGCCACAGTATCATTTTCGTTCAATATGGGGACTATTCCTTGGGATAACAGGCCAAGGATACAGTTTCTCATATTCAGATAATGTTTTCTATCCCTAAAATCTTCCTTGGTAACCAGGATTTGTGCCACTTGATGTCCATTTTCGGCAAAAAGATTTTTGTATTTTTTAATCAGGGCAATCTGACCTACTGAGGCCCAAATCTGTTTTTTGAGGACCGGGTTCAGTTTTTCCTGAAGGGATATTTCCTGCCTTCCGAAGGCTACAGCACCTGAGGTCACCAATAAAATCTTGATTCCTTTTTCGATCAGAACGGAGACCTGTTCCACCAAATGCTCCATACGGGTCTCATCAGGTTGCCCAGAATCAGTGGTAACCACATTTGAACCTATCTTAATAACTGCACAATGAATTGGATGCATGGTTTATTGTGAAATTGACACAATAATAGGTCAATAATTAAAAAAATACTAAAGAAGATCAGATTTGATTATAGTTGTTATTGCCTTATCCTTAATTTAATTTGTAGGTTTATGTATTCAAAAAAATGAGATATGGCTAGTAATGTATTTGGAGAAGAGTTGATGCTTTGCAGTTCTGAACCAATGACAGGATATTATAGAAATGGATGTTGTGAGACAGGGGCTGATGATTTGGGAACGCATACTGTTTGTGCAGTGATGTCGGATGAATTTCTCCAATTCAGTTTTAAAATGGGAAATGACCTGATTTCTCCCAGACCAGAGTATTCCTTTCCCGGATTGAAGGAAGGGGACAAGTGGTGTCTATGCGCAAGCAGATGGATGGAGGCTTATCGGGCCGGGTGTGCACCAAAAGTAATATTAGAGGCGTGCAATGAAAAAACCTTACAATATATTTCTTTAGAGGAGTTGGTTAAGTTTTCTTATTCTTGAAAGTAATCATTTAAGGATTATTTTTTTCGTTTCAACGTGGTGGTTATTATAGATTTTGACCAAATAGATACCCTTATTTAACCCACTAAGATCAATTTCAGTATTTCTTCCGGAATGGTTTTTTAAAGTGTAAACCAAACTTCCTTGAGGATTATATATAGAAATGGTAGCGTTGTTGAAATGTTGATTTTCGGCTAAAATGTTGACTTTACCTTGAGTGGGGTTGGGGTATACTTTAACTCCAAAATTTTCTCCCAAATAGTTCATTGTTACCCCAACCACATTAAAAGTCTCTGATTTGCCATCAAAGTCAGTTTGAGTTAGCCTGTAGAATTGTCTTCCAAGAACGGGGTTTTCATCAATAAATTCATAGGAGAGAATGACCTCAGAATTTCCTGCACCATCCATTAATCCTATTGGGAACCAATTTTGACCATCCAAGGATTTCATAATTGTAAAAAAAGCATTGTCCTTTTCGGTGGCTGTTGACCATGAAATCTTAATTTGTCGGTCATTGATAGCGATAGCTGAAAACTGAAGAAGTTCAATTGGTAGGATCCTAAAAGTTTGTCCCAAGGTAAAAATACCATTGGACCAATTTGAAATTGGTGTTTGATTTCTAACTGAACCTGACGAACCATTTCCACTCAATCCATTTGCGCCCAAATTAACCCATTCAAATCCATTCCATTGGGTGAAAATAAATTCTGAGTAATCTACAATTGGGCAAGTGCGGCCCTCAGACCAAGATAGTGTAACTGTTGGATTTGAAGTGCCATTAGTCCTATCAAACTCCCAGAATTCACATTCATTGACAATTCCAATACTTGACTCTTTACTTTCCCGATCATATGGCACCAAATCAGGATTGACACGAAAATACCTCCCTGTGAAGTGAAAAGCATTGGAACCACCTCCTCCAAATCCAGAAGTTGTCAAAGGCGCATAAAATCCATCATTTCCAAAGGGGTAGGTGAAAGCGGCATTGCCGATTTTTCGGATCCTACCATCTATATGACTGGTATTTGAACCGCCATTTACAGTCGAACCATCAATAAAGGTGATGAGGTTTTCATTGTTTTCAATGATTCCATTATTCAATGTCATCGTCACGCCTAGGTTAAATGGCACCAAAACCTCAAGATTTCCTGAGGTATTCATACTAAGCCTCCTAATGGTAGGTAGATTTGCCGAATCCCCCAAAAGCTGCTGACTTGTATTGCCCATGATATTAACGGTCCCATTGTTCAATCCAAATGTTATAGGGTTTGTCGAATCCAAGGTTGAAATATTTCCGGAAAAATTACTTACCCCAGTTCTCACCGGATCAAATTCACCAGCCCCATTTCGATTGAATGTTGCATTACCGATAAAATTATCACCAATTGGAGCCGAGTTTGACATTCTAATTCTTCCGGTGCCATTGGTAGTTATATGGATATTTCCAAAAGTGTTATTTCCCTGCCAATCATTATGGACCGATCCATTTTTAACCAAAATGGTATTTGTTCCGGAAACAGTACTAAATCTGTTCCCACCTATCATCACAATTCCACCATCCGATATAAATATATTATTTCGGGCAAAATGGCTATTGTTTTGAAATGTTAGACTATTGATTCCTGTATTTGAAGTAATGACAGATAAATCTCCCAGAAAAGATACGTTGTTGGATAAAAAAGTGTCTGGATGGAAGCTTCCATTTGGTGCTGATGCTCCTTGTGTGAAATTTCTGATTTCCAGGACCCCATTATTGAATTCACTAGTTTCTAATCCACCCTCTAATAATAGAGAAGACCCTCCATTTCGACCAAAATAAAATCCCCCTGTACCAGAATTATTAATAGTCACTGTCGATCCAAAAGTATTTGTCCCGTTCCTGGCTATATCAAATTCTCCTGCACTATTGTTGGTAAATAAAGAGGTTGAGATAAAATTATCCCCTTGTCCATTATTGGTCATTCGGATATAGTTTGCCGTATTTTTGACAAAATGTACTGTACCGAAAGTATTACCACCATTCCAAGAAACATATCCTCCTCCGTTTTTTTCAAAGAATGAATTTGTTCCGGTATTGGTGCTGAACTGAGAATTTCCGCCTAATGTGAGTTGCCCATTTGAGATAAAACTGTTATTGGATGCGAATCTATTATTTGCCTGTAGATTCATATCTCCCGAAGTGGTAACCGTAAAATCACCTTCAAAAGAATTGTTGCCGGCTGTAAAAGCATCAGGTCTAAAAGAACCATTTGGGATATTAGATAATTGAGTGAAGTTTTGAATATTCAATGTCCCACGATTGAAATTTGTGGTGGTTAATGCTCCACTTTGTAATTCATTAGTCCCTCCATTAGACCCGAAATTTATAGAACCTCCTGCATGGTTATTGTTTATGGTGATTTGGGCTGCATAAGTATTTGTACCAATTCGGCCAATGTCGATAGTGTTGTTGCCGTTATTGTCAAATTCACTTGTTCCTAAATAAGTATCACCGGTAGAATTTGCGAGTCTTAAGAGGTTGTTACTGTTGTTTGTGATACTGACATTACCGTTAAAAGTATTGCCTCCTTGCCAGATTAGATTTCCAGAGGCATTCTCTACCAAAATAAAATTACCTGTATGGTTTCCTCCGACCCATGTAACATTTCCACCTCCATTTCTGATTATTGTGGTGGTTTTTCCAGGATCACTAAAAGTATTTCCTCCATTTGTAATACTTATATTTCCGGCTGCAGCAAATGAATTGTCTCCTCTAAACATACTGCCACCTAAGAAAGTTATCTGTCCAATGGCAGAAATTGAAAAATCACCTTCAAATGTACTGTCCGAGACTTCGAAATTTAGGGGATTGAAAGGTCCATTTGGCGAATCCTCTATTTGAGTAAACCTTCTGAAGGTCAAGGTTCCATTTGTGAGGTTGTTAGTATTTATTCCACCGTGACTCTGCACAATAGTACCTGTTTGGGTAAGTGTACCACCAAATCTTATGTTCCCGGCTCCGTTATTATCAATAGTTATTTGGTCGGAGAATATGGTATTCCCATTAAAGGCAATATCCATAGTACTTGTGCCATTATTGACAAAGTGAACAGTGCTATTAAAGATATTCCCAACCGAATTAGACATTCTAAAAACGTTATTGGAATTATTTGTGATGAAAGCAGGTCCATTAAAAGTATTATCTCCTTCCCAAGTCATGTTACTTGAAGCATTATCAATAAAAATAAAATTTCCAAATGAATTTCCTTGACCCCAAGTAGCATTCCCACCTCCATTTCTGGTTATAGATGTAGTACCTGCCAAATTACTGAAGTGATTTCCACCATGGGAGATTAGAAACTGACCACCAGAAATAAATTCATTATTTGAGGCAAATGTATTTGCCCCTGAAAGTGTTATAGTTCCAGACGTGGTAACAGAAAAGTCCCCTAGAAAAGTTGAATTGGATACTGTAAAATTATTTGGTCTAAATTCTCCATTTGGCGCTGTACTTTGTTGTGAGAAGTTATTGATGGTTAAATTTCCGGTATTAAAGTTTGAAGTAACCAAGACTCCATTAACCAAAGAAGATGTTCCTCCTCCTTGTCCAAAATTCAATTGGTTATTGGGTGAAGTATTATTTATAGTTATTTCTTGGTTAAAAGTATTGACACCATTATAAGCAATTTCAAGAATTCCTGTCCCATTTTTATTGAAAACTACCGTAGAGTTGAACGTGTCGCCGACTGAAGATGCTAACCGAAGTCGGCTGTTATTTAAGTTGGTTATTGTAGTAGGGCCATTGAAAACATTTCCACCTCCTAAATTATTGTTTCCACCTCCATTTTTAATAATCGTAATTGTTCCATTAAACACCATATTCTGCATCTCAGAAATATTCCTTGATGTTTGAATGCTTCCATTTGATATGGTACCACCTGTAAGGTTGACATCCCTTACATTTAAATCGAATCCCGATAAATCCAAAGTACCGGCTGAAACGAAGAGATCCCGAATGGTTAAATTAGTAGGTAAGATAGGCTGATGTGGGGCAGAACTATTGTTTATGAAAACATCGTTTCCCGATCCAGGAACGGATGCGGGAGTCCAATTGCCGGCAGTATTCCAATTGCTGCTTAGATTACCTGTCCAAGTTTGAGCTTGGCAAATGGTATTTATGCACGAATACAGGAAAAGAATAGAAATAATATTTCTCATCTTAAAAGATTGGTAAAAAGATTATTTGAAAGGTTTTTAATCCTTTCAGATGGGTGATAATTTTTTATATACAAGAAAAAAATTCTTGTATACTGTTCTTTGTATTATATTAAAGTACATTTAGGTGATGGTTAAAAGTAGTAAATAACATTGAAATAAAAACAAAAAATATTAAAAAAAATATATTCAAATTAAAACCATCGTTTTAATTTAAAGTAGCGAACCATGACCAAAGTGGTAATTAAGAAAAATAGCCAAATAATAAGATAGCCATATTCCCATTGTAGTTCAGGCATGAATTCAAAGTTCATTCCATACACGCCAGCAATAAAAGTCAATGGAATAAATATGGTAGCGATAATGGTTAAAGTTTTCATTACTTCATTTTGCTTGAGGCTGATATTGGACATAAAGATTTCTACAAGGGTAGTAATGCTTTCTCGCTGCATTTCAAGGTTTTCCATAATTTCTACGGTTTGTTCGTAGATGTCATTGATAAAGGGATTGGTTTTTCTTTTGATCAATGGGTTTTCTGACTTTCTCCAAGCTGCGATCACTTCTCTGGTAGGCCAGATTATTTTCTTGATTTCCTGTAGGGCTTTTCGTTTTAGATAGACATCCGCCAACCTGATTTTATGGGAGTCACTGATGATTTCATCTTCAATTTCCTCAATAGTGTTATCCATCATTTCAAGAATCACATAATATTGATCAATGATAGCATCCAATAAAGTATAGGTAAAATAATCAGTCCCCATTTTTCTCATTCGGCCATGGGGATTTTCCAATCTTACCCTTATTTGGTCAAAAATGTCATAAGAGTTTTCTTGAAATGAAATGATAAAGTTTTTACCAAACACAATACTGACCTGTTCTATTTCCAATGCCGTAATGTCTTTTTTTGTATAGATCATTTTCGACACCAAAAATATAAAATGATCAAATTCCTCCAATTTAGGCCTTTGCTGATTGTTTTTGATGTCTTCTAGTGCAATGACATGGATATCAAACAATTCTGCAATTTCTTTAAGTAAGTTTTCATTATGCAAGCCACAGACATTGAGCCAGAATTTTTTTTCTGAATCCAGAAAAGGTTGGATTTGGTCTACAGCAGTGAGGTGATGTTTTTCGAAATGATTTTCCCCAAAAGAATACAATTCCATACTTATTTGTTGATCGAGGGCAGTTTTTGAGTCCATTTAAATGATACTTTTGATTTTTTCAGGTGTCAGTGGCTTTTCAATGAAACCTTCCACACAATCAAATTCTTTGGCTCTTTGCCTATCCAGAAAATCTATTGAGCTGGATAAAACAACAATTTTATCTTTTCTTTTTTTGAACTCAATCAAGTATTGGTTTAAAAAATCCCACCCATTCATTACTGGCATATTGATATCCAAAAAAATCAACGTATGCTGATCTGAACCTAAAGTCCGGATTTTTTCAATGGCTTTCTCAGCTTCAAGAAACTCTTCAATTTTAGGAGATATGCCCAATTTTGATAATAACCTTTTATTTATAAGGTTATTGATTGGGTCATCATCTACTAAAATAATTGAATAAAATGAGCTCATGCGGGGTTAACATTGACTTTCAAAAGCAATGGATACTAATGAAGTAATTCAAATATAATCACTCTAAATTAAAACTTACTTTCAATTAAAAAAATAAGAGGTCATGATTTCCTTTTGAGAATTAAAAGAATAAAAAAAGAGGGGCCTCAGGCCCCTCTTTTATTGGTTGTTTGAAATTACATCATTCCACCCATTCCGCCTCCGCCCATTGGCGGCATGGAAGGGGAATCTTCCTTCACATCGGCTACCACACATTCAGTAGTAAGTAGCAATGCTGCAATAGAAGCGGCATTTTCAAGTGCCAATCTTGTAACCTTTGTTGGATCAATTACTCCCGCTTCAAACAGATCTTCGTAAACGTCTGTTCTTGCGTTGTATCCGAAATTACCTTTATTTTCTTTGATCCTATTGATCACCACAGAACCTTCACGACCAGCGTTTTCTACGATTGTTCTCAAAGGAGCTTCAATAGCGATCCTGATAATGTTGACACCAGTATCTTGATCTTCATTTTCACCTTTTAAGTTATCCAAAGCAGATGAAGCCCTTACAAAAGCAACTCCTCCACCTACAACAACACCTTCTTGAACAGCTGCTCTTGTTGCATGAAGCGCATCGTCAACTCTGTCTTTTTTCTCTTTCATTTCAACTTCAGTAGCTGCTCCAATGTGGAGAATAGCAACTCCACCAGATAATTTGGCAAGTCTTTCCTGAAGTTTTTCCCTGTCGTAATCAGAAGTTGTTTTTTCAACTTGTGCTTTGATCTCTCCGATTCTAGCTTGGATAGCAGAAGATTCTCCAGCGCCATTGACAACAGTAGTGTTGTCTTTGTCTATATTGATTTTCTCTGCAGTACCTAAGTAATCCAAAGTAGCATTTTCTAATTTATAGCCTCTTTCTTCAGAAATAACAGTTCCTCCTGTAAGGATGGCAATATCTTCCAACATTGCTTTTCTTCTGTCTCCGAATCCAGGCGCTTTCACAGCTGCCACTTTCAAAGCGCCTCTGATTTTGTTGACCACCAATGTAGCCAAAGCTTCACCGTCAACATCTTCAGCGATGATCAACAATGGCCTGCCTGATTGTGCTACTGGTTCCAAAACCGGAAGAAGTTCTTTCATAGAAGAAATCTTCTTGTCATAGATCAAAATGTATGGATTCTCCAATTCCACTTCCATTTTCTCAGTATTGGTCACGAAATATGGGGAAAGGTATCCTCTGTCAAATTGCATTCCGTCAACAGTCCTAACTTCGGTTTCTGTACCTTTTGCTTCTTCGACAGTGATAACACCATCTTTACCAACTTTTTCCATAGCATCGGCAATCATTTTACCGATTTCCTCATCATTATTGGCAGATACAGTTGCTACCTGTTGTATTTCTTTGCTGGTAGAGATAGTTTTGGAATTTGCCTTCAATTGTTCAACTATAGCTCGTACAGCCTTATCAATGCCTCTTTTGAGATCCATTGGATTGGCACCTGCAGCTACGTTTTTGATACCTGCATTAAAAATTGCTTGGGTAAGCACGGTAGCAGTTGTTGTTCCATCACCTGCATTGTCAGCGGTTTTAGAAGCAACTTCTTTTACTAGTTGAGCCCCCATATTTTCGATTGGCTCAGCCAATTCAATTTCTTTTGCTACGGTAACACCATCTTTGGTGATAGTTGGAGCACCGAATTTTTTGTCAATAATGACATTTCTTCCTTTTGGTCCAAGGGTTACTTTTACTGCGTCAGCAAGAGCGTCAACGCCTTTTTTCAATCTGTCTCTTGCGATAGTGTCGAAAAACAGTTCTTTAGCCATTTTTTTGTTTTTTTAGGTTTTTGATTGT
>NZ_JBGSXS010000068.1:0-1617 GCF_041751335.1 Aquiflexum sp.
GTGATGGAAAATCCGTTTTTGGGACCAAGTGATCAGTTGCTCAATACCATCCAAAACTTTAAAACAGGAGCAGGAGTAAGAGGCAAATTATTGGATGAATTTACTTATGAGGCCGGATTCAATGTTGGAAGATACAGAAACATGCATTTCTTTGCCAATACCCTTATTGACAGTCTAAGGTTCAATATGCTTTATGATGAAAGTACAACATTGCTGAATTATACAGTCAAATTAGGATGGGATTACGAAAACTGGTATAAACTCACCGCCAATATAGATTATTATCAATTTACCTTAAGTACCTTGAATGCTGCTTATCACAGACCTGAATGGGAAGTTAGAATCAACAATCAATTTCTTCCTGCGGACAAATGGTTGATCCAGTTCAATGCGCATTTGATGGGAGGTATCCAAGGTTTCAACCAACAAAATGAAGCATCCCAAAGGCTACCTGCAATTCTTGATCTGCAGATCAAAGCAGATTATCAGATTACCGAGAGGATTTCTGCTTTTGCAATTGGCAACAACCTGTTAAACAGGACTAATCAAAGGTTTTTGAATTATCCGGTAAGAGGGATTCAAGGAATTGTTGGGGCGACCTATAAATTCTGATTGGTCTAAGTCCAAAAACAGATCATTGCTGTAAAACAAATTTGCCTTTTGATCCAATTAAAGTAGCTTCGCATACTGTTACTCACCCATATCATGACTGAAAAAGAAAACGAAAGCAAACCTAACTTAGAAGATAAAGATTATGGGTTTCCATTTGTGGAAGTAACTCCTATACAAGCACCTGTCATAGCAGAAAAAAAAGAGAAGTCTGATAGGGTAGAGGGGAGTGTAAAAGATCACAATAAAATTAATCCTGCATCTTCAATTGCAGAGATTCCAACACCTGCTTCGCCTTTGGCCAAAATCAATAAAAAGGTTTCAAGAAGAGGTAAAAGCCAGGTACCGTTATTATTTTCGCTGGTTTTCTTAATAGTCATCATCCTTGGTTCAATAGCCTATTTTCTTTATTATTTGCCCGAATCTGAAAATACTTTGGAAACCACAAATCCAGTTGTTTCGCAAGAAATGATTGCCGAAGAGCCATTGGCTGATGGCGATCAACACTTAAGTACTGAGATGGGAGAATTGGAAGATGTTGGCACGATCACTGAAGCAGAAAGTGAAACACCTGTTATCGCTGCTACTCCTGAAGTTGTGACAGCAGAGATTATTGAAGTTGATAGGCGGGGAGAAATACCATATTATAATGTAATCGTAGCAAGTTCACCCAATAAAAGAATAGCAAGGGCAGAGGCAAAAAAAATGATTGACAAAGGAAGAACTACATGGATAATTTTTCCCTTTGGCAATACCAACAGCTACCGGATTTCCGTTGGTAGGTACGAGGATCTCGAATCTGCCACCAAAGCCATGGAAAAAGTTAGGGTAGAAATAAATGAATCATCTTGGATTTTGAAATATTAAAATGATTTTAGCACAAACCTTGAGTACAGATGGTCAGTTTATGGCCGATTCCCTTTCTTTAATGGAAAGCAGTAAACCCAGCATAGGATTGTTGGATTTAATGATTAAAGGCGGATATATGATGATTCCATTATATATCCT
>NZ_JBGSXS010000069.1:0-14654 GCF_041751335.1 Aquiflexum sp.
CTCAAAATTGCATTATCCCCTGTAGGGAAAACAAAGTTATCTTTTCCGGTTTTGCGTATAACTCCATCAATATGACTATCGTTGCTTGCTCCGGCATGAGAGGCTCCATCAAGGAAATCCACAAATTCAGTTGCAATATCCACGCGATCAGTAAGTATGATGCCATTTGCAAATGTAAGCTCACCTACAATTTGCAATACATTGTCTACCTGCAGTGCATTGCTGGATTTGTTAATGGTAAAATTTTTAGCTTGGATTGGATTGGTTCCATTGAATGTCTGAGCGTCTGATCCAACAGCATGTAGCGTCCCCATATTATTGGTAAAGGTCCCTTTGTTTGAGAAATTACCAAAAAATCCGATTTCGGACCCTTGATGCATTCTCAAGTTGCCATTGTTTTGAACCTGTGCAATCGAACAGATAGGTGCATACAATAATAGCACCAATAATGCATCCGGTAATAATTTCATGGGTGAAGAGCGATCGGTAATGGGTGACGCGTACTGAATTTTACTCGGGCATACAATATAGCCCTTATAATTAAAAGGTTATTAAAAAATTGAAATATAATAGTTACATAAATCACATATCATGAGCATGTGATTTTAAGAATCTTGTTTCGGTTTTAAAATACCAACACGGGAGGATTGTTTTGAAAAAGTAGGACATCTATCATTCCCTAAGGCTTCTTTTAAAATTCCACCTCAACCCTTCCACTTAAACGCCTTATCATCCACTGCCTTCATCGTACAAAGGATGCCATCCAAATGGTCATATTCATGCTGGACAAGTTCCGAAATAGCTCCTTCTACATTCCAATTTTGTTTTTGCCAGTTTTCATCCAAATATTCCAAAGTCAGCGATTGGTGTCTTTTAACTTTTACCAAGAGATTTGGGAAACTCATGCAATCATCCCAAAGCTCAAATAGATCTGGGCTTGGATTTTTGATTTCTGGGTTGATGATGATGTAGGGTTTGTCGAGATTCAGGTAAAAAAGCCTTTTCATGATTCCCAATTGTGGTGCGGCGATACCCCTACCAAAACCATATCTGGTCCGAATATCCTCCATGGCTTCATGTAGATCTTTTACCCATGTTTGAACGAAGGGAAGTTCTTCTTTTTGGACTGCTTCGCAGATTTCATATAGTCTGGGATCACCCAGTTTGAGGATGTCATTGGTGGTTTTCATGGATATTTTTAATTTTCGAATAACCATTTATCAATTTAAGAAGGGCTCTGTGTTATCCTATGTGGTAATCAAAAAAAACTCAAACCACTTAGTGTCAAATCTTCAAGCTCCCAACGATCATTTTGGCTGTGGCATCAGATGCTGAATCTCCTCCGAGTTTTTCTTTTATTTCTGTATAGCCATCTAAGATGGCAGCTTTATGATATATATCTGCCAGAATTTTATTCAATTCCAGACTCAGTCTTTGAACATTAAATTCTCCCTGAATAAGTTCCGCTACCACTTCCCTTTCGGCAATCAAATTTACCAATGAAATAAACGAAACTTTGATCAATCTTTTTGCTATGGCATAACTCACAAAGCTGGTTTTGTAAACAACCACCTGAGGTACCCTAAATAGTGCGGTCTCAAGGGTAGCTGTTCCGGAAGTCACGATGGCCGCATTGGCATGATGTAACAGGTCATAAGTCTGATCAAAAATAACTTTAATACCTGCTTTGATGGCAGGTTCATAGAGTGTAGAAGATAGATTGGAAACTCCGGCAATGACGAACTGGGCCTGGGGAAAATTCCTGACCACCTCTAACATCACCCGCATCATATTTTGGATTTCCTGCTTTCTGCTTCCCGGCAGCAATGCAATGATGGGGCTGTAGCTCAATTCATTCTTTTGGTGAAAAAAAGGATGAGGTTCAAATTTGGCTATTTCATCCAAAAGAGGGTTGCCTACATAATGGACTTTAATCCCAAATTTCTCAAAAAAAGCCGGCTCAAACGGCAATATGCAATAAACCTGGTCTGTGAAGGCTTTGATCTTCATAGCCCTTTTTTGGTTCCAAGCCCAGACTTTTGGTGGGATGTAATAATGAACAGGGATGGAATGTTTCTTTGCAAATTCCGCTATCTTCATATTGAATCCGCCATAATCTACCAGAATCAATACATCAGGTCTGTTTGCAATAATATCCTCTTTGACAATCCTCAGAAATTTCAGGACTTTTCTGAATCCCAACGCAACCTCTATAAATCCCATCAAAGCCACTTCCTCATAGTGGACTCTGAGCTTCTGCCCTTCGGCACTCGAAAAATCTCCACCCATACCACGAAAAGAAGCATCACTATCCAAACCCTTGATCGCTCTGATCAAATTGGAGGCATGTAAGTCCCCGGATCTTTCACCTGATATGATATAGTATCGCATTTTAATTTTAACACAAAGCGCTCAGTGTACTCTGAGAAATATATTTGATAGTGAATTTTTAAAAACAATATTTAGGTTTACTCATGAAGATAATAGAACCTTAAATTCTATATCCTTTGTGGTAAACATCCTTCATTAACATACCCTCTGTGTCTTCCGAGCACTCTATGGTAAACTAAATCCTACTCACCAAAGTACTCCACAAAATTTCTGGGAGTTTCGTAAAGAGTTAGTTTGTAGAGGCCTCCTTGGGGAACGATCTCATTGACGGCAGGTAGGAGTATTTTCCAAAATTCCATAACGAGGTTTTCGCAGCTTGCCATTTTACCCTGCATAAAGTCAACATCCACGTTGAGGTTTTTGTGATCCACTTTGTCAATCACCAAAGTTTTGATCAAAATACTCAGCGCTTTTAGGTCCACTACAAAACCGGTTTCAGGGTCAGGAAGACCTTTGACCGTCACGATAAGTTCAAAATTGTGCCCATGCCAATTGACATTGGAGCAAGGTCCAAAAACCTCCTTATTTTTCTCCTCTGTCCAATTTGGATTCCAAAGCTTATGTGCGGCATTAAAATGCTCTTTTCTACAAACGTGTACCATGATAGGGTATTCCTGATTTCGGTGTGCAAAAATAAAGCTATTCTTCACAAAAACATAGGCATTCCCAAGAGAATGAAAATCAAAAATAAATGCAAGAGTAAGTCGACCTGAATCAATTGTTCAAAGACCGTATCAATTTGACCATATCTTCCTCATCCCTGAGGTCTAGATTCATTTTCCCTATCAGGTCCAATACTTTGGGAGTATCATCGCCAAATGCATCTATTAATTGTTTACGCTTTGTTTTAAAAGGAATTACGGTTTCTTTATGAGCAATAAAAAATTCCATTTTGCTTTGGAAGGCTTTTGATTTTTGGGATCCATAGGCAGCTGATGGATCATCGGAAATGTATTTGGACTTGTATTTCAAAAGGGTATATTCTCCCTCTGTCAAAACCTGTGCAAAAGTCCCTTTCCCTAACTTGGGAAGATCAAATCCTGATTTATAGATTTCTTTGGAACCCGATGGCTCAATAATAAAACCAAGAATATTTTTTCCTGAATAGCCCATCAATTCACCCAATCTATTAACCTCCAGCATATTTCCAAATAAATTAAACCTAATGGCAATATTACTAATGGTGTCTTTTTTACTTACCAAAATAGCCCCTTGGGTAAAATTTCCCATATATGGATCCCCTTTGACTTCTGGGTATGCATTTGCTATCAATGGAGCACCGGGAACGCTCACATCAAGTAGTGTTTCTACCTGTCCTAATGCCTGAAATGTGAAAAGAGATAAACAAATAGCAATGGTAAAAGGGCATAACTTGATCATAAAAGATTTTTATTTAAAAAAGGAATTTTTTGATCTTAGAAAATTTTTGCGTTGATAGCTATTGCTGTGAAATTCTGATACCAACCCGCTTATAGCGCTCACTGGGCTTGACCGTGCCATTTCCTACTAATTCCAATACCAAATCAACAGGACCTGTTCCTGCACCGGGATCCAGTATCTGGATTTGGACATCTGCAAAACTGGAATTGGCGGATATGGCTTCCTGACCGCTGATGTTGAAATGTATACCCTCTATTGCTGTAGTTTCACCTGCAACTACCCTATAAGTAAACAATTCATCATTGGCTTTTTGTGGGCTTACAAAATTTACCCTAAGGCTAAGTGCCCCAGTTCTTCTCGTGATCAAGGGATCTGAAGTTGCTAAAGCAAAAGTAGGGCGTGGCACCCTTATTAATAGAGGAAAATCTTTACCCAATACTGGACTGTTCATCACTGTGGC
The DNA here is from genome assembly GCF_041751335.1 of Aquiflexum sp. GTDB lineage: Bacteria > Bacteroidota > Bacteroidia > Cytophagales > Cyclobacteriaceae > Aquiflexum. Next base: position 4,232 of record NZ_JBGSXS010000069.1, read on the forward strand.
GTCCCATTCAATCAGCGAATCTTCAAATAAAGGGAATTCCTGCTCTATGCATGAACTTGTGTACATACAGATCAAAACCAAAAAGAGTCCTATAAATTTTTTCATTTGATTATCCAATTTAATATCCAGCATTTTGTTCTAAGTTTTTATTGCCATCCACTTCCGCTTGTGGGATGTTTGCCAGAATCCTAAAATCTGAAAATGGAACATTTCCTTGCTGCTTTATAATATCCTTTCCATATCTTTTGAGATCCAAAAAACGATGACCTTCAAATGCTAATTCCTTTCTCCTTTCCAACAATATCTCAGAGAGCAAATCCTCACCACTGAGATCCACTTCTTCCACGCCTCTGGCTTTTTTGAGAAAATTCAAATCCTCTAAAGCCAGATCCTCTTGACCCAGATGGAAATATGCTTCCATCCTGTTTAGCAGCATTTCAGATTTCCTGATTACCGGAATATTGTCCCCGAAGGCAAAGCCGCTTTTTGAAGCAAACTTAATGCATTCCATCCGTCTTCCGGAACCATTTGCAACCCTTCCCGGACCGACTTCAAATTGGAATGCCCTGACATCTTTTCCCCTATCGGCAATTACCAAATTTGGCCCTGTACCGGTCACCGAAATCCCCATTAAGTTGACAAACGCAGGGGTAGGGATCAGGTCACCCCAACCTCCAACTTGTGTTGTATTTTCAAGATTTCTGATGGTTGTATAAGTGGCTTGGATAGATTCATTGGCACCGTTGCTTTCAGAAGCATTTTCAAACCTAAGGTCGAAAATGGATTCAGGGTGTACAGATAACCTCCACCCTGCGATATAATCGTCACCTTCCAATAATTTACCTCTTGAGGAGGCCAATGCTTCATTGGACAGATCCGCTGCTTTTACCCAATCTTGGTTATAAAGTGCAACTCTTGAGAGTAATGCCTTGGCAGCAGATTGGGAGGCAAATTGAATACCACGATTGTCATTCAAAAGACGGATGGCATCTTCAAGATCTTTATAAATTTGGGCATAAACCTGTTCTACGCTTGACCTTGCCGTCTGTCTGTTGAGTGCTTTTTCAATATCTGATGTTCTGACACCTTCCAAAACCAGTGGGATTCCGCCTTTATCAAGTTCCGGTACAGTCACTCCTGGTAAGTATGCATATGCCTTAACCAGATCAAAGTAAAAAAGTGCCCGAAGGAATTTCGCTTCCCCTTCCCATCTGCTTTTTGTGGAAGCTGGTACTGCGGGAGTCCCTTGAACACCCGGAATAGCCTCCAAAAACAGATTTAGTTCATTGATCCCAAAATAAAAGTTTGTCCAATGGGCATAGTGGGAATAAGGTTGATTTCGAGTCTCGTTGAACAGCCGTCCTGAGTTATTTGTTGCTAGACCATTGTCTGCCAAGGCATCCCCAAATGAAGTTAGGTTCCTGCCGTATGCAGAGACTGCCCTCAGTCTCGCATAGGGTGAATTAAGCGCTGCCTCCATATTCTCAGGAGTGCTAAGAGCATCAAATCCAGCTATGGACTGTCTTGGATCAACCTTCAGGATACCTTCACAGGAAACCAGGGGAAAAGCAATTACAATTGCCAGCCCAAGAGATTTCAACATATTGTAAATAATGATTTTCATAATTTTTATTCAATTAGAATCCTGCCTGAATTCCTAGGGTGTAGTTTTTTGTCTGAGGAATGATCCCTGTGGCCGCTCCAAGGAATTCGGGGTCATAGCCAGGATAATCTGTATAGGTCCACAAATTGATCCCCTGTGCAAAGATCCGAACAGTAGAAAGTCCAAGACCTCTGATCAGTTCAGGTTTAAAATTGTAAGCCAATGTGAGTTGTTTTAAACGGATGTAATCAGCTTTTAACAATACAGCAGAACCTGTATTCATATTGACAGACCTTACTTCTGGACCACCCGCATAAGGTCTAGGGATATCAGTGATCTGCCCCGGGCTTGTCCATCTTCTGTCAGCTACCTCTCTGAGTGCATTGGTAGTAAGTCGTGTTCCATTTTCTCTCAGAGAATTGTACTGTCCATCTGGAATAATGCGACCGTATTCATAATTGAAAAAAACAATGGCCTCAAATCCTTTGAAGTAAAAGGCATTTTGAATTCCACCATAATGGCTTGGAAGAGAATTTCCTAAGTATACCCTGTCTTCCGCAACAGGTTGGTAGGTAATATTGCCATTTCTATCATACCACATCGGTCTTCCTGTTGCTGGATTTACACCTGCATATTGCTGTGTAAAATGGGTCCCCAAAGAATGCCCAACGGCAATTGATGGGTCTGAGGGCAGGAACATATTATTTCCATAAAGTTTGGTGATTTCATTTTCGATGTAGGTGTAATTGAAACTAGTGCTCCATTTAAATCCGCCTCTCTCCAAATTGATAGCTGTAAGCTCAAGTTCTATCCCTCTGTTCATCAATTCTCCCACATTTGTGGTAACTGAGGTAAATCCATTAGAAGCAATGACAGGAAGATCCAACAATAAATCTTTGGATTTACGGTTAAAAAGATCAACTGAGCCTATAAATCGATTGGATAACAAACCGAAATCCACTCCAAAATTAATCGATTGGTTGATTTCCCAGCTGAGGTTTCTGTTTTCGAGACCTAAGGGCCTAATACCTCCGGCACCGGCATAATTTCCAGCAGCGCCATATAGTCCCCTTGCAGAGAAATTCCCAATTTGATCATTTCCGGTTTTGCCATAGGATGCTCTGATTTTCAATTCAGAAATTATGTCAGAATTTCGCAGGAAAGACTCCTCTTTAAGATACCAACCTACTCTCACAGATGGAAAAAAACCATATTGTGTATCCATTCCGAATCTGGAAGATCCATCATAGCGACCGGTCAGTGTCAGCATATATTTTTTCCTGAAATCATAATTAACTGAAGCAAAAGACCCTATTCTTCTGTATCCTGACCAAAAAGCTGAAATATTTTCGGGGGTGGCACCGGATTGAATCGTCCTGAATTCAAATGAAGGAAAACCAATAGCAGACCCAAACAGACCCTCATTGGTTTCTGACCTATATTCCATACCACCCAATACAGAAACGGTATGGTCAAAGGCAAAAGTCTTGAACCAGTTTAAGGTCTGTGTAGTGATAAAATTCACATTCCAATTGGACTGTGCAGAAGCACGTCCTCTGATTCCCGCCCCATCGGGTGTTCTTGGGTCTCTGAACTGTTCACCCTGCACCATGCGGTAATCTAACCCAACCAGTGATCGGAATATCAGGTTTTCCATAATCTGATAGTTTGCACCAAGATTACCTACCAAGGTATTTGTCCTTTGACTCCCGGAGTTGTAAGCATTGACCATGGCTATATTTTGGTTCAAAACCCCCGCGATATTGGTATTGAATGAGCCGTCTTCATTGAATATCGCATTATGTGGCAAAATCAGAGAGGACGAGAATGCCGGATTGCCCAAGAATGAACCAGAGGTAGCAAATGGTATATTCTGTCCAAAGGTGGAAATGTTAAGACTATTTTCAATTCTTAGTCTTGGATTGGCTTGATGACTGAGGGCTATGGATAAAGTCCCCCTCTCGAAATCAACCGGCTTAAAAGTACTTTCTTGATAGTTGTACGATCCCGAAATCCTAAAAAGAGTTCTGTCATCTCCACCCGAAACGGCAAGCTCATAATTTTGCAAACTTCCCGATCCTATCATCTGTCTTTGCCAATCATATGTAGAAAGATCAGCAGCCACGGCGTCTAATTGCTCAGGACTTAGACTTTGCCAATTGGAGGGGAGAATTCCCATATTATTCAGGGTGTTTGCTACAGCTATTGGACTGCCAGTATTTGACCAAGCTTCTTTTCTAAGTTGATACCATTCCTGGGAATTGTAGACATCCAAAAATTTCAATGGCTGACTACTTCCCACAAAAGAATTAAAATTAAATTGGGCTTTGCCCTGCTTACCTTTTCTGGTGGTAATGATTACCACTCCATTAGCAGCTTGCGCACCATATATGGCAGCAGAAGCAGCATCTTTAAGAATTTCGATGGATTCAATATCATTCGTATTGAGGAAGGCCAACGGATTCGATTGGGTAAAAGTAGCATCATCCCGAGAATTGATCTGAACGCCATCTACTACATATAGCGGTTCATTGCCAGCATTGATAGAACCTGTACCACGGATTCTGATATTTACAGCACCACCAGGAAGCCCGTTAGCTGAAGAAACATGGACACCTGCTGCCCTTCCCTGTAATGCGCGATCAAAAGATTGCATCGGAAGGTTTTCTATGAGTTCTCCCTTGACTGAAGATACAGCTCCCGTAATTTCACGCTTGGCTTGGACACTATACCCAGTTACCACAAATTCTTCCAAGCTTTTAGTATCTGGTTTCAACGAAACATTGACATTAGACCTGTTGTCAACCAAAGCTTCTTGAAATACCGATCCGATAAACCGGAATACCAAAACATTGTTGCTTTCAGGGACACTCAATGAATATTTTCCATCCAAGTCTGTAGCTGTACCGATCATGGTTCCCTTTACCATTACAGTTACACCCGGCATAACAAAACCATCCTCAGCCGATATCACAGTACCGGAGACTATTCGGTCCTGACCGAATGCAGCCGACAAGATCAATACAAGTATTGACTTGATAAACAAAAACTTTCTCATATTTAGGTGAAGAGCAAATAATTTTACCCAATTTTATCCTTTAACTTTAAATATTACAATATTTTTCAAAAAAATAATATATCAAAGATAAAATCTTTGTAAAAATTAAATTTGGTAATAAACTAAAATAGTTTTCTTTTTTAATCTATTACTTTAATTAATAATAATATTTTAAAATTAAAATACTTATTTATACTAAATACCAAAATTTAATTTTTTTTTAATTTCTTAAATAATTTCTTGAATTTTCATCAGATTTTTAGAGAAAAAATCGAAAAGTAACCTATCTGTCAAATTAATTAGTTCATAACTAATTTGCTATCTAGCTCATAATCAATACTTTTTTCAATAATAATTAAAATATTTAGACACATTAAAGCGTATTTCACAGCGAAAAAAATGCATCGAAACTCATTTTGTAGTTGTTTTTAAATATTTTTCACAAAAAATTAATTTATTTATATTATTCATATTTAAAATAATACTATTTATTTAAAATAATTTAAAATATAAGATTAAAAAAGCCAGAATACTTATTGGATGGACACTGTAATCCTTCTATTGAGTGCCCTGTTTTCTGCTGTGTCATTAGGCACCATTGGCTCACTCTGACCTTTACCCACGGCATCTACCCTGCTTTCTTTAATGCCATTTTTAAGCAAATACACGCGTACACTCTCTGCCCTCCTTTTACTCAGATTTTCATTATATCCTGCATTTCCTACATTGTCAGTATGACCTATGATATTGATCGAAACTTTTGGATTTTCAATTAAAAAGGCTTGAAGCCTTTTTAACGAACTCATGGATTCAGGCTTAAGGTCATCTTTGTCAAAATCAAAAAAAATGTTTTCGAAAATAAACTCTTCGCCAGGCGCTATTGGAATAAGGGTTACCAAGAGATTTTTCTGGTCTTTCAAGTTATCTTTTTCCACATTATAGATTTTGGGTAGATAACCTTCTTTTTCCACATATAAGCCGGAAAAAGCTTTATCTGGATATAGCATCATGAAATCTCCTGTTTTCCCATCTGATCTGAACTCATAAAGGGTACTGTCATTACTCAGGCTGACCAATGAAAGTCTTGCATCTATGGGTTCTCCTGTTTTTCCATTGAGAACTTTTCCTTGGGTCACAATGAGGTTTTCACCCAATGCTATCTCCTCTGGAAATTTGAACCTATATAAAAAAGACCTCTCTACTTTATTGCCTATATAAGTACTCTCGGTATAGTAGGCATAATCTTTTTGGGCTGTGATAAACAACGAGTATTGATCCTGCTGGTCATTGATAGGATAACCCAGATTTTCAGGTTCCGAAAATTCTCCATTTACAACCCTGGAAACAAATAAATCCAGACCACCAAATCCACGGTGACCACTTGAAGCAAAAAACAATATTTCATTGTTGAAATAAATAAAGGGAGAAACCTCATCTTTGGGTGAATTCACTTTGGACCCAAGATTCTTAGCTTCTGACCAAGATCCATCAGGCATCCTTAGCGTGTAATAGATATCATTGCCCCCATATCCTCCTCTGCGGTTTGAGGAGAAGAACATGATTCTGCCATCAGCAGATAAAGATGGCTGTGAATCCCAAAATCTTGAATTCACATTTTTACCCATGTTAAGAGGACGCTGCCAAGTGTCGTTGATTTTGTAAACAATATATAGGTCACAGTCACCCAATGTATCTGGCGTTTCACAGGAAGAGAAAATCAGGATATTACCATCTGCGGAAATGGTACAGGTACCTTCATTATAGTTGGTATTGATGTTTCTGGATATGCTTTGGGGGTCTGACCATATCTGTTGTTCTTCTGAAAAATAACTGACAAAAATATCCTCATGTTCAAAATTCTGTAATCCATCTCTTTTTACAAAAATAATCTTTTTACTATCCGCGGTCAGGACTGGAAAGTACTGAAGTTTAAATTGATTCAATGGATAAGGCAAGATTTCCTTTTCTATCAAAAGAACATTCTCCAACTGATTTTCCAGAAATCTGACTTGGAACTTTGTTTCCTTGTATTCATTTACTCTCTTGAAACTTGGATCCAACAGTATATCTGCCATCCCAAATTGCTCAATAGCTTTTTGAAATTCTCCTATAGCTAAGTAGGAATGAAGATTGAGCCAGTTAAATTCTCCTTTTAGATGATTTGAGGCTTTTGAAGAGGTACGCGCTCTAGCTTCTCCCTTTGCCGAAATTTCCAAGGCTTCATTCGGATCTCCTTTTGTCAGGAATATTCTTCCCATCTTGAGATAGGATTCCAAAAAGCTTGCCTCCCTTTGAATTGAGGCCTTATATTTCAATATGGCATCATCATATTGTCTCCTTTGAACCAATTCGTCCCCCTCTTGATGAAGTTTGATTGCTCGACTGTCAATGATCGTATATGTTTGTCCAAAGGAAGTATGGACAAATAAAACCATCATCAATAAAAAGGCAGCTGATTTCATGGGATTAAGGTATGTCCATAAATTTATGGGTTTGCAGCGATATTTTCCAATTTGGAAAGGATTTAACATAATTTATGATTTGCTCGGTCATAATTCCCCGCTTACTCCATTCAGGTTGAAGCAATTTTTTACAGGAATCTTTGACCTTTTGCGCATGCTGTTCAGCAAAATCAAAATCAGACTTATGGTAGATTACCACCTTCAATTCATCAGCAAAACTATATATGTCCGGATGGGGATTTTTGAATTTTTTGGGTGAAAAACATATCCAATCAAAATCTCCTGTTACTGGGTAAACTCCCGATGTTTCAATATGGATTTTAAAACCATACTCATGCAATAACGCTGTCAAAGGTTCTAAGTTATACATCAAAGGCTCACCACCGGTAATGACAACAAGTCTTCCGGGATATTCCAATGCAGCAGTAACTATTTCATGAATGCTGGTAATTGGCCATTTTCCTGCATCCCAAGAATCCTTAACATCGCACCAAACACAACCCACGTCACAGCCTCCCAATCTTATAAAATAAGCTGCCGAACCAGTATGCACTCCCTCTCCCTGAATGGTATAAAATGTTTCCATCACAGGGAGCATCTTCCCCGCTTTTATTTCTTCTTTTGTATTTTCCATAATTTTTGATGAAGCGGGTTATTGAACCGCTGAGCGATAAAATTTGAAATTTGGATTGCAAAGGTATAGGAAAATCACAATAATGGCTAAAAATCAACAATCATAAATCCATCTCCATTTTCACATCACATCGGCTGTATTTGCCACATTCCGGCACCAATTCTTTAAATCCAAGCTTTTTGTAAAGATGTAGTGCTGCTACAAGCTTACTGTTGGAATAAAGGATGACCTTATTCGCTCCCATTATTTTTGCTTTTTTCAAGATTGCTTGACCGAGCAATAGTCCGGCTTTTTTCCCTTGTGCTTCAGGAATAACTCCCATCTTAATCATTTCAAATACACCCTCCTCCACCTTACTCAAACCCACAGTACCAATGATTTCTTCTCCATCTTTTGCAAATAAAATAGCGCCGCCTTTATCCAAAATTGTTTCTTCAGGGTTTTCCAATTGTAGCAAGTCAATCGGTTCAAGGTTAAAATAATGCTCAACCCATTGTTTGTTGATCCTTTCAAAATGGGGCTGCAGTTCTGGTGAATATTCTATGATATTTAAGGAAGACATGTCTTTTTTGATTTAAAAAGATGATAGTTGAAATTTAGAACAAAAAAGCCAAGTTTGGGAATCCAAACTTGGCTTTTTTGTGGTCTTATTAAATGAAATTTTGGCCTTACCCCCAACATTTAAAATTGTATAGGGACTTGCTTACCCACCTTCTCCTTTTGCTCAATTTCGAGTAACTGCGATTTTCTCCAAAGTCCGCCAGCATATCCAATCAGTTGACCATATTTGCCTACAATTCTGTGACAGGGCAACATGATCAAAATAGGATTAGCACCTATCGCAGTGCCCACTGCCCTAACAGCTTGAGGATTTCCGATATTGACTGCAATTTTTTCGTAGGAACTTGTTTTTCCAAATGGAATTTTATTGACTTCCATCCATACCTTGTGCTGAAAGTCCGTTCCTCCAAAAGCAACAGGAATGTCAAAGGTTTTTTGTTTCCCCTGAAAATAAAGACCTAATTGAATCCTAATGTCCATCAATAAACCATCCAAAAATTTATCAGTTTCCGGAAGATCCGTAAACTGAAGTTTTACAAGATAGTCATCCCATGTTTCGACTAAAACATTCCCCAAAGGGGTTCTCATTACCGCATTATCTCTCATGATTACTGATCTGTTAAGGTTAATACTCAATTTGTCAATAAACACTTCCACACTATGTTAGTACAACGGAATAAAACTCATTTTGTCTTTTCAAAAAACAATTAATTTCAAAAAGATTTTCTATTGATTACAGATTTATAAAATCTAAACATCCAAAACAAGCCATTCATCAAATTGTAAAAACAGACAAATTAAGGTACGAAAAAAGAATACGACTTAGATGATTTACAACTTAATTCTGGTCAAATATTCCTTATACCATCATCAATCTAAACATCCATACTTCTCTTACAGCATTGATATCTACCTCAAATGGCTTATAAATCGGGTTGGATGAGCAGAGCAAAAGCCGTTCGCTGTCCTTGATTTGATTATAGGCAAGTTTAAATGTTACGCCATCACTTTCCGTTACAATTACATATTTGCCACCATCTTTGATAGCCGTCCAATCATCAATATATTCACATACGATCCATGCACCATCTGGAATCGGAAGCATGGAGTCCCCATCCACTTGAAAAACACGGTACTTTTTGTCCTGTGGCAAAAAAGGGAGGTTAAACCTGGGCAATTCTTCTATAAAATCTGGATCAGAAAAACCTGCCAAATAACTGGCTTTGACCTTTTGGGAGACAACTTCTATCAGTTCACGGCCATCTGCGTCCACAGTGGTAGCCAAAACACGCAGGTTTCTCCCTTTGAGAAATTGATCTGTTTCCAGTAACTCTCTCATTTTATATTCAGAAAGATCTTCCAATTTTTTTCTCAACAGAATATCCACAGACACACCCAAATAATCCGAGATCAAAATCACCGTGTCTAAAGGAGGATTGACATTCAATTCATACCCTGCAAGTTTTGACCTGCTGATGCCAATGGCACTTGCCATATTTTCTTGGGTAATCGATTTCCTTTTTCTAAGGACTTTAATATTGGAATTGAGGTACATAGATTTTCAATTGGTGGGATAAAAATATTAAATGTTAATATGGTTAGCAAAAAAATGTTGATAATATTAAACCCTACAACCCATATTTTAATCCCAATGAAAATATCATTCCCTTATGCTTGAAATCGGCATTTCCAAAAAAGGCAGTGTTGGTTATAGCCGTATTGGTTATACTATGGAGGTAATTGACAGAAGCAAATAACCAAAGTTTTTCCATCCTATACCCACCGCCAATTTCAGCTAAACCGGCCAAATCAAAATTCCCTGCATCGGTCGGAATCCCGATACCTAGTCCGGGAATGATCTCATCCTTGATCAAAATTGAAGGGACGATTCCGATATGCCCGAATCCAAAAATCTTTTTTCCAACATATTTGCCAATCTTCAAAGGAAGAGAAATGTAATCATAATTGAATTGGGTTGAAAAAATTTCACCCGTAGGATTTCCAAATCCATCCACTACCATGAAATTATCGATAAATCCCCTTTGATTGTAAATTGCCTCTGCTCCTATTGAAAAATCGTCTTTCAATAACACCTCATAACCAAG
>NZ_JBGSXS010000070.1:0-3210 GCF_041751335.1 Aquiflexum sp.
GGAGAGGCCATTGACACAATTGAACGAAGATCATCTTATCCAATCTCTTTTTTCTTAGCTTCTGGTTCTCGCATCTCGCTTCTCGCTTCTCCCTTCTTGGTACTTGGTTCATTGTACTTTGTACTCCCATCATTCTTCCCCAAACACTTCCCTCACTACCCAACCTTTCCCCCACTCTTCTCTTTCTTTTTCAGTCCAAAGTTCAGGATAGAAGATGACTTTTTGGAAACGTGGCGGTAAGTATTTTTGCCAATTGGTACCCCCTGTAGCTGCTATGTCAACCGGGTCTCTTTGGAGATAACGGACGGCTGATTTGTAATGGGCCAAGGGCCAGAATACATTGGCTTTAAGGTCAAAATCCTTCATCAACTTGGTCAGTTCATCGTCTTTTTCCGTGCAGGAAAGGTATTTCTGCCAAATGTTATTCGATCTGTAATTATCGATAAACTCTTTCAACCTTATTCCATATTTTTTCTCAAAGGTCTTTAAAGTCAGTGTTTTTTCTCCTGAAGCAAGTTCGACAGCCCCATGTTGCCAATACAGGTTATCAAACAGCTTATTGACATCAGATTCCTCTTTCATTTTCTCCCTGATATCTTTGAAAAGCAATTGTTGTGCATCACAGGCCAGAATTTCGATGACCCGGTATTGGGCGCTTTGAAAACCGCTTGATGGCAAAAGAGACATCCTGAATTTTAAAAACTGCTCCCTTTCCATGCCTTTCCACATCACCGCAAAAGAAGAAATCAATTGGTCAAAATACATGTTGACCCTTTCCAATCTTTCTTTAAAAAACCGGGTATCAATCGGTTCCCTTTCTGCAATCTGTTCCAATTCCCAAATGATCAGCTTAAAGTATAGCTCGGTGATCTGATGGTACATGATAAAGATTTTTTCATCCTTGAAGGAGGTTCTTGGCTGTTGGAGGGAAAGAAGAATATCAAGGTTGATGTAATCCCAATAAGTCATATAATCTGCATACAACAGTCCTTCGAGGTAGGAAGAAAGGTCCTGACCGGAAGCTTTGAATTTTTCCTGAAGTAGCTCTATTTTATCTAAAACGTCTTTTGGGTATTGGACTGTGCTCATGTGCGAATTTTTTGCTCAAATAGGTAGTTTTTTCCCCTACTTCTTGTTTATTTCATGGCGGGAAAGCAGCATTTCGGCTGTAAAAATCCATTTAAATTAGCAATAAACCAAAAGAATATGGAAAGTACAGCAACTGTCCACAAGTCATTGAAACAGGATATGTTTGAAGGAGTAGACTTTTATCAGATCGATGACCTCTTGACCGAGGAACACATTCTTATCCGTTCATCCATCCGTGATTTTGTCAAAAAAGAGATCAGTCCTTATATTGAAGATTGGGCCCAAAAAGCCCATTTCCCTTATGAAATAGTAAAAAAATTCGGTAATGTTGGCGCCTTTGGCCCACAAATACCTGAGGAATATGGTGGCGGAGGTTTGGATTATATCTCCTATGGTCTGATCATGCAGGAAATAGAAAGAGGCGATTCCGGAATGCGGTCTACAGCCTCTGTACAGGGTTCATTGGTGATGTACCCTATTTATAAATTCGGGTCCGAAGAGCAAAGGAAAAAATACCTGCCCAAATTGGCTTCAGGTGAAATATTGGGCTGCTTCGGTCTGACTGAACCTGACCATGGTTCAAACCCCAGTGGCATGACAACCAACTTCAAAGATATGGGTGACCATTACTTGTTGAACGGTGCCAAGATGTGGATTTCCAATTCTCCAAAAGCAGAAATTGCTGTAGTATGGGCCAAAAATGAGGAAGGAAGAATCCATGGACTGATCGTGGAAAGAGGTATGGAAGGGTTTAGCACACCTGAAACCCATAACAAATGGTCCCTTCGTGCGTCATGTACTGGCGAGTTGGTTTTTGACAATGTGAAAGTCCCCAAAGAAAACCTCTTGCCCAACAAATCGGGTTTGGGTGCACCTTTGATGTGTTTGGATTCCGCCAGGTATGGCATTGCTTGGGGAACTTTGGGTGCTGCGATGGATTGCTACGATTCTGCAAGAAGGTATGCACTGGAGCGAATACAGTTTGACAAACCAATTGCTTCATTCCAACTGATCCAAAAGAAATTAGCCGAGATGCTGACCGAAATCACCAAGGCCCAATTGCTGGTCTGGAAACTGGGGAAAATGATGAATGAAGGCAAAGCCACCACTTCCCATATTTCATTGGCCAAAAGAAACAATGTGGCTATGGCCTTGGACATCGCCCGCGAAGCCCGTCAGATTCACGGCGGTATGGGCATCACGGGTGAATACCCGATTATGCGCCACATGATGAATCTGGAATCGGTGGTAACTTATGAAGGAACTCATGATATACATTTGTTGATTTTGGGGCAGGAGATTACGGGGATAGCGGCTTTTAAGTAAGAAGAGTTTCCCGCAAAGACGCGGAGGCGCAAAGAATATGTTCTTAAAGATGGGTGGGATTTTCCCACAAAGACACTAAGGCACAAAGAAAGGTTTGGGTGTTTTTTTTGGTCATTCTGAGTCCCCAACATTTTTAAAATGTTCAGAATTGGTAAGGACATTTGGGTCAAATTAAATGGGCCTCGGCAAGCTCGGCCATCGGGGTCGTCTTTGGGGGAGGTGGGGTGAGGGAAAAGCGGCGTCGCCGCTTTTCCCACACCCCACCTCAATTAACCAAATCATCCGTTCCCCGAGCTTGCCTAGGGGCAATTTCTAATTCTGTCATTGGTAACCAAGCTTCTCCAACCTTATTTTGTTAAAATAACCTTTTGCGAAGTGAAAGCATGCCCCATAGCATTTCGGGGAATCTTTTGAAAATTAGTAGGTATAAGACACGATTGTCATTCTGGACGCTGCCTCTCCAACCTTTATTTTTTATGAGAACCTAGTTCAATGTGAACGCAAGCCCCGCAGCATTTCGGGGAATCTCTATTCCTTTACACACCGCAAACTGTAACCATCTCTGGAATTGACGGAAATGCCTGTAGACAAATAATCCTCTGATCCTTGTAGAATTCCTAAATATGGATATCCTCTTTGATCCTTGTAGCTTGTCCAAAATGTAGAAAACGCCACACCACTTGGGCCAAAACCTCCATCTGTACCCGAGCGGAAACCACTCGGCAAAAATCGAAGGCCGGATAGATTGTTGGATTTTAAAGAACCAATTGGCCAACCAGCTACAGCTTTTATATA
>NZ_JBGSXS010000071.1:0-12089 GCF_041751335.1 Aquiflexum sp.
TATTTAAATCTGAATTAACCAAACTAAAATCCTGCGGATTTTAGGTATTAAGTGACACGATCCTTTTATTTTGTACTTTAACCAAACTTTTACCATAAGACTTTCCCCAAGAGATTCTTAATTTTGCTGAGAAGTTTCTTCAAAATTTTAGAATTACCATTAGCTCCATTCAGAATGACGGCACTTCCCCTTCATCCCTTATTCTTTCAGATTCTCGCTTTTCAAATGATTTGCTGAACTGAACACAAAAAAACCTCGTAATCCGTAAATCGTCATTCGTAATTTTTTTTTCCCATATCCTTCCTCCCTCATCCTTTCTCCTTCCATCCCTATCCATCCAACCACTCCTTCAACGCCCCAACCTTCTCCCTACTGACTAAAATATCATTGTCGCTACAATTGCCCAATTTGATTTTCAGGCGGCTATTGGAATAAGTATGGATTTCGGAAATGGCTTCAAAAGAGGAAATGTATTTTCGGTTCAGCCGGAAAAACTTTTTGGGGTCAAGCATTTCTTCCAATTGGTCTAAAGTATAATCCAAAATGTAGCGTTTCGCTTCATAGGTCTGCAAAAAAGTTACCCGCTCTTCACTCATGAAAAAAGCAGCCTCATCAGTCAATACGGATAAGATTTTCTCTCCTATTTTGACCATAAACCTGGATTTATAATCTTTTTTCTGTGGCTGAAGCAGGTCTTGGATTTGACTGAGATCAATGGTGGATTTGATTTTTTGGTTTTTGTATTTGTCTATGGCGCCGGCCAGTTCTTTGGGATCAATGGGTTTAAGCAGGTAATCAACTGAGTTGAGCTTGAAGGCCTTGATGGCGTATTGGTCAAAGGCTGTAGTGAAAATGATGGGAGAACTGACCTTGACCCTTTCGAATATTTCAAAACTCAATCCATCTGCCAATTGAATGTCACAGAAAATAAGGTCCGGGGCAGGGTTGGTTTGCAACCATTCGACTGCCGAAGTAATGCTGTCCAAATGTCCAAAGATATTTGCCCAGGGAAGCAATTCCAAAATGAGCTGTTTAAGCCTATTGGCTGCCGGTCTTTCATCTTCTATCAAAAGTATGTTCATGCGCCGTTGAGTTTTAGCAGGGGAAGTTCTACTATAAATTCCTTTTCTGTTTCTTTGATTTTTGGAATGTGGTCACTTAACAGGGCATAGCGTTTTTGTATATTGGGCAATCCTATACCGGTTTTCGAATATTCTTTGGTCAATTTCGGCTGAAGAATATTGCGCACAATTAAATTGTTATCTGTTTGTTCTATCATGATTTTAAGTGGTTTCTCCAGACTTGCAATATTGTGTTTGATGGCATTTTCCAATAATAGCTGAAGTGATAATGGCGGAAGGTAATGCCCTTTTAGCTGATGTACGTCGATAAAATATTCCAGACTTCCTTCAAATCTGATTTTTTGCAGGTTCAGGTAGTTCTCAGCAAAGCCAATTTCCTTATCCAATCCCACCAATTCCTCTTGCTGTACTTCAAGCACATAGCGGTAGATTTTGGACAATTGTTGGATAAATTCTGCGGATTTGTCAGCACTTTCATAGACAAGATTACTCAGTACATTGAGTGAATTAAATAGAAAATGTGGGTTCAATTGATCTTTAAGTGATTGGTATTGACTGGCAATCTGCTCGGATTTCAATTGTTCTGCCTCTATTGCTGCATTCCTCCATTCATATAGCCAAGAGCGGGCGGTGAAAAAAGCCATAAAGCTCAGACCGATTATGATTGGTGTTTTAGTATATTGAAGTAGGGCTTTCCAGGGAATATTTGATAATTCAAATTGACCTTTGAGATAGACTACAATAAAGACAATGATAAAGCTGAAAAAAAAGCAATAAAAAGAGTACGCCACGCCTGTTACCAACAACCTCGCCATTGGATATTTTACCCAAGGTAACCGACTGTCGAGCAAGGTATCAGTCCAATAACCCCCAAAACTCAAAGTACTGGATACAAGAAAAGAGAATAAAAAGTCCGGGAAGATATTTTTAAGGCCTTCAATGGAAGTAAAACAATTGGGGCAGAACAATAACATTAAAAACAATGCTATCGAAAAGTTCAATAAAACAAACCTCCACAATGATGAAAAAATCCGATCTGAACTATATAAGTTTTTGTGGAGCATGTTGGTGAAGGTTTTGATTTCCGAAGTGATAAATTTTATTTCTATTAAATCATTCAAGAAAGAACAAGACCAAAGGAAAGGAATGCCCCCACGCAATTTAGCAAGCAATGGGTTAAGATTGCCAATCTCAAGTCTTTGGTCTTCCAAACAAGATAAGTCATCGGGAGCAGTGCGGCTATCAAGGTCAAATATATATAAGGCTGCCAAAGATGGTAAAGAGAAAATAAAACTGTATTGACAACAAATGCCCATTTCCCCCAAACTTCCATCCTGGGCAACAAATAACCACGAAAATAAAATTCTTCTATTACTGGTGCCAGAATACCGTTTAGAACCAGATTGATAATCAGCGTGATTTTTATAATGTCCTTAGAATATCCTTCAAAATCCTGAACCGTGTACCAGTCCGGCAACCAGAAAAAAACATGTTCTGCGAGGAACAGGTCTATAGGTTGGAAAAGTCCCCACATCAAAAAAGCAAAAACCAAAAGTCCAAAGCTATACAAGATCAATTTGTCTGTTGGTAACTTTTCCCGAAACCCATTTAATTGAATTATTTTAGTTCTGTTTTCACCTTTTTGTGCCTGAATCAAATGAAATATAAAAACAGGTACTGCTACAAACACAATGCAAACCATCATACTCAGTTGGGGTGGGAAACCATTTCTGACCATTATCGGAGTTATCAATACAAATCCAAGGGTGATCAATATCCCTGGATATAGATGGAATAAGATGCTCTTGTATTTGCTGAGTTGCTCCATGGAATTAGTGGTTGTTAAAGCTAAAGAATGAGGAAATTCTTTCCAAAAATTCAGACCTGCCAGGTTTTCAAAACCTGGCAGGTCTGATCTGCTACTGACAATTCTGTTTGATCTGAAGTGCCATTTCTTTTCCCCAAGTAGGCAGAAAAGTCCCATCCTCTTTTGTATCAGCTTCTTTTTCAAACAATTCCAAACTTGCATTGATCAATCCACAGCCCTTTTCTGGACCCTGTCCAAAAAACTGGGCCATTCCCAACTCCATCTGACCCAGCATCATAATTGCCCGCGGGTTTTGTCTGTTGAGTTCAACAGCTTTACCAAAGGTCTGCATGGCTAAACCGGACAAATGCTGTCCCCTGGAACCGGGATCAACGGCCAATTCACCCATTGTAATAAAACCTTGCAAGGCCACAATTTCTGAATTATTTGAAGAAATTTTGACAGCCTTATCCACATGCTTTTTGGCTTGGTCAAAAAGTGGGTCCTTGACGTTTGCCCCACCTTCACTTCTAAATCCGGCATTGGCCAAGGCAAGAGCTGCATAATATTCCGGTAGCCATTCCTCCGGCATCGTCTGGGCAATTCGGGCAAAGCCATTGGCAACCTTTTTTAGGTCTTCGGGACTGACAGCGGTTTTCATATTTTGTAGCTCTTTGAGCATGGCTTTTTCATAGGCTTCATTGGATGCTTTTGTCATTAAAGAAATCAGCATCATCACAATAATGGCAAGACTGTATTTTTTCATGGTTTTTATAGTTTATAGGTTATTTAAATTGTTTGCGTTTTTGTCTTTTGAAATCGTCAGGAAGATTCCCAAAAAAAGAAATCTTGGCGCCTGAAGTCGTATTGGGTTTCCTTCATAAAATTCGTTCTCATTGGGCTCATTGGCATATTGGTAGCCGAAAATGTTGTCCCTGCCCAAAACATTGGAACAGGCCAAATGGATGATCAGGTTTGGTTTGGCCAGATAGCTCCAGCCCAAACTCAAATCCTGAAAGCTTTTGGTCTTTGAATTCATCTGCCCTAGTAGGTTTGGGTTCTCATAAGTATAACCATCATTGGCACTCAGAGAAATTCCCAATTGTGATTTAAGAGAGGAAATAAAATGCTTGACCACTATCGAACCATTGTGGCGGGGAGCGAAGCCAGGCTGTACCATTTCGGTGAAATGGGCGAACTTTCTCCTGCTGTCCACAAAGCTGTAGGTAACCCAAAAGTCAGTGTTCTTGAAGCTCTTTTGATCCCTATAAAATATATCCATCCCACGGGCATAGCCTTCCCCGTTTTGCTGAATGTTGTCAAATCCCAAAGGCATTGGAAATAATTGGGCCACTTCATAGGTAATGAGTTTTTTATAGTCCTTGTAGAATGCTTCTGCCCGAACAGTCCGGCCATTTTTGACCAGAAAGTAATTCAGGATCAAATGGTCCGCTCGGGTATTCTGCATGCTTTGATCGATGATCCTTAATGTCTCAACAGGCATTTGACTAAACTGTCCTGCTGCCAATGAAAGCTGTCCTTCATGGTCGAATTTATAGGCCAAAGAAATCCTGGGATCTAACCAACTTTGACCGGCCAAAGAACTATGTCCTGCCCTAATTCCTCCTCGAAATACCAGCCTGTTGTTGACATAATAATCAGCTTCTGAAAACAGGATGGTCTGATGGTCATTGTAATCCCTTTTCAAATCTTCTGAGATCAAAGCTTCTTCATAATTGAACAAGTAGGACTCAATACCGGTCTTCACTGAAAACTTCTCCGAAAAACCTTTGATCGTAGTCAGTTTGCTGTGGAACAATTGATTTTGGTTTCTCATCTCCATCTGACCGATGTCAAATTTGTCCACATTGTTTGAATAAGAAACCCCACCGTAATAACTCCAATCATTTTCTCCTAATTGTTTGAATGATGTTTGGGCAAAAGTGTATTGGTTTTGTACACCTACCAATTGGCCACGTTCATCAGAACCAGGCATAGGTTGCCAGATTTTCATTCCGCTCGCTTCTGTATGTGCATAAGCTTTTATTACCCCGTTTATACCCCACTTTTGTCTGCCTGAGATCTCAGCATCCCATCCATAAGGTGCCCTTTCCCAATCAAAGTTTTGCCTAATCATTGCTTGGTAGGGAGATAGGTCAAAGTAGTTGGCGGAAGCTGTTAGGCTGTTTTTTTCTCCGGCCAAAGTTTGTGTATAACCTCCACCAACAGACATAATGCTGATATCACCTTGATTCCTCACAGGAAAATCCACCGTGTTCAGAGCCAGAGCAGACGAAAGTGCCTGGCCATATTCTGCCGAATAACCTCCTGTACTGAAAAATGAACCCTTGAATAAATTGGGATTGAAACGTGTCCTAGTGGGCACATTTGAAGCAGTGGTCCCAAATGCATTGCCTACTTTAAGTCCGTCTATGAAAATGGCTGTTTCGGTCGCATCACCTCCACGTACAAACAACCTTCCGTCATTTCCCACATTGGCTGTTCCCGGCAAAGTCTGAAATGCCCCGATGATGTCCCCCATCGCAGCAGGCACCGTGACAATATCGACAGGTCGTAATACCACGGCTCTTTTTTCATCCGAAGCCTCCATAGCCCCTGCGGATATGGTCACGGCAGTCATTTCATTGATGGCTTCTTTTAAAATGGGATTTAAGGTCTGAGGGGTTCTATCAAGCATCACCTCAAATTCCTGGGATTTGAATCCCATTGATTGAAAAACCAAGGTAAAAGTTCCTTCTTCATCCGTTTCCAAAATATAGGTTCCATCAATTTCAGAAGAAGTGCCTTCAAAAGTTCCTTTTAGAAAAATATTGACCCCGGGTATTGTCACACCTTTTTGATCCTTGACGACACCATTTATGGTGGTCTGGGCCAATGCGGAATTGACTATAAAGATCAAACAGATTGCAAAAATTGTTTTCATGACAATAATATTTGATCCAAAATTGGGTCGAAATCAGCGGTGAAAAAATTAAAGTTGACTGAAGTGTGGAATAGGGGGACTGAAGTGTAGGTAGTTGATGACGGGTGTCCGATGACCGATGTTTAGGTAACAGTAGACTAAAGGGTGCTCGTCATTCTGAATGAGATGTTCAAAAGTCAGATTTTTTTGAAGAATTTTTCAGCGAAATGAAGAATCTCTTTTGGGTAGTTAGAAGCCATAAATCTGGGAGAGATTGAATTCCGCAAGTGTATTTGCCTCCGGGGAGTCTTCATTGTTGATCAAAATTCCCCAACTATCACAAATTGATAGACAATACCTGAATTATTGATTTAATTACTGTCAAAATCCAAAGACCTATGAAATACCTGATCACATTATTTGGCCTCTTGCTAATGCAGATTGCCATTGCCCAAGATGGAAAAGTTGGCATATTCAGCCATAGCAAAGACATTGGAAATCCCAAACTTAAGGGAAAAACGGTCTATGATAAGGAAACCCAAACTTACCATCTTCAAGGAGCCGGATATAATATCTGGTTTGAAAGGGATGAGTTTCATTATGCATTTGACAAAATAGAGGGAGATTTTATTTTAACTGCTAATTTTGAATTTGTAGGTGAAGGAGTTGACTTACACCGAAAAGTCGGATTGATGGTGAGGGAATCTGAGGATGAGAATGCTGCCCATATCACCGCAACACTACACGGAGATGGTTTGACAGTTTTACAATGGAGGGAGATGAAAGGGGCATTTATGCGGGATCCGGAGGATGAAATTTTTGCTCCAAAGAGCCATTACTCCATCCTGCAATTGGAGCGAACCGGAGATGAATTTATCATGCGGGCTGCCCACTCCGGTGAACCACTACAAGTAATCGGTTCCCATAAAATGTCGGTAATGAGAAACGCAGTTTTGGCGGGCATCTTTATCGGTTCGCACAATGAAGATGTATTGGAAGAAGCGAAAGCTTGGAATGTAAGATTAGACAAGCCTGCTGTGGCAAATTACAATCCCGGACAAGAAGGATACCTGGGGTGTAGACTGGAAACCATGAATGTTTTTACAGGAGTTAGAAAAGTCATTTTTGAAAAAGATGGCCGCTTTGAGGCGCCTAATTGGATGCCGGATGGGAAAAAATTATTGATCAATATGGATGGGGCACTTTATAAAATCCCTGTAGAAAAAGGAAATTTAGAAAAACTCAATACTGGATTTGCTGACCGAAACAACAATGACCATGGGATTTCATTTGATGGGAAAATGCTGGCCATTAGCCATCAAAGAGAAGGATATCCCGGTTGGGGATCGACGGTATATGTGCTACCTTTGGAGGGTGGCGAACCGACATTAGTCACTGAAGAGACACCTTCTTACTGGCATGGATGGTCGCCTAATGGCAAAGAAGTGCTATATGTGGCTTCCCGAGGCGAGAAGAAAACGTACGACATTTATAAAAAAAATATCAAAGGAGGGGAAGAAGTGGCTCTGACCAATACAAATCTAGGGGAACATGTAGATGGCTGTGAATATTCCCCTGATGGGAAATACATCTATTACAATGGCAGTAAATCCGGCACCATGCAGATTTGGAGAATGAAACCGGATGGGTCCAATCCGGAACAACTGACTTTCGACGAAACCAACGATTGGTTTCCCCATATTTCTCCTGATGGTAAATGGATGGTTTATATTTCCTTTCCTGAAGATATTCCCGTGAATGATCACCCTTCCTACAAAAGAGTTACCCTAAAAATGATGTCCACTTCAGGAGGTGCACCAAGGGTCGTTGGATATTTATATGGTGGACAAGGGACTATCAACGTGCCTTCTTGGTCCCCCGACAGTCAGTCGATCGCTTTTGTCAGTAATTCAGGGAGAAACCTTTGAGTCCGCCGCGGCGGACTCAAAGGGTTTTTTTGAAAAAGCTTTTTCCTTGAAGAATAAGGGTCTGTTTAAAGAACAAAACCTTTGAGGTTTTTTATCAAACCTCGAAGGTTTAGAGTCTTTTGACTGAACTCCTAAGCTTTTAGAAAATTTCTTAGAAGAAATATTTTACCACATAGTCCATGTAGCTCACATAGAAAATTTAAGATTTTTTTTAAAGCTTAAGTTGGCTATTGGACAGAAGAACTATGTGCTCTATGATTCTATGTGGTGCTTGAAAGGGGCAACCTTAACCCATGAGTCCACCGTGGCGGATTCGTTGGTTTTTTAGGGTTTAAGCAAGATTTTTTCAGGAAAACTTAGTCTTCGTGAATAGGGGTCCGTTTACAGAAACCTTTGAGGTTAAAAAAACCTCAAAGGTTAAAGTGCTCCTATTTAAGGTTCAAAACCTTCGGGGTCAAAAAAAGACCCCAAAGGTTATAGACCGAAAAGGTTTACTGTCCGACAAAGAAGACTGCGTTGGAGATCAAGAGCTTGCCGCTTTCCCAGAAGGAACGGAACATTGGGTTGTCGGCCATGTAGACGATTTGTCCTCTACCTTGATTTTCCACACCGTAGACCATGGATTGGGCCATTTTGGGTTTGATTTTATTTCCGATGTATCCGAATCTATATGCCTCATTATTTGGTATAATTCCTACATTGACACCTTTGTCAAGGTAAGCGTATCGGGAGTCATTGTTTTTAAGAGTATAGAACTTTCCGCCCAATCCAAATCCAAGTGGATGGGATTCATCGATTTTCAATTCGTAAATCGCACCTGCCGCTGATGTGGAAATCCCCATTCTTTCTCGTTCCTGATAGGGCTCCAATCTTTCTACATTCTGGATTTCTTTCTCCTCTTTTTCGGCCGCTTTTTTCTCTTCCTCAGTATCATACCTGCTAAGGTCAAATCCGTCTTTGTCAGCAAAAGTATTCAATGCATTTTCAAATGCGATGAGTTTTCCACCTGCTTTTACCCATTCCATCACTTTTTTGATGTTATTTTCAGATATGGAACCACCTCGGCTCGAGGGCATCAAAATGACATTGTATTTGCTCAAATCAAACCTTGCTAGGTTGTTGGCATCCAAAATACTGATTGGATAGTCAAGTTCCTGCTCAAAGAAATACCAAAGTTCCCCAAAGTTCAAAGAAGAAACCGCGTCACCACCCAAAAGTGCCACTTTAGGCGCAACGATTGCTTTTACATCAGAGGAACCAAAATCTTTTCCTTTGTCCACATAGGCGGTGTTGGTTGGATTTAAGTTGATTTCAAATTTGTTTGCGGCACTTACCACTTTTTGGTCATAATCTGATAAATATTGATTGCCATTTCTATGGATAATCAAGGTTCCGGATGGATAAATTTTCCCTTCCATTTCAAAGCTATATTCTGCAAATCTTACGCGGATTTTTTCATTTAATAGGGCTGCCAAAAATTGTGGATGCTTTGTAGCATTCCAAGAAACAAGGTATGCCAATGGATTTCCATCGACAGAATTTGCTTTAAATGCTGTTTTTTCAAATTTCTTGGCAGCATCCAATTTTGTCTCAAGCCCATATGCCTGTACACCATAGGAATAGGGCAGCGCCCAACTCGTGATATCATAAGTGATACTATCCTGAAGTGTTGCTTCCGGCTCAAATAAAACCTGGGTCAACACGGACTTTGGTTGGTAAGCATTGACGATGATGTCCTTGTCAGTAGTGGAGAAGGTGGCGGATTTTCCACTGGAATAATCAAGACCTTTCAATCCTGAACGGTTACCCGCAAATCCATATTGGATTTTGTTTTTGTCCAAAAGTTCCAAAAGTGCATTCACCCTTTCCGGATTTTGGTCTCCCTTAATGACGAAGCTTTTGTATTTAGCCCTTGGGCTGCTGCTATTGGATTTGAAGTAATTGGCAAACTCATCTGTTAATTTAGCAGCATTTTGGGCCGTGACTTCCACTGCAGAAATACCTGCCACATGTTGATGTTCTATTCTTTCTTTTAAGGTAACAGTATCGCCAAGGGAATTTAACATACCCAAACCTGCACGGCCCGAACCACCTTTTTCGATCGTCATCCCTATGGCTCCATTATAGGTTGGCCAAGTATCTCCATAAGCCGGATAAAGCAGGTCAAATCTTTCTTTGGTAAAATAAAACCATCCCTGCTCGTCAAACTTGGCGGCTGTATTTTTGCCGTATAGCGTTTGGAATTCAAATTGGAAAGGAGAAAGTTGCTCATGTATAGGCTGTGCTGCAGGAGCGAAATAAAACGGAGAGTCAATTCCTTGCTCATTAAAGTCCACAAAAAGATGTGGCATCCACTCGTGATAAAGTTCGATACGCTGTACCGTTTCTTTCTGTGTCTGCCAAGCCCAATCCCTGTTCAGGTCCATTAAATAATGATTAGGCCTTCCTCCCGGCCAAGGTTCAAAGTGCTCCATGGACTGTGGGTCAGGTTGTAATCTTGAGTTTTGCTTTTGGTTGTACCAAATGGTGTACCTGTCTTTTCCATCCGGATTGGCGCAAGGGTCAAGGATCAACACTTGGTTTTGCAGCCATTCTTTGGATTGGTTATTGGATGGATCAGCAATTTGCCAAAAAGTAGTCATCGCGGCTTCAGTAGCCACAGCCTCGTTACCGTGTACATTGTACTGCATCCAATTCAGAGCAACTTTGGTGGATGGGGTTCCATCTATCATTCCAGTTCTCTTGAGGTTGTCCAACCGGATATTTTCCAGATTGCCCATGTTTTCAGGTGTGGATACGATGGCTATAAAAAGCGGTCTGTTTTCATAGGTTTCCCCATAATAAACCAGTTTGACATTGGGCAGTGATGCCGCCAAATGCTCAAAATAATCCACTATGCGGTGATGTGGAGTAAATCGGTCTCCCATTTTGTAACCCAGAAATTCCTCAGGGCTTTTTTGGGCAAAGGTGGTTATTGCCATAAAAAGGGCAAGAACCAAGCAATATATTTTTTTCATAGAATTTGATATTTGAGTCGGAAAGTTAACAGTAATTGCCAAACCCTCCAAGGTATTTGAAGTGGAGATGGATGGATTGGGTGATGGTTGGTGGTTATGCCGGAATTGAATGGGATGACAGAATAACGCCCGCATACAATAACTTGAAGAGAAACGGAACAGTAAAGGCATGTGGAATATGAATGTCTCTAATAATGGCTAAGTGCACTTAAACATGGAGAAAGCTGAAAGTCCAAGCAGATGGAACATCCTTAGAGATTTACGGGTTTTTAAAAATTTTACATAAGATAGTTAGACCAATATTTAACTTTTTATACAAAAAAATACAATTCAATTCCATGACTTTTTGAGCCAAATCGATTATATTATTGAGCCACAATTAAAAAGTGATATGCAGGCCAAAGTGAAACAGATATATCAATGAAGAAAGACACAGAAATAAAAGTTTTTGAGGATAAAACAGTCAGAACACTCTGGGATGAGGAAAATGAAAAATGGTATATGTCTATAGTAGATGTTATTGCTGTTTTGACGGAAAGCCCTAATCCTCAGGTATATTGGCGAGTTTTAAAAAAAAGGCTAAAAGATGAGGGAAATGAAACCTTTACAAATTGTAACGGTTTGAAAATGCCTGCTCCTGACGGTAAAATGAGACTAACAGATGTAGTCGATACCGAACAACTTTTTCGCTTGATACAATCCATCCCATCTCCAAAAGCAGAACCATTTAAATATGAAAGACAATCCTGAGGACTTACAGAATTTCTTAGACGGAATTCCTGATAAGTTCGATATTCTGGAAGAGGGAGTCGACCTTCAAACACAAAAAGAATACCTTGACTATTCCCATTCATTTGACCTTGGCGAATTGACCGAGGCAGAGACCATCAATTTGGGCAACATACTCTGTGATAGCCGTACGGAAATAGAAGGAAAGAAAAAGGCAATGACGCTGTTAGCTCATCTGGGGACAATTACTGCATACCGACAAATTGAGAGATATTACCTGCATCCCGACAATGACCTTAGAAAATGGGCAGTTATGGCATTACAAGAATGCAGAATGCTCCTTGAAAGCATGTTGACAGATGAAAACACAGGCTTTATTATTAGTGGATTGGGTGGACAAAAGGACAAATTGAGATTTTACTTTCTCATGCTGCCAGTTTCGGACAAACCCTTTACCACTGCACAAAAGAATATAATAAAAGAGCAGGTAAACCTTGTGGCCAAAGACTTAAACTGCATTGTTGAAACCGTAGATCCGGCAGACAAATTTGTCGGGCTGACCGTGTTGGTGCCAATGGACGTTGCCGTGGGAACATTCATTGA
>NZ_JBGSXS010000072.1:0-60212 GCF_041751335.1 Aquiflexum sp.
TATTTTCAACTCTGATAATCATTTTGAATTTTATAGCTGTAGTTATATGCGATACGAAATCCATAATCATTGGGAACGTCTTAAAAATATTTCAAAGCTTTCAGAAGAGCAATTGCAAGTCTCTTATGCAGAAGTCCTTACAAAGCTAAAGTTTATAAATGAAGAAATTATTCCAATTGAAACTTGGTTGGAATCAGAAGAAATCACAAAAGGAATTGACATAGATGATACTGATTTTGTTGCCCTGGCAAAGTTTTTAAATGCATCATTATGGACAGGAGACAAAGTTCTCTATGAAGGACTAAAAAAACTTAACTTCAAAAAACTCCTAAACACTAAAGAATTACTAGCTCTTCGCACTGAGAGAGGTAATTTATAAACAGAATTTAACTTTTAACTTAAATCCCTATTGTGTGTGGTTTTTAACCACCTCCAACAAGTCCGTAAATCAAAATAGTAAACCAAAATTTGGTAACCCAATTAAAAACAAAACCCCCCAGTCAAAATTCTTTTGACTGGGGGGTTTTGTTTTTATCCCTAAACATTCTTCATCGCATGATGCGCTGCCCTTGCCGCAAAAGCCATATAAGTCAAAGATGGGTTTTGCGTTGCTGTAGAGGTCATGGATGCACCATCAGTCACATATACATTGGGTACCGAATGCAATTGGTGGTTGGCATTGAGTAAAGAAGTTTTTGGGTCTTTGCCCATTCGGACACCGCCCATTTCATGGATATCCAAACCCGGGGCACGCTTGTCATCACGGAGTCTGATATTGGTGAAACCTGCTTTTTCAAACATCTCGGTCATCTGTTCCTGATAATCTTTGATCATTTTCTCGTCATTGTCATCATAATCCACATTGACTTTCAATAGGGGAATCCCCCAATCATCTTTTTGGTTGGGATCCAAGGCAACAAAATTGCTTTCTTTGGGTATGGTCTCTCCCATCATGTGTGAACCCACATGCCATGGTCCATATTTATCAGGGTTCAATAAGTTTTCTTTCAATTCCATCCCAATGCCGCTTTGGTCGGAATAGGTACCACGGCTTGCACTGAAGCCAGCAGCATAACCTCTTAGAAAATCAGTCTCCTGCTTGTGGAGATTACGGAACCTTGGAAAATATCCTGAAGTAGGTCTTCCTCCTTGGGTCGTATATTCCAAATGTCCTTCATATTGGGCAGACACGCCTGCACGGTAATTATGAAAAGCCACATATTTGCCCAAAAGTCCATTGTCATTCCCCAATCCATTTGGAAATCGATTGGAAGTAGAATTGAGCAAAATCAAGTTGGTATTGAGTGCGGCGGCATTGACAAAGATGACATCGGCATAGTATTCTTCCATTTCTTTAGTATGGGCATCCACAATCCTTACTCCGGTGGCTTTGCCCTTTTCTTCATCAAAGATAATGGAATGGACTACCGCATCTGTCCGCATGGTCATATTCCCGGTCCTTTCAGCCCAAGGAATTGTGGAAGAATTGGCAGAGAAATACCCTCCGAAAGGACAGCCTCTTTGACAAAGGTTTCTACTTTGACATTTCGCTCTTCCTTGTTGGGCATAATAATCCAAGTTACCTGTAATATGTGCACAACGTGCCAAAATCATATGCCTATCGTTTCCATAGTTTTTTTTGAGTTGATCGGCAAAATACTGTTCCACCACATTCAAAGGAAAGCCTGGCAAAAACTCACCATCAGGCAAATTTGGGAGCCCATCAAGATTCCCGGACACCCCTACAAATTTCTCCACATGACTGTACCATGATGAAATATCCCTGTATCGGATAGGCCAATCCACAGCAAAGCCATCCCTTGCAGGTCCTTCAAAGTCAAGGTCCGAGATTCTTTGGACCTGTCTTGCCCATAGCAGTGATTTACCTCCTACCTGATAGCCACGGATCCAGTCAAATGGCTTTTCCTGTACATATGGATGTTCTTTATCCTTCACAAAAAAGTGCTGGGCATCTTCCTTGAATGCATAGCATCGACTGACCACGGGATTTTCTTCTTGAACTTTCTGAGGAATCTGTCCCCTATGTTCAAATTCATAGGGAAGCATATTGGTGGTGGGATAATCCTTGATGTGTTTGACATCACGACCTCTTTCTATGACCAGTGTTTTTACACCATGTTCGCAAAGTTCCTTAGCAGCCCAACTTCCACTCATTCCCGAACCAATGACAATGGCCTGGAATGTTCTTTCTTTTGTTGCGTCTATATTTAAATTAGCCATTGATTCTTTCAGGTTTAAGG
Organism: Aquiflexum sp.; assembly: GCF_041751335.1. Taxonomy (GTDB): domain Bacteria; phylum Bacteroidota; class Bacteroidia; order Cytophagales; family Cyclobacteriaceae; genus Aquiflexum. Next base: position 2,262 of record NZ_JBGSXS010000072.1, read on the forward strand.
TCGGCAATCAGTACATCTCCTTTATATTCACCTGGAATTAGGGAATAGGGTTTTACTTCGGTCTGCATATATTCAGATGCCATAAAACCTTGAATGGTAAAGCGTTTGGTAGTCCTTAAAAAATCCTTTATGGATTGTTGGCTTTCATCCCCAGTGGATAAACCTTCCAAAACCAAAGCATCTCTTTGCTCTTGGGTCAATCTTTCAAATTTCTTTCCTGTGGATTTTTTACTGAAATCTTCAAAACCGTTTAGTCCAAACATAAAAGTTTGTTGGGCTTCTTTTACCATGCAGTCATTGACCATCACCAGAATAAAGTCCTGCACTTCAATTTCCGAAGCACCTTTTAGATTACCAGCGGGGATAATAGTATCTGCAATTGCAGCCAAAAGCTGTTTGAGAGTCGGGGTGATTTCAAGGTTTTGGTAAGCGCTGAGAATATCTTCTTGGGAGAAATCACAGGAAGGCACCAACACCAGACCTCCTGTCAGGAGGGCCAGACTCCTAAGGGCATCTCTTCTTTTCATATCGTGGTTATTTGGATGAAATATCAATCCTAAGGTAAAAGGATATAGGCATTTTTCATAACATTAAATTAAGGATGGTAAGAATTTGAATTGGTTTTTCCGGTTTAACAATAGATGGACAAGGTTTTGAAAGATTTGGTATAGATTGGATTAAAAAAAATCTGTGACCATCTGCTAAATCTGTGGTTAATCTTTCAAACCACAAATGGACTTTGATTTTCACAGATAACAATATATCTAATTGTCCATGGTTATTATGCCAACCTCTCCGAATGCGGCCAATTGACCATCAGTAGTTTGAAGTGACTCTAGCTTTATAAATTGCGCATTTATAGGATTTTTCAACAGAATTCCTTGCTCAATGGGATTGTTGTGGATATTTGAAAATTCTCCAGATGTTTGCTCTGTCCAGTTTTGTCCGTCGGAACTGGTTTGAAAGGAGTACTTGGAAATCACCCCGCTCATATATCGGTTTTGGGGAGGAAGATAGGAGAAACCTTTGATGGTGTGGATTTCTCCTAAATCAACCACTATCTCATTGTTGGTGCTTTTATAAAAGGTTTGCAGATCTTCGTCTATCGCCTTTTCGGCACTAGGATCATTTTGGACAACTTTCCATTTGGCTTTGCCAATGTCCAATGAGGTAGTCAATACCTCACTTTTGGAGGAATTGGAATGATCAAAGCTGATGGCTTTCAGAATGGTTGGATTCTGTACTTCAAATGGTGATTCATACTGTTGACTGTTTTCATCCGGCTCAGATCCATCCAAAGTATAGTAAATATCCACATTGCTTTCAGGGATACTGAGATCCACCAATCCGGATTTGCTTCGCTTGAGAATCGGTTCTATCAGCAGTTTAGGGGCATTATAAATTCCCAAACTGTATAAAGTGGGACTTGCTTTTGCATCTGTGATGCTGAACTTGATTTCATCGGTTTCCACATCATCAAAGCGCAGTATTCTCTTCACTCCCACAGTAGTTCCTTCCGCGATCAACGCCCAACCTTTTTCTGTTTTTGCTTCAAGCTTGAATGCTTTTATCCTTTGGCCAAGTGGATAATATTCCTGCGCCATAAATCGGTTGATGGTAGTGACTTCAGGCAATTTGATCATGATTTCATTTTGTATAACTCCATCTTCCGCTGCCCAATAAGTTTCATTATTTCCATCAGCGACATGATCAATAATAAAATTTCTTCCCCTTGTATTGCTGGCAGTGAGTTTGGATTTTGTAATGAGATTATCGGCAAAATCCTCCTGAATTTTTTTGGATAATTTGATGATCTGCTCAGCATCTTTTTCATGGATCAAACCTCTTCTGTCTACAGGGAAATTGATCAACAAGGAACTGTTCTGACCGATACTTTTGTAAAAAATATCCAAAAGCTGGGGCAGGGTTTTGACTTTATGGTCTTCATAGGCATGGTAATACCAACCCGGTCTGATGGACACATCAGCCTCTGCCGGAACCCAATGTGTCCCATTTTCCTGACCTGCGGCGTACAGATCGGAATATTCGGGCATCCCTGCATAAACAGAATCCCTAAGCAAATTGGACCAAGTCGTTTCATAGGCAAATCCGTGTTCATTACCGACCCATCGAACATCAGGACCCGCATCTCCAAAGATGACTGCATTGGGCTGCCGTTCCCTGACCAAGGCAAAAGTGTTTTCCCAATCATAATAGGATTTTTTGTCTACTCTCCGGGTTTCATTGGCACCTCCATAATAGCCATCGCCGCCATTGGCCCCATCAAACCATACCTCAAAAATCTCCCCATAATTGGTCAACAATTCTGTGAGCTGATTTCGCATATAGGTGATATATTCCTGTTTGCCATAATCGGCGTGATTTCGGTCCCAAGGTGAATAGTAAATACCAAATTTTAATCCAAATTCCGCACAGGATTCTGCCAATTCCTTGATCAAATCCCCTTCACCGTTTTTCCAAGGAGAATTTTTTACCGAATGCGCTGTATATTCTGAAGGCCATAAACAAAATCCATCATGATGCTTGGCCGTGATGATAATTCCTTTCATACCTGCTTCTTTGGCTACTTTGGCCCATTGTCTGGTATCCAATTCGGTGGGATTAAACTGTAGGGGGCTTTCATCTCCCATGCCCCATTCCATATCTGAAAAGGTATTCATATTGAAATGGACAAAACCGTAGTATTCCAGTTCATGCCGAGCCAATTGCCTGGCTGAAGGAATGGGATGGACAGGTGCTGGAGGATCTATATCTTTGTCCTGGCAAGCAAGGAGAATAAAAAGGGGGAGGAGATATTTTTTCATATTCAGGTTTGAAAAGTCAAAATAACAATTCAATAAAGTTCTTCCTAAATCAAAGAATTTTCAGGTTATAAAAGTAAAATAAAATATTTCCTAAATACCTGATGACAATTGGAATTTATTACGATGATGGTTTGAATACATTATTAAACCAAAACCCCATGAGAACATTATCTAAACCTTTCTTGATTCTTCTGACCGTCAGTCTCTTTGTTTTGTCATGTTCTGATGACAAGGATAACAATCCCGGACCTCAGCAACCGGTAACCCAAGTTGAAATTGCTGCGATTGACAATCAAATCTCGCAGTTTATGTCTAAATGGGAATACCCCGGTGCAACCTTGGCCATCAGTAAAAACGGTAAACTGGTCTATTCTAAAGCCTATGGATTGGCTGATGTGGAAGCAAACCAATCCATGACCACGGACCACCGCATGAGAATTGCCAGTATATCCAAAACATTTACGGGAGTAGCTATTCTCCGATTGGTCCAAGAGGGCAAATTGGGTTTGGACGACAAGGTTTTTGGTGATGGGGGAATACTGGCAAATGATTTTGGTACAAAGGCATATAGCGAAAGAGTAAAGAATGTTACCATCAGACATTTATTACATATGACCACTGGGGGATGGGTTTTGGCCAATGATAGGGATGCTATTGACAGCAGTCCTAATTTGAACAACAAGCAGTTTTTCGATTGGATGCTGGACAATGCCCTCCTCAAACATGCTCCGGGAACTCAATATTGGTATATCAATACCAATTATTTTGTAGCTGCGAGGGTGATTGAAAAAATAAGTGGAAAGTCCTTCTTTCAATTTATGAAGGATGATTTTTTGGAGCCACTTGGGATCAATTCTGCTATAATGGCAAAAAGAAACCTAGCGGAAAGACATCCCAATGAGGTCAAATATTACGGCATAGGAAATATCAAGGGTTATGAATATGGATTCAATATTGAAAGACGTGATGGTGATGGGGGAATGGTAATTTCAGCCAAAGATCTTTTAAAATTTATATTGGCAATCAACAATAGACCTGGAAGGCAACAGATTTTGGAAGGTCCTATTTATGAAGAGTTTGTAAAAGGTTCTGGTCCCAACCCCTTGAATAATTCCTTTGGACTTGGAATTACCCGTAGTCAAAACGGTATTAGCTTCAGCGGAGCCCTACCTGGAACACGCACTGTATTCCAAACCAACAATAACACAGGGCTTGCGGTTGTGCTCTTATTTAATGGCTGCGTGGATTACACCAATGCAACCATATGGAATAACTTCAACCAAGAATTTTTTGCATTGGCCAATGCATTGGTTTCCCAAAACGCAAATGTGTATCAAGATATCGATCAGTTTTAAACCTTAAGGGTGAATTTTTTTGAAAGTAAATGGCCAAAGGAATTTGGTCATTTTTTTTTGATGACATTTTATTGATGGGACCGATGTATGGTTATAAATCAACAATTAAAAAAATGAAACAATTATCAATTGTATTAGCCTTTCTCTTGATTATCGTTGTCTCCATATCATGTAGTGAAACTGAAGAGCCTAACGAAGATCTGCTTAACGCAAAAGTTTTCAGAGTACCCATTGAAGGAATAATCCCTGTCAAAGAAAATCCCAACGGTACCTTTAATATTTCCAATGCAAGATTTGAAGCTGGATTTCCCGAAAGAGACAATGTCAATGGGTATGAAATAAAGGTTGTTAAGGAAGATGGAACTTTTGGAAGTACGAATGTGAGAAGAGCCAATCAGTTGGACAAAAGGGGTGACAATTTATTCTTCGTCATATTAATTGGTTCACCCTATGCGGGCCTTGGAGTTTCAGCTGGAGTAAAATACCAAATGAATCAAACCTTTCAAACGCAGCTTCAAAATGCTAAAACCAACCTTAAAGAAATAGAGGTGACTGTTCTGGAATAGTGACAATTTAAAGTCATCAATTAAATAGAACTATTAATCGGATAAAATAAAATCGTATAAAACAACTTTAATTTGGGATAAAAAACATTTAAGTGTATATTTCTGCAATTTTCATTCTTATGCAGCAGTATACTTTTAGAAAACTCACCCAAATTGAAATTCTTGAAGGAATCAAAAACAATGATTCTGATATTCTTCAGGGATTCTATCAGGATCAATATCCTAAGGTAGAAAAATATGTCCTTTCCAATAATGGAACTCATCAGGAAGCAAAAGATATATTTCAGGAGGCCCTAGTAGCAGTTTGGAAAAACATTAAAAATGATAGGTTCACGACTGAAAATGGAACTGCCCTAAACGGGTATTTATACCAAATAGCAAAAAACAAATGGCTTGATCATCTCAGGTCACCAAAATATAAAAAGACGGTGCCTCTCGAAAATTTCTACGAGATGGAGGAAGAAGTAAATGACGAAAAGGAAATTCATTTAAAAAAGATTGAAGACTCATTTAAATATTTGGGGAAAAACTGCAAGGAGCTACTGACCCGGTTTTATTACAAAAAAGAAAGTATGTCAATGATAGCCAAAGCATTTGATTGGACCGAGGCTACTGCCCGAAACAACAAATACAGGTGTATTCAGCGACTGAAAGAAATGCTTATTACTAAAGAATAAAGAACCCAAATTGGAAAATAAAAATCATATATCGCAAGAGGAATTTGAAAAGTTCGAAAGATACATCCTAGGTCATATGGATGCCCAAGAGAAGATTGCTTTCGAAAACACAATTGCTTCAAACAAAATACTCTCCCAAAAGATGGAGGACATGAAAGTCATTTTGGAAGGGGTTGAGGAAGCGGCCTTCAGAAATCATCTTGATCAAATTCATCAAGAACTGAAGATGGATTCCCCAGAACCTACTGAGATTACAGAACCTGCTGACAGAGAAAAAAATAAAAAAATATTCCCTTGGAAACCCTTATCAATCGCTGCTTCATTGCTATTGACGATTGGATTTTTTACTTGGTTGCTGTTGTTAAGGTCTGATCCAAATGAAAGGCTCTTCATGGCCTATTATCAGGAAGACCCGGGATTGGTGACAGCCATGAGCTCAGAGACAAATTATGAATTTGACAGGGCCATGGTGGATTATAAATCAGCCAATTATCAAGAGGCAATTACCCGTTGGGAAAAATTAATTCAAGACAGACCAGAAAACGACACCCTACAGTTTTTCCTTGGCGCTTCCCATTTGGCACTCAAAAATACAGATCCTGCTGTCTTTTTTTTTGACTCAGTTGTTGCCAAAGAAGAATCAGCCTTTTATGAAGACGCAAGATGGTATTTGGCCTTGGCCTATATCTTGGCAGGAAAAGAGGGTGAGGCCAAAGAAGTGCTGGGCCAAAGCCAAGATCCACGCGCAATTGAATTGTTGAATGAACTAACAAAAAAGTGAAAAAGACAGCGTTCATTGGTTTTTTATGGATTTTTTTGCCCATACTTCTATTTGGGCAAACTGTTGATGAGCGATTGGCTGAAGTCCAAAAAGCAATCAACGAAGACAATTTGGACAGTGCAATTATTTTCTTTGATACACATACAAACTTTTATAATAAAAATGCTGATTATTTGAATCTCAGCTATTTTGTCTCTCTTGCAGGATTTATTGGCAACAAACAAAAAGACATGGAATATGGGATGGACAGGGTTCAATTTTGGATGGATTTAATCGGCAAAAAAAGTCAGGATCCCAGAGTATTGAGACAGGCCCATTTGGAATCACATCAGTATTTTATGTTTGCCGGAAAGATGCAAATGGCTTATGAAGCCAATCAAAGCGCATTGGATCTAACCTATAAAATCCCCGATCATACCCCATCTGAATGGGCGATGATTGAGCGAAATCTCGGTGTGATTGCTACCCGGATGGATAATTTAGAGACGGCCAGAAACCATACACTCAAAGCTTTGGAGGGCTTCGACCTTGATCCGAATACAAGTTCTGATAGCCGCTTCAATATCCTCAATGACCTGGGGGTTTCATATTGGTTTGCATCCATCTGGGATTCTGCAGAATATTATTGGAAAGAGGGTATAGCGTATTTGGGACAAATGGAGGATAATCCTACCAACCAATTGTACCGAAGGGCTATGATTGAGGGCAATTTGGCAGCTGTATATGATGTGAAAGGCAAACTCGATGAAAGTGTCAAAATGGTCAAGTCATCCATTGTATCCAACAAGGCATTTATCCAACAAGCCATTGATGACCCAAGACGGGATCGAGCCATGCTTTCGATTTTTTACAGTTCGATGAACTTGGGGATTACTTATAAAAGTATGGGGAATTACCTCCAAGCACTTCAAATCCATGAACATACACTTAAGGAAAAGGAAAAATATTTTCCAGAAGGCCATCCTGAAATCATCGAGAGTCTAATAATGGTTGGTCAGGTTCATAGTTTCTTGATGAATTACGAAGAAGCAAAGAAATACCTGCATAGAGCCATTGATGCATTCAATGCCACAGAAGAAAAGTTCCCTTTGCGGTTAGGGGGTATTTATCATACGCTTGCCTTAATAGCTGAGCAAGAAAATGAAATAGACTTGGCTAAGAAACATTATCATACAGCATTACAGTATTTTCAACAAATCCATACAGAGGCCATGGACTTTGTATATTTGGATTTTCTTGGCCACGCTGCCGATTTTTTTTCTCTTCATGGAGAGACTGGCATTGCGCAGAAATTGTCACGAAGGGGATATGATTACATTAAGAAAATCAATGGTATCAAATCTCTTCCCGGTTTTCATCAGGTAATCAATAAAAGTAGAGTGTTCTATAATTTGGGAAATTATGCCTCCGCCAAATCAACAGCAGAGGAAAGTATGGCTATTCTTGAAAACCTCTTGGGGTCTGTCACCAATCTCACCGATTCTGTAAGAATAGAATACGAAAAACCCATGGCATTTTTGCTCAAATGGAAATCGGATTACAAAACCACCACAGATCCTTCTGTCAAGTATTTGGAATCAATGTTGGCGGAACTGAAACAGGCCCTTCAACTTTTGGAAAAGCGTAAAGCCATGCTTTCAGACAGTGAGGATTTGAGCGTATTGCTTTCCCAAAATCAGGAAATTATCGATTTTGTCAAGCAGATAGAATTGAAACTGTATGAAAAAACGGGGGAAGAAAAATACCTGAGCCAATTGATCGCAACCCACGAATCCAGTGTGTATTCTAAAATCCGGGCCCAGCTCAACCAACAAAGACAGGTGAGATTCAGTGGAGTTCCGGAGTCCATCATAGAAGAAGGTTCCATGATTAGGGATGAGTTGGGATACATCTTTTCTGAAGGTGGAGATATGGAGGAATTTATGGAAATTTCTTCGAAATGGGAAGAACATCTGAAAATGCTCAAATCCGATTATCCCGCCTATTATCAGGCCCGGTATGGAGACATTCATGAAGGGGAGTTGGATTTTCCGAAAGAACGGCAAATTGTCAGGTATCTTTTTGTAGGAGAAAATCTCAAGGTCATTGTGATCAATAAGGGAAAAAAGAAACTTTACTCCTTGAATTTCAACCCTGAATTGGTCAAAAAACTTCCTTCCATTTGGCATGACCAAGCAGCTTTGGGTGCCGTTACTTACCAGCTTTATCAGCAGCTTTGGCAACCTTTTGGGGGCAACTTGAATGAATCCAGCGTATTGATCATCCCTGACGGAATGCTGTTTAATCTGAGCTTTGATCTTTTGACTGAAAAGGAAATCAAAACCTATGGGGAATTCCTCTTACACAGCTTACTTGTCAAACATGATATCTCTTACCAGTATAGCATGGGATTGGGTTTTTCCAAAAGTACTAAAGATATTAAAGCCAATTATGTGGCATTTACTCCAGGTTTTTTGGATAAAATGAAGGAAACTTATCTCAAATCGGTAGCCGATACTTTGAGTTTGGACAAGGGCTATCTTTCTCTCTTACCCCAGCCTTTTACCATAAATGTAGCCAATAAGGCAGCAAAAACTTTTGATGGAAACATCTTTGCCTATGAAGAATCCACAGCTCAAGCCTTCCGTGAAAAAGCGGCCAAAAACAAAATCATCCATATTGGTACTCATGCAGAATCCAATAACTTAAGCCCAGTATTTTCCAAACTTATTTTTGCCAAAAATGATGACCTTTTGGAAGAAGACAATGCCCTGTATGCCTATCAGATATACAATACTGACATCCAGTCAAATCTGACCATGCTTACAGCTTGCGAAACAGGCAAGCCAGTTTACCAGCCAGGAGAAGGAATGGTATCTCTGTCCCATGCTTTTCAATATGCAGGTTCCGAAAGTCTATTGACCAGTCTTTGGAAGGTGGACGAAAAATCCAGTATGGAAATCACAGATTACTTTTTGGAGTTTCTGTCCGAAGGAATGGCAAAGGATAAGGCACTCAAAGAAGCCAAACTGAAATACCTTTCTACCGCCAAGGGACGGACCCTTTCTCCCCAGTATTGGGCCGGATTGATATTGCTTGGAGATGTGGAACCTATACCAGATTTGGATAAAAATAATTCTTGGATTTACTGGACCTTTGCAATACTTCTTTTTCTCACATTTTTATTTCTCATAGGAAAATACCGAAGCTAATTTTTTTGATGACATTTTTTAAGGTTTACGATGTGTAAGTATTACACCTAACCTCACTTATCATGAAAGTAAAATCTACACTCCTCTTGCTGTTTGCTTTTTTTCTGGCTGTAGGATCTTGTAAAGAAACCGAGACACCTAATAATGGCCCTGTCAATAAAGATCCTGACCCAATTAATGTATCGACCGCTGAAATTTCAATTGAAATTCCTGAAGGTACTTCCCTTAACCTGTCCGGAATGAACGTGGTGGCCAATACTTTCAGCTTTCCTGTTGACGGATCAAGCAAATCAAAAATTGCCTTTCAGCCCGGTCAGTCTCAGATGGCATTTCTGATGGATGCGCAGGACAGGGTGATTTTATCAGGGTTTATCAGTGATGCCAACAAAAAACTTTCAGTAGCCTCCACCGTAGAGGTTTTACTATATTTCCGATCAGGTGCTTTTATCCTTCCATTTGAATTCAGGGAAAAATATATTTCCGAGATATCCGCTGTCAATGGAATCAATGATTTGAACGAGAAGCTGGAGACATTATTCAAACAGAACCCCGTTAATTTCTCTTTGGGTGCTTACACAGCTTTACTAGACGAATTTCTTGCAGAACTAATCCCTGAAAATGATCCGTTGGACATCAGGGCAAGGCAGATCAACTTCGATCCAAATGGGGTAAGGAGCGGAATTCAAGTTATGGATAATGATTTTCAATCGGTAATACTTAGAAATTTTTACAGAAGAAGAGCCTATGCATTTATCTATAAGTCTTCTTTTATAGATAAAGACGGTAATGAAACCATCCTAAAAAGCAGTTTCACAGGGGGTGATGTGGCAGATAGCCAACAGGCAGTGAATCCTCCTTCAGCATTGGACGGGTTTTTGGGAACGCTTGCAGTAGGACTTGCAGGTCAGGGGGCGAAGTATGCTTCTGAAGATTCTTCTCCGATCAATATTCCTCTAGGTTCAAATGAGTCTGAGGCAAAATATAAAGTACGTGTAATCGGTGCGTCTCCAGGAATCAGTTGGATGGGTAGGGAACACACGGATGCGGAAAAAGCAAAGTGGGAAGATCTGATGATTGAGACCCTTTTCATGGACATGGTGATTCCTTTGATGTCGGAGGCATTTGCTGCAGCTGGCGATATGGCCACGGAGGAACATGCCAAAATCATAGCTGCTGCTGTCAAGAAGGTCGCGGATTTCACCCCTTTTTACAAAGAACTTTATGAAACAAAAGACCTCACCAAATTCGTGTCCGATGTCATGGACTATTTTATCAGTGACAAAGTCAGCGGTGATTTTCAAGAGGTTTTGGCTGATCTCTTGGCTGAAAATGCCATGAAGAATTCCTCTTGGGATGTGGACCTCAATAAGGAATACAGAGCCGAAATGAAAAAAGCCAGATTTTTGAAAGTGCTTCAATACATCGATTTGGCGATCAAAGGAGTGGATTTCGTAAAGATGATTGGTGAGATTTCCCTTTCTTCCCCTTTGGAAATCTTTGAAGTGACAGCCAAGGACCACGACATTGTCTTAAGTCCCAAAGATGCCTCCGTCACTAATTTTGCTGCTGAGGAGCTAACTGTACATACAAAAACCGAACTAGGAGACGGTCAGGCATTTTTGTATAAATGGTCAACTTCCGGCAAGTATGGACATCTGAGGGATAACCTGGGAAATAATGGAACTGAGATCGAAAACGGGCAAAAGACTATTTCTTACAAAGCAGAAACCTCGGCAGCCAATTTACCCGACAATGCCATAGAGACAGTCACCGTAATCGCCTATGTCAAGCAGGGAGAAAACCTCTCTAAAATCGGGGAAGCTCAAGCTACCATCGCCGTCAAGCCTGCCCGGCTTGAGATCAAACCCAAGAATGTAACCCTGAGTGGTAAGGAAAAACAAAAAGTAAAGCTATATGTGGAATGGGCTAATGGAGATGAATTTTACAAAGCAAATGATCCAACATTCGATTATAAGTTTGAATGGTTTACCGAGGCAAAGTATGGAAACTTTGTAGGTGGTGTGAGTAGCGCGATTACCCATGTTCCAAGTATCACCTATCAGGCTTTGGATGAAGAGGTAGAAAATGCAGTTGAGAAAATCAAATTGAAAGCCTATATAAAATCCAAAGATTCCGATGTGTGGACACGCTATGATGACATTGAGGGAACTGTCCTCGTAGATAATGATGCGTTTAAAAAAGTGATTTATGTTACCCTTACCCCAAGACCATGGGGCCCGACAGTATCCGGAAACTATACCAATTGCGGAGCATCTACATTATTTCTGATTCCACCACAGGAAAATGCTGTAAGTTATACCGCCACAATAATTTCCTTTTCACCGAGGCTAATTCCCCATCCGGAAGGCACCACAAGGACGTGGCTGGAGAACCCCAATTTATTGAATGATGGGTTTTATGAGTTTGGAGAAGTATCTGCAGGAGCAGCAAGCACCCCTACTTGGTTATTTAATTCCGGGGACTGTGCCCCTTGGATTGCTAATGCCAATTCAAGAAAAGGAATTGCCAAGGTCGTAATAACGCTTAAAAAATAAGGTGATTAGCCCATTTTTGAAACAGCCCGGAGGAATGGAATTCTCCAGGCTTTTCCTGTTTTTCTAGGTCTTATCTTGATTTTGTACCTTTGCAGCTATGCAGCATACCTCATACATTGAAATCAGTAAATCCGCCTACGCGCAAAACATAGATTTTTTAAAGTCTGACATCGGTCCAAAAACAGAAATATCTGTCGTTGTCAAAGGCAATGCCTACGGACATGGCATAGAAAATATAGTCCCCATAGCAGAAGAAAACGGTATCCGACATTTTAGCACTTTTAGTGCCGATGAAGCCCTTCGGGTACATCAGGTCAGCAAAGAAGGAAGTCAGGTAATGATGATGGGAATGCTGGGCAATCAGGACTTGGAGGAAATCATTAAAAAAAGAATCAGTTTCTATGTTTTTGAGTTTGACAGGCTTGAAGCAGCTATTGAAGCAGCCAAAAAAATAGGTGTCAAAGCCAAAATCCATGTTGAGGTGGAAACTGGATTTCACAGAACAGGATTTGATTGGGATGAGTTGGATTGGTTGGCAAATCTATTGAAAGAAAATCTTGATTGCCTTGAACTCAGGGGCCTTTGTACCCATTATGCCGGGGCAGAAAGCATCAATAATTACGTAAGGGTCAGGAAGCAGATCAAACAATACAAAAAAATCAAATTATGGTTTGAAAGGAAAGACCTGGAATTTGAGAAATACCATTCAGCCTGTTCTGCTGCAACCCTGCTTTATCCAGAGACCAAAATGGATTTGGTCAGGTTGGGAATTGCTTCTTATGGATTTTGGCCCACGCAGGAGACTTATATGTACCGCTTTAAATCATTACCTGCAAACAACAAAAACCCACTGAAAAGGCTGATCAGTTGGAAAAGTAGCATCATGAACACAAAAAAGGTAAATATGGGTGAATTTATCGGTTATGGGTCTAGCTACATGGCTCCTCGGGATATGACGATTGCCTTGGTACCGATAGGTTATGCACATGGCTACAGCAGGATGTTGAGCAATCAGGGAAAATTATTGATCGGTGGAAAAATCGTTTCTGTAGTGGGTACCGTTACCATGAACAGTATAGCAGCAGACATCACTGATCTTGAAGGAGTTCAAAAAGGCGATGAAGTCGTAATCATCGGAAAACAAGGTGAAAACGAAATCACAATCGCCTCTTTCGGTGAATCCACCCAACAGGTAAATTATGAACTGCTAACCCGGTTGCCACAGGATATTCCAAGGATAGTGGTGGAGTAAGGATGGGGGGGTAGATTTAAGATTTAGATTGAAGATTTGTGATTTGAGAAATGATCAGGGATGAATAGACACAAGGAGGAGAAGATTGACCCAAAAAGGTCAAAAATGATCACGGTGCTTTAGATTTTTGGATGAATGATGATTCATAGTGGACAAAGCCTTCGGCCTAAAACAAGGATGGGCAATGGAGAAATATAATTACGATTTATGAATTGAGATTTAAGTAGGCTTGCCTAATAAATAAACTTTGTTACCTCCCTTTCCTTTGATTTTTCCTTTTTCCCAGTGATAGTTTTCATCTTAAAGCCCCTCAATCAAAATGTCCATGTCCTCCAAAGTATATGTTCGGGCATTGGAAACAGCCCCGTCCCATGCTATGAATGAAGGCAGTATGGGAATAAGATAGGTAAATACCAATTGCTGCCAAGTAATGGGTCTGACCATGGGAGTAACAAACAGCGTGGTGATAAAAGCAAAAGGAATCGCGAGCCACCATAGAAAAATCGGGGGGGCATTATCACTGATTTCAAATATCAAAATCGGTTGGTTGGATTCTTTGGCATTTTTAAGAATTTGCCTTGCAACACTAGGCTTCATGTGGTGCAAACTGCTCACCATCGTACGAAGCGCCTTAAGGTCTTTGCTTACATTTGAGGCATCTAATGGGGTGGTGATGTATTCAATATCCCTATTTTTAAGATTATTGAATTGTTCAGCAGCTGGTTGGTTTGGATACAGGTCACTGAGAATGAGTTTCAGGTCTTCATGTTCTGTGGATTTTTTCAGGCTCCGAGTTACATCGACCATAGGGCCTCCACTTCCTGAACACAAATCCAAAATTACCGTGGCATCGGCATGTTGGAGTCCTTTTTTGACCAAAGGAAAAATCAAGTCGGCTGTGCCGAGCAATTTATGAAAAGTCATGATATACCGTGTCATCAATACCCTTATCCAATCAGGAAACCAAGCTTGGTCTTCAAATTCAAAGAGATGTATCCTTTTCATGTCATAACAGCTTTAAATTCCGGGTCAAAATACAAAAAAACCACCCATACTAAACTGGATGGAATTTAAGGTTTTTTTTCCATAATTTAAGTAGAATTTAATAGATGAATTCACTTTAGGATTTATCTCCAAAAATGCCATAAGAAGGTTTAATCCAGCAATCACTATGAAATTATCCGAAAACAGACGCTCCTTTATCAAAAAAGCTGGAGCCCTGGCAGGTGCATTTTCCATCAACAGTTTCTTCAATCAAATCCATGCCGCAGCATGGCAGCAATTGGAAAAGAAATACCTACATAAATCCCCTATGGAAATAGCCTCTGATGAAGACTATTGGACCGTAATTCAGCAGGGGTATTCTGCCAGTTCCTCGCCCATCATTATACTGAATAATGGCGGAGTTTCTCCAAGTCCATTGGCCGTCCAACAGGCCGTGGAGAGATTCAACCTAATGACCAATCAAGGTCCTTCATACTACATGTGGCGGATTCTGGATCAGGGTCGGGAAAATCTGAGAGAAGAACTGGCAAAACTTGGTGGATGTTCCCCAGAAGAAGTGGCCATTAACAGGAATGCCACCGAGGCTTTGGTAACCATTATTTATGGTTTGGATCTTCAAAAAGGGGATGAAGTTATTGGCAGTACACAGGATTATCCCAATATGATGCAGGCTTGGCAGCAAAGGGCTTTGCGGAATGGAATAGTTTACAAGCAACTTACTTTCAATTTTCCATCTGAAAATGATTCGGAAATAGTGAATGCCTATCGTCAAGCGATTACCTCTAAGACCAAAGTTATCCACCTCACCCATGTCATCAACTGGAACGGGCAGATCATGCCGATCCAAAAAATTGCCAGAATGGCCCATGAAAACGGACTTGAAGTGATAGTGGATGGTGCACATTCATATGGATTATTGGATTTTAAAATTCCCGATTTGGAGGCAGATTATTTTGGAACTAGTCTCCACAAATACCTTTCTGCTCCCATAGGAAGTGGGATGTTATGGATCAAAAAAGAGAAGATTTCCAAAATATGGCCATTGATCTGCGCAGGAGATCCAAAAAGTGACAATATCCGGAAGTTTGAAAATTTGGGGACTAGAAGCTTTCCCATAGAGCAGGGAATAGGTGAAGCGCTCAATTTCCACAATGCAATCGGGACAAAAAGGAAAGAGGAAAGAATCAGATACCTTAAAGATTATTGGGCCTCTAAGGCTGAACAAATTCCCGGGGTAAAAATCCATACTTCTCTGAAAAAAGAATACAGTTGTGCTTTGGCTGGCGTGTCTTTTGATCGTCTGACCCCTGGAGAATTAGAAGGCAGGTTGATGAGGGATTTCAAAATCCACACTACCCCTGTTTCGATTGCAAATATCAATTGTGTCAGGGTTTCACCCCATGTCTATACCAAAATTTCTGACTTGGATAAGTTGGTGGATGGATTGGAAAAGATTGCAAGAGGTGTGTAGGCTGGTTTCTTGGCCATAGCGGAAAAGATCTTTAAACTCTCAAGCGATAACAGATTTCTTTCGCTACGGCGGATGGGCCCTAAAGTACCAATGACGTAATTGTTGGAACCGTCTCTCACGATGGAAGAGTCTCTCATTAGGCTTAAGAGATCCTTCATCCTTCCCGTTAAGCAACAGGACAGCTGCATACCTCGGATTCAGGATGACGGGTAATCTAAATGTGATTACCCATTCCTTTTACGTAAGACCATAACCAAAATAAAAATAATCCCACCTGCTAAAAAAAATGGCCAAATAGTTACCAAGCCTACAACCACTGAAAGAAATAGCTGCCAGCCATTGTCCAAAGCGTTGAAAATTCTCACCCAGAATCCTTTTTTCTTGGGAGAGTTCAGTTCATAGGGCAATTCCTCATAAAACTGAACCTGAAGTGAACTAAACTGGATCTGCTTACTGAGGTAATTGAACTGCCCTTCCATCAACTCAATATCCGATCTCACTTCATTGAGGTTACGCTCTATTTCGAGAATATCTTTGACTTGATTCGCTTTTGATAAAATCTCCCTGTAGCGTTTTTCAAGTTCTTTTTTGTTTTGGATGCGACTTTGAAGATCATAATACCTTTCGGTAACATCGTTTACATTAGAGTATTTGCTTTCAACCCTGTAAGCAATTTTGGAAATGGCATTGAGTAGGCTGTCATATTTTTCTGAAGGAACACGGATGCTTAGGTTATAACTTTTTCGATAGTTGTCATTATTTTGGTTTTCATTCTCCAAATAGGCATCAAAACCCGCTAGCATTGCTTTTATCTGTTCGTAGTCTTTTTCCAAAGCTTCTGATTGGAAATTGATTCCTCCTGAGCGGATCAGTTTCTGGCTGATATCCGAGGATTGAATTTGTGATTCTGAACTAGGTGCAGATTGTTTGGCAAATGGAACTTATTCCATATCCATGTTTACCATAATGTCATCAGAATTCCCTCTTGGGCTTAAAACCAAACTTTCATTATTGGAACAGGCGGCAATGATAAATGCCAAGGCGAATAAAAGCTTCATAGGATCCGTGTTAAACTTTAAACGAATTTGTTTGCTTGAAAACATTCCAATCTTGTATTCTGATCTACCATCATTGGAAAGTGCTTATCCAGTTCAATAGAAAGGTTTTCCTGCTTTACATCAAATGAGGAGGGTTTAAAAAAAATTTTCTTGATGGCAAAAGCCAAGGTTAGAATTATAATCAACCCAAAAAACATCATGATTTTTTTTCTCTTTACAGCTACTTCTTGTGCTTTTGGCGTCATAAGGTTGGATTTAAGAAAGGTTACGGTGAATTAGGTGGTAAGAAATGTACAGAATTAATCTGAAAAATCTATTTAATCATCAATTTCTACCTATTCCTAAATTTTGGGAATCTAAAATAACTTTTTAATTTGACCATATTTTTGTATGTTAATCACCCATCTAAAGTAAAAAAGAGTCATAGATTTTATCTATCGAAAATTCAGTTTTATAAGAAAATTCTTTATTACATTAGCCATAATAAATTCAAAAATAAATAACCAATAATACTATGAGTTCTTACAACATGAATGAAAGTGACATTAGCAAATGCCCCTTCCACAACGGTCAACTCTCTCAAGCAGCCGGTGCAGGGCCAAGAAACCGTGACTGGTGGCCAAATCAATTAAAATTGAATATCCTACGGCAGCATTCCACCCTTTCCAATCCTATGGGAGAGGATTTCAACTATGCTGAGGAATTCAAGTCACTGAACCTTTCGGAGGTAAAAAAAGATATTGCAGATGCACTACAAACTTCACAAGAATGGTGGCCGGCTGATTATGGTCATTACGGTCCATTTATGATCCGGATGGCTTGGCACAGTGCCGGAACCTACCGTGTTCAGGATGGCCGTGGCGGTGCAGGATTCGGAACGCAGCGTTTTGCACCGCTTAATAGCTGGCCTGATAATGCAAATTTGGACAAGGCCCGTTTGCTACTTTGGCCAATCAAACAGAAATATGGAAAGAAACTATCATGGGCTGATTTGATGATTTTAACCGGCAATGTAGCGCTTGAAACCATGGATTTTAAAACCTACGGTTTTGCTGGTGGACGTGCTGATGTTTGGGAACCTGCTGAAGATGTTTATTGGGGTTCTGAAGGAGAATGGATGGGAGACGATAAAAGATACAGTGGACAGCGGGAATTAGAACAACCTCTTGGTGCTTCTCACATGGGTCTTATTTATGTCAATCCAGAGGGTCCTCAAGGCCAACCCAATCACGAGGGAGCGGCACATGATATCCGGGAGACTTTTGGCCGTATGGCAATGAACGATTATGAAACTGTTGCATTGATCGCCGGTGGACATACTTTTGGCAAAACCCATGGTGCAGCTGATCCATTACAATATGTAGGGCCAGAGCCTGAAGGAGCTAATATAGAGGATTTGGGAATGGGATGGAAAAACTCATTTGGCAGCGGAAAAGGCGCTGACACCATCACCTCAGGACTGGAGGGTGCTTGGACATCCACTCCAACACAATGGGGTCATGATTACTTTAAGTTTCTTTTTGAATTCGAATGGGAATTGGTCAAAAGCCCTGCTGGAGCCCATCAGTGGCAAGCCAAAAATGCAGATGAATTCATTCCTGATGCCCACATTGAAGGTAAATTTCACAAACCTTTCATGCTGACCACTGATTTGGCCTTGAAAGTGGATCCTGCTTATGAAAAGGTTTCAAGACATTTCTACGAAAATCCAGAGGAGTTTGCCGATGCTTTTGCAAAAGCATGGTTCAAACTGACACATCGTGATATGGGGCCAAAAACACGGTACTTAGGTCCAGAAGTTCCTGCTGAAGATCTGATCTGGCAAGATCCGATTCCTGTGGTAAACCACGAATTGGTAGATGACAATGATATTGCTGGTTTGAAAGCCAACATTTTAGCGGCTGGACTTACCGTTTCTGAATTGGTTTCTACGGCTTGGGCTTCTGCTTCCACTTTCCGAAGTTCCGATAAGCGTGGAGGTGCCAATGGTGCCCGAATCCGTCTTGAGCCGATGAAGAATTGGGCAGCCAACAACCCTACACAACTTTCCAAAGTGCTGGGAACCCTTGGAAGCATCCAAGAGGAATTCAACAGTAACCAGTCAAGCAACAAGAAAGTGTCCCTTGCTGACCTGATTGTGTTAGGTGGTTGTGCTGCAATAGAAAAAGCAGCAAAAAATGCCGGGTTTGATCTTTCAGTTCCATTTACTCCTGGTAGAATGGATGCTTCTCAAGAAGATACAGAGATTGATTCTTTTGATTTCTTGGAGCCTAAGGCAGATGGTTTCCGAAATTACTATAATGCCAAGAATATGGCGAGTGCAGAAGAAATGTTGGTGGACAAAGCACAACTACTAAATCTGACAGCACCCGAAATGACCGCTTTGGTTGGAGGACTTCGTGTGTTGAACGCCAACTTTGATAAATCTAAGCATGGGGTATTCACCAGTAATCCTGAGACCTTGACCAACGACTTCTTCCTAAATCTATTGGACATGAGAACTACTTGGAGAGCGACCTCTGATAAGCAGCATGTATTTGTAGGTAGCGATAGGGTAACCGGAGAACCAAAATGGAGCGCTACCCGCGTTGACTTGATTTTTGGATCTAATTCTGAATTGAGGGCAATTTCCGAGGTCTATGGATGTACAGATGGCAAAGATAAGTTTGTAAAGGACTTTGTAGCTGCTTGGGACAAAGTGATGAATCTGGATCGCTTTGATTTGATTTGATTAGAGTTCTAATCTTTAAGAAGACTAGGAATAGCTGCCCAAAAAAATGGGCAGTTATTTTTTTGTCCTAATTACTAAATCCATTTAACCCTTTAAATATCAAGACAAAAAATCCACTAATCTTAAGATAATTTGATCATACAAAATATTTATAACATACTAATATTTTGCTTTTTTTAGGATTCTAAACCTAAGTTCAAATTTTAAAAATTAAATATATAGTCACTTTTTTTCTTGACAAAAAAAGTAACCAAAAAAGTCAAGACGGCGGAATCCTATCAGCGCACGAGGCCAAGGCCGGCCCGGTCCGCCGTCATTCCTCCCCGCCGTTTCATATTAGAACTTAGTTTAAATATTAAGATTTGGTAAATTTAGACAACATGCATTCATACTAATAATCCAATTAACAAAATTGGATATCAATCCCGAAGCAAACAAGATGTTGTTAAGAGAACTATCCGGAAAAAATTACAGCAGGCATATTCATGCATTTAATTCATAAGTTTCTTATACTTAGATAGACTGGAATGCCAAGGAAATTGACATGGAAGATAATTATTTGAAAGGAAGGGGGGCGCAGACCCAAACAGAAAACCGCTTTTTGGAAAGAAGGGTGGTGGCCGAGCATATAGAAGGCTTGGATGAACCCTTGATTCAGCATCCGAAAACAACGGTACTTATTGAACATCCAAAGACCATTGTGAACAAAGTAGAAAGCCCGGATGTAGGAATGGATTTTTCCCTCAATCCGTATCAGGGATGTGAGCATGGCTGTATTTACTGTTATGCGCGCAACACTCATGAGTATTATGGCTTCAGTGCCGGATTGGATTTTGAAACCAAGCTGATGGCCAAACCGGATGCATTCTTTCACCCATAAAAACAAAAACCATCCCTGATCCAGAGATGGTTTTTTTTGTTTATTTATAGGACCTAGAATTAGGCTAAACTTTTATGCAAATCCCTCAGTTTTTTGATCTGATCATGATCAGTTTTTATTGATGACTTTTGTTCCATCAACATCTGTCTGACATCTGCGCTCATTTCAGCATCAGAAGCTAGGGCCGTATCGTATGCTTTCAAAGCCGCATCTTCTCCTTCTTCGCAGGATTCCAAAATACTTGTCCTATCATCCGCAGAAAATACGGATTTGACACTCATCCAGGTACGGAAGACTTTGCCGGAAGTAGTAGTGCCATTTTCAATTTCTCCGCCAATTTCATGGATCAGCTCACCTAGTTCACTTATGTGACCTCTGCTGTTGGATATCATTTTTGCAAAAAGCATTTTCAGATCAGCGTCTTTCTGATCTACTATCTCTATTGATTTGACATAGCCTTCAATCCTGTCATTATGGATCAATACCAGGTCATTGAGGGTGCTGGACAATTCTTCTAAATGTGTCATGGTTATTTTTGATTTAAGTTGAATATATTTTAATTACCAATGTTCAACTATCAGTCCATCATTGTATTAATCCCTGAAACCAAAAAAACATGTAAATTATTGGTGAGATTATACAAGGGAGGCAATCAAAAATCTGTAAATCTGATTGTGCGAAAAAAACCAGTCGTAAAAATAACTCTGGTACCTTCGAATTGGAGTTAAATTGGGTAAATTCGTTTGTTTAGGAATTTATTTAGTATTGATTTGCCTAAAACACCCCGTTATTTATTAAGTTAAATGAACTTTTGACAATATAAAATATGGTTTAATGCCTTACTGTGGTTACAATAGGTTCACTTTTTATTGTCCAATATTTTTCTTATATTGAATGAAACCGAAAAATTGATCTCTTTAAGCCTTAAAATTTATGTAAATATTCATCTTCTTTAAAGATGATTCCCGCATAAAATAAGGTATGTCGCTTATCAGATACCATTCCTATATTTAATGGAGAGCACATCAATTTAGCTCTGAAGAAAAGGCTTTGATCGGGCAATTTGATAAAAAGTAGCTATTTTAAGCAAGACTACGAATAGCAGTCCATTCAACCATTATATTCCATTCGAAAAGCATCCCTATTGATTTTAAATTAAAAAAAGCTGAATTTATATGATAACACAAAAAACTCAATCTCAGGAAATTCTAGAGAGGAGAAAAAATATTGTAGCCAATGGTGTAGGTATTTTCAATACTGCCACTGCAAAAAAAGCAAAAGGAGCGATTATAACGGATGTCGATGGCGAGGAACACATAGATTTTGCCGGAGGTATTGGGGTTGTAAATGCCGGACACTGTCCTGAGCCTGTGGTGGAGGCTATCCGTGAGCAGGCTGGAAAATACCTGCATACCAGTTTTAATGTGGTAACCTACGAGCCCTATATAGAACTTTGTGAAGTCATGGCCGACATTCTTCCCCACGGTGAGAAAACGAAAGCTATGCTCGTAAGTACAGGAGCAGAGGCCGTCGAAAACGCCATTAAAATCGCGCGACAAGCCACTAAAAGGCCGGCAGTTCTATGTTTTACAGAAGCCTTTCATGGACGTACCATGATGGCAATGAGCCTTACCAGCAAAATCAGCTACAAGTATGGAAGTGGTCCATTTTCCCCCGAAGTTTATAGGATTCCCTTTCCTAATTTTTATAAATACAGTGGGACACAAGACATGGACGATTTTGTAAAAACGGAACTGAACAGGCTTCGGGACAGCGCCCATAGTATGGTAGATGTCAAAAGTGTTGCTGCTATTATCATTGAACCTATTCAAGGTGAGGGAGGATTCAATCTAGTACCGAAAAAATACCTCGAAGGACTGCGTGAATTTTGCGATGAGCATGGCATCATGCTGATAATTGATGAAATACAGAGTGGATTCTGCCGTACGGGTTATTGGGCAAGTTGGCAGTATTATAATGTACAGCCCGATATCAGCACCTATGCCAAATCGATGGGCTCCGGATTACCGATCGCCGCTATTCTTGGCCGCGCCGAAGTAATGGACGCCGCAGCTCCCGGAACTATTGGCGGAACATACATCGGAAGTCCGGTATGTTGTGCAGCAGCATTGGCAACTATTCAATACATGAAGGATATCAATTTGAATGAACGTGCAAAAGAGGTGGGTAAAATCGTGAAAGATCGCCTGGAAAAAATGCAGAAAGATATTCCAGAGATAGGAGATGTAAGAGGTATAGGCGCAATGATCGCCATGGAACTTGTGATAGATAATGATCCGGGAAAACCGAATACTGAATTGTGTGATAAAATTGTCAAAGGTTGTGCAGCAGATAAACTGATCCTGTTAAGCGCCGGGACTTTTAAAAATGTAATAAGAATACTTTCACCCTTGGTAATCACTGATGAGCAATTACACAAAGGACTGGACATATTGGAAAAGCATGTCAGAAAAAATACGTAAATATTAATCCGCAGAGTATTTCGCGGAATTTTTTCATTTACATGTCCTTAAAATATAGGGCAAAAATTAGTTATCAATAGTAAATAGAATACATACATGACTCCATTCGCAATAGCAGGAATACAAATGAAAGTTTCGGCAGTAGCTTCCAACGTCGAGATGATGAAGCTGAAGCTAAATATAACCATGAGCCTTTATCCATGGGTTGAGATGGTAGTCTTTAGTGAGCTCTGCGCTTTTGGCCCACTCACACACACAGCTCAGAATTTACCATGTAATTTTGAACATGAGATGCAGGCAATGGCCAAAAAACACAATATTTGGTTGTTACCAGGTTCAATATTTGAAAAAAGCGGGGACCATATTTATAACACCGCTACTGTCATAAATCCTGAGGGTGAAATTGTCACCCGCTACAGAAAGATGTTTCCCTTTTATCCGTATGAAGTGGGCGTTACGCCAGGAACTGACTTTTGTACATTCGACGTTCCGGGTGTGGCCAAATTTGGCGTTTCCATCTGTTATGATATGTGGTTTCCCGAAACCATACGTACACTGGCCGTCCAAGGTGCTGAGGTTATTCTTCACCCTACCATGACAGGTACAATAGACCGCGAAATAGAACTGTCCATAGTAAGGGCAATGGCTGCGATCAATCAATGCTATTTTATTGATATCAACGGTCTGGAATCTGGCGGTAATGGAAAATCCCTGGTCTGCGGTCCCGATGGCAGGATAATCTATCAAGCAGAAGGAAATGAAGAGATAATTCCCCTTGAACTGAATATTGAACGGGTAAAGCGGAGCAGAGAGCTAGGCATATTACGTCTGGGACAACCTTTGAAAAGTTTGCGTGATCATATCGGGCAATTCAGCATTTATCAGCCAGGTACACAGTTGCCATATTTAAAATCTTTAGGACCTCTGATCAAACCCACCCGGCTAGATGACCTTGCAAGATTAAAAAGAAAGGAAAATGAATACCAACCCCCTGAAACACCAACAGGATACAAGGGGTTTGGTGAACTTTAAACCAAAAAAATAAAACTATGGGAGTAATACCTTCAAATAAAAAGAAAGTACAGAAACCGTTTACAAACTACGTAACCTGGTTTGAAATACCCGCTGTAAATTTTAAGCAGGCAGTAAATTTTTATAACCATATATACAGCATTGAAATGGAAGAAAACTTCAATGGAAATCATTCGATGGCTTTCTTCCCTGCTAATAATGGTATTGGAGGGGCGGTTGTAGCCGGTCCAGGCTCGACACCAAGTGATACAGGAGCCTTAATCTACCTGAATGGCGGCAAAGATCTTAACAATATTCTTTCAAAAATAGCAGAAGCCGGAGGAAGGATAGTAATGCCCAAAACGCTTATTAACGAAGAGCATGGCTATTTCGCCATTTTTATAGATACTGAAGGAAATAAGCTTGCCCTGCATTCAAAAAACTAAATTATGCCTCAAAAACAAACAATAAGTACTCGCCACTACAATATCGCTCAACTTCGGATTGAATCCTGGAATCAGTTGAAGAATACATCTACCTCGCTTGATTCTTCAGCCAGAGGTTCAGTTGATGAAAAAGATTGTAAGCAGGAAGTCAAAAAATTGCTAAACGAGTTGGAGCAGATTGAATCGTATTTTGCCTTTCCCGGTGTCCCAAGGCTCAAGATGCTATGTGAAATGCTGGATAGGCAGGAACATACAGCGCTAGCCAATAAAATCACCGAAATCACAAAGCAACTGGTAAGTGACAGGTATAGAAATCATACAGACAATATTGATGATGACGAACATGGTGTAGAACTTTCCGGAGATGGGGAATCCTCAGATGGGCATCATAAGCATCATTTTGAAGTGCTCATTGTGGAAGATATCTCTCCTCAGGAGGAAACTAAGCTAAGAAATGATCTTAGGGACTTACAAGCCTCTAGTGAAAAGTTTGTGTACAATATAGTAGTGCAGCGTTCTTTTGAAGATGCTATGATAGCCCTGCATTTCAATTACAACATCCAGGCTGTTGTAATACGTTATGCCCCCCCTTATCATTCTAAGAAGGTCACTCCACAAATAATGCCTTTTATTCAGAATATTCTTAAACTTGACCACGCCTCCACTCCTCAGAGTGAACTTGGGCCACTCCTAGGCCAGCTTATAAAGAAATTTAGACCGGAGATAGATACTTATTATGTTACGGATACCGCTCTCAGCAACCTGAAAGACAGCACCCTGAAAAGTTTCAGACGTATATTTTATAGGGTTGAAGACCTCCAAGAACTGCATCTTACCATATTAAGAGGCATTGGTGAAAGGTATGAAACGCCTTTTTTTTCAGCCTTAATGGAATACAGTAAAAAACCCACTGGAGTTTTCCATGCCATGCCCATCTCAAGAGGTAACTCCATATTCAAGTCCAGATGGATCAAAGATTTTGGAAATTTTTACGGAAGGAATATGTTTTTGGCCGAAACCTCATCTACTACCGGAGGGCTTGATTCACTTCTTCAGCCCACAGGCTCCTTAAAAAAGGCGCAAAAAATGGCGAGTAATGCTTACGGTTCCCAGCAGACTTTTTTTGTCACCAATGGAACGTCAACAGCTAATAAAATTGTAGTTCAGGCTCTCATTAAGCCAGGGGAGGTTGTCATGATTGACCGTGACTGTCATAAGTCCCACCACTATGGGTTGGTGCTAGCGGGGGCTTACCCAGTGTACCTGGATTCATATCCAATAGAAGAATATTCAATGTATGGGGCAGTTCCTCTCGAACAGATTAAAGAGAAACTGCTTCGGCTCAAAAAAGCCGGAAGGCTTAACTTGGTGAAAATGCTCCTGCTTACCAATTGCACTTTTGACGGTCTTGTATATAATGTCGAAAAAGTAATGCAGGAAATCCTAGCTATAAAACCGGATATGGTATTTCTATGGGATGAAGCATGGTTTGCTTTTGCCGGATTCACCTACAATTATAAGCAGCGTACAGGAATGTTTGTGGCCAAAAAGCTGTATGAAAAATATAAAACAGCAAGCTACAGGGAAGAATATACAGCACATATCAACAACCTGAAGGAAGATGAACTGCCCAAATTACCTGATCCCGATAAGGTTCGGATAAGGGTATATTCCACACAGAGTACACATAAAACGCTGAGTAGCTTCCGTCAGGGTTCCATGATTCACATATGGGATGAAGATTTCCGCAGAAAAAGCGAAACCACCTTCATGGAAGCCTATATGACCCACACCTCCACCTCTCCCAACTATCAGATGTTGGCTTCCCTCGATGCCGGTAGAAGACAGGTACAGTTTGAAGGTTATGAGCTCGTGGAAAAAAGTATTGAGATGGCAATGGGTCTTCGTGCCAAAATAAATGACCATCCACGTTTGAGCAAATATTTTGATGTGCTGACAGTCAGTGATTTTATTCCCCAAGAATATAGAGAATCTGGCTTGTCGGAGTATTACAACAAAAAAGAAGGCTGGAACAGAATGGAAAATGCGTGGGAAAAGGATGAATTTGTCCTAGATCCTACAAAAATAACCCTCCATATCGGCCGCACAGGAGTAGATGGCGATACTTTCAAGAATAAATACCTGATGGATAAATTCAATATCCAGATCAACAAGACTTCGAGAAACACGGTCTTATTCATGACCAACATTGGTACAACAAGAGGAAGTGTGGCTTACCTTACCAATGCACTGCTAAAAATAGCCGATGAATTGGATCAGGAATTTAAAAGTCTGAATGAAGAGGAGACAACAATCCGTCAAAATAAAATCCAATCATTGATTAAGGATTTTCCCCCTTTGCCTGACTTCAGTTATTTTCATGAAACATTTCAGGCCGTACCTGGAGTGCCGGGTGGAAATATACGGGAAGCATTTTTTATCGCTTATAATGAGGAGAGTTGTGAATATATAAAAATGGATGACTGCTTGCCCTCAATGGAAAATGGCCGTACGCTCGTGGCTTCGTCATTTATCATTCCTTATCCTCCTGGATTTCCAGTACTTGTCCCGGGGCAGGTGGTGAGCAAAGAAATCATACATTTTCTCAATGCCCTTGATGTCTCTGAGATTCATGGCTACAGAGCTGATCTCGGACTTCGGGTTTTCAAAGAAAGTGTGCTCAACAGACACAAAACCGTCACCTCGATGGGATCGACAAATACAAATGCAAAAAAGAAATTATCAACCAAACCCTTAAAAAATTAAGAATATGGCAACTAAAGGAAATAATAAAACAGATCAACCGGTAAAACCAGATGTGAAAGTTTCTATACCCGGTGCACCCATAAAAACTGTACAAAAAACAACCACCACAACTAAACCTGCTTCAACAAAAACTACTCCAACCACCAGGACAGCTAAAAAACCAGCGTCTGGTACTGAATTGAAAAATGGAGGTAAGAAACCTAAAGCTGAGTTGGTTGGTGTTTCAGACATAAGGAGGTCTTTCCACAAAAATGAAGAGCCTCTTTATTTTATCAGCGCTACTAATTTCAATTTACTGGGTGCTGATGAATGGATCAAAGGATTTAAATTCATTTGTTATATTGAATGTTTTGACGGCCTTCACCCAAATGTCTTTTCTCCCAAAAATGAAATTCCACATGACGATTTTGAAGGCATAGAGGACATCAACAACTATCTGTTGCAACATCCCGAAGTGCAGGACTACCTTAAAACACGGGCAGTAGATGGCAGGGCAGGAAAAGCAATGTTCCTCATGTTTGACGAAAAAACCGAAAGGCTTGCAGAGAAATTAGGTCTGGAAATCATGTTCCCAAAAGCTGAAATGCGGAACTCTCTGGATAACAAGGTAAATACCAACCGTATTGCCGAAAAAGCAGGGGTGGCCTGTGTGCCTTATGTACTTTCCAAGGTAACAGATTACAAACAGCTGACAAAAATTGCCAAGAATTTGGGAAGTGATCTTGTCATACAAACGCCTTTCGGTGATTCAGGACATACCACTTTCTTTATCTCGAATGAAGAAGAATTTAAAAAGCATGAGGAGGAGATTATCAAAGAAGATGAGGTCAAGATCATGAAGCGTATCCGCTGCAAAGGATCTGCCATCGAAGCCTGTGTTACAAGACATGGAACTATCGTAGCTCCATTGATGACAGAGTTGGTAGGCTTTAAGGAACTTACACCTTACCAAGGTGGATGGTGTGGAAACGAGATTTACCCAAATGCATTCACGCCGGAACTGCGCGCCAAAGCTATAGAAAACACTCAGAAATTCGGTAATCAACTGCGAAAAGAAGGTTACAAAGGATATTTTGAACTTGATTACCTGATCGATTTGGACAATGGGGAGATTTACCTCGGTGAGTTGAACCCACGGGTTACAGGTGCAAGCTCCATCACCAATCATGCAGTATTTGCCTTGGCAGATGCGCCACTGTTTGTTTTCCATATCTTGGAATGGATGGACATTGAATATGATCTTGATGTTGTAGCACTTAATAATCGTTGGGCACATCAGGACAATATTGACGGTTGGAGTCAGTTAATCATAAAGCATACTGAAGACACCATTGAATATGTGACTGAAGCGCCAAAATCAGGTATCTGGAAAATGTATGATACAGGACACATTCAGTTTGACCGTATGGATACCCACAGGAGAGCCGTGGAAAATGAAAATGAGGCCTTTTTCTTAAGAATAACTAGAAAAGGCGATTATTTGTATGAAGGTGCGGATATGGGGATACTTGTAACGAGAGGCCGTATGATGACGGATGACTTCAGCCTGAATCACCGTGCAAAACACTGGATAAAAGCGATAAGATCACAGTACAAAGCTGAGATGGTAGAGGATAAAACTAAGCCTAAGCTTACCGGTTCATTGACCAAATAAAATAAATTTTCAGAGGTAATGCCCGTAATATAAGATCTATATTGCGGGCTAATCTGGATTAATTTTCAATCATAAATCAGTAAATGAATTTACATTTCAATACAATTGCAGAACCTGGCAAACCAGGGCTAAAGTGGAAAAAATTATTTAAAACGCACTGGGCAGCCTATCGCACTTGGTTTGAATCGAAAGGAGCAGCATATACTCCCGACCTCAAAACTTCACAGGAAGCACTTAAAAAACACATGCCGGAAATGTGGCCTACTTACAAGAGGCTTTGCAAACTAGCGAATGCCGATGAAGTTTCTGCACGTTTTCTGACTGGTTTTCAACCTCCCGCATATATAAGTGGATGTTCACAAGCTGTGCTACCGGGAAATGACATCAAACTGGTCCGTAATTATGATTACCATCCAGACCTGACTGAAGGCACACAACTCCTGACTGCTTGGAATGGCAAAAAAGTGATTGCCACAAGTGATTGCCTCGCTGGTGCCGTGGATGGCATGAATGATGATGGCTTGGCGATTTCCCTGACCTTTGGCGGTAGGAAAGTTGTGGGTGAAGGCTTTGGTATTCCTTTTATACTAAGGTATGTCCTGGAGTTTTGCAGCAATGTGGAGGAGGCCGTTGCCGCACTTACACGAATTCCTTCCCACATGTCGTATAATGTCACTGTCATTGACAAGAGTGGAGCTCATAAGACTGTTCAGATAGCACCGGACAAGGCGCCGCTGGTTACTGATGCCGCCTTTGCTACCAATCACCAAGGGGAGATTGATTGGCCGGAAAATGCAGCTTTCAATAAAACCCTCGAAAGGTATGGGTTTATAGAAAAGATGTTATCCGAAGGAAAAGCAAATTCCACTGAGATGGCTGATGCTTTTCTTCAACCGCCGCTTTATAATACGAAGTTTAAAGAAGGATTTGGTACCCTTTACACAGTGGTGTACAGTCCTGTGGAAGGAACAGTGCATCTTCGCTGGCCAAATGAGGTGATCCTCCAAAGCTTCAATTATTTTAAGGAAGAATACAGGTTAATTGAATTTGATCAGCCTGCAGTTGCTCCTGTTTTGGCAGAACGGTTTCATCAGCCAATTTCACAAACCGCAAATAGAATTGATAGGACTTATCAGGAACAGCAAGTTTCACAACCTGATTGGCAAAAGACGGTAACTGATACGCTTGTGAAAGCTATGGCTCAGGCGAACCCTTCAGCTGATAAGGAAGAATTGGAAGCTTTTCGGAACAAACTTATGAAAAGAGGCCAAGTCTCTTGGGAGGTGCTGGCAGATTTCTGGTCCAAAATGGGCACAGGCTATTCAAGCTTTTGGAAAAACTGATTTTGATTAGAGAATTTAGGTTGTAACGGCATCCCTTACAATACATCCGGTTCATTTACACGGATTAAAAAAACACAATTTACAATGGAATTTAAGAGCATCAATCCCTATAACAATGAAGAAGTAGGGAAATACAAAGCACATACTTCTGATGAAATAGACAAAATTTTAGACAAGTCAGAAGAGGCTTTCAAAACATGGAGCCGCAAACCGCTTTCTTACCGCACAGAGCTGATCAAAAAGGCAGGACAGGTATTGAGGGAAAATGCGGAAGAATACGCACAGATGATCACCACTGAAATGGGCAAGCCCATTTCGGAATCAAGGTCTGAAGTAAATAAATGTGCCTGGGTATGTGATTATTATGCTGATAATGCTGCTGATTTTCTTGCTTCAGAAGAAATAAAAACAGATGCCAAAAAGAGCTTGGTAAGATATGACCCGTCAGGGACAGTTCTTGCTATTATGCCCTGGAATTTCCCATTCTGGCAAGTGTTTAGGTTTGCAGCCCCAACGCTCACAGCAGGCAATACAGGTTTGTTGAAACATTCTTCCAATGTATTCGGATGTGCTACTCAAATTGAAGAAATATTTAAAAAGGCAGGTTATCCTGAGGGAGTATTTCAGAATCTCATCATACACCATGACCAAACAGAAAAGATAATTGCTCACGACACCGTGAAGGCAGTAACACTTACCGGCAGCGAAAGGGCAGGCGCATCTGTAGGTCAACTAGCAGGCAAGTATTTGAAGAAAAGCCTACTGGAACTTGGGGGAAATAACTCCTTTATTGTCTTGGAGGATGCGGATATTGATCAAGCCGTAAAAACAGCCGTTACCGCAAGAATGATGAATAGCGGTCAAAGTTGCATTGCAGCAAAAAGATTTATATTGCTTGAAGGGATTTATGATGAATTCGTCTCAAAATTTACAGACGCTGTCAAAAAACTCAAAATCGGTGATACCAAGGATGAATCCACCCAATTAGGCCCCTTGGCACGCAAAGATTTGGCAGATGACCTCAACCAACAGGTAAAAAGTTCAGTTGATCAGGGAGCAACAGTGCTCCATGGTGGCAATCAGAATAATTGTTTTCATGAACCGACGATCTTAGGAAATGTAATGCCGGGTATGGCGGCTTTTGACGAAGAGACTTTTGGTCCCTTGGCAGCGATGATTAAAGCAAAAGATATAGATGTGGCTTTCAAACTTTCTGAAACGTCCAAGTATGGTCTTGGAACAACAGTTTTCACAAAAGATACGGATAAAGCCCTTGAAATGGCAGACAGAGTTAGCGATGGGGCCTATTTTGTAAATGAGCTCGTAAAATCCGATCCCCGTCTTCCATTTGGAGGTACCAAACGTTCAGGATACGGGCGTGAACTGGCCAAAGAAGGGATCAGGGAATTTGTGAATATTAAGACTGTGTATGTGAAGGAATAAAAAGAGTTGTTGATAGATCATCCTCCAACACAGCTAGATGAGTTGATGATAATCTGCTATAAAAAAAATAGAACAAGAAGCTAAAAGAAGCTTCTTGTTCTATTTATATTCTATTTGTTATATAACTTCTCCGCAGTCATATTCTGTATTTGTTTCCAATTCTAAAGTCGTGTCATAAACTTAATTATCAGCGCCTTCCTTTTTTCCTTCTTCAATTTTTTCTTCCACTTCTGCTTCCTCTTCTGCATCGGTTTTTTCCAAACCTTCTGTATTGTCCTCATCGGGTTCATAATTCAAACCAATCAAAATTGGATAGTGGTCCGATCCTATATCTTCCAATTTCTCAAGGGTTAATAATCCGAATTCTTTGGAGTAGAAAATATGGTCCAATGGATATCGAAACAAAGGTAATAAAACACTGTATGTATTATATAAGCCCCTGCCTTCACGTGGGTCAACAAGCTCACTGTATTTTCTGAAAAGCTTGGAAGTCCCCGACCAACCCACATCGTTCAAGTCGCCGGCTACTACTGTAGGATTTTTGGATTCCCTTATTTCTTTACCGATGATCAGCAGTTCAGTATCTCTTTCATATGTATCGGTACCAGGCTTTGGAGGTTCTGGGTGGACGCCATAAAAATCAATGATACTGCCTGAAGGCAAAGTGATCTTGGTGAAAATAGAAGGTACATCATCCCTTACCAAAAAATTCACCGCACTTTCCTTCAGCGGAAATTTTGATAAAAGCATCATTCCGTAGGTATTATCCAGTGGGTATTTGATGGAATAAGGGTAATTTTTGTCAAGTTTTGCAATGGAAACAGCCCACTTTTGGTCAGGTTCATTGATCAGCAACACATCCGGATCATACTTTATTACAAGCTCATAAAAGCTTTCTTTATCTTTATTTTCCATCCGGACATTTGTAACCAAAAGAATAAAGCTGTTTTCTTCACGCTCCTTATTACTATCCTTCGCCTGAGTTGTGTAAAGAGGCGTGTATACCACCACAAACTGGATTTGGTATACAAGAGAGACTACTAGGATTACCAACAATGGCAACTTGTATTTCCATTTGAAATCAACATAAAAATATACAAGGATCAGTGCCAATAAAGTCAGAATAGCAATCTGGATTCTTGGGAAATCAAATATTCTGATCCACCATTCCCCTGAATTGATCAAGGGCAATCCTGTGGCCACTAGAACAATTGCGCTCAATATGAGTGTAAGTATCCGCATTTATCTCAATTAAAACTCGTAAAAGGTTATCAATATCTTCATATGAAAAAATCATTCCAATGTGATCCTGTGCTTTCAACTTTAAGACACCATTGGAAAAACCGAAGCCAAATTTTTTTTTATTTATGGTCCAGGAAAAATTAGAATAACATATACCGAAACTTTCCTTTTCAACTTAATTGGCAAAATCGTATTTCAGAAATATCTGAGTTTATCCCTGCAGCGATCAACAATACTTGCTAACTTGTACAAAATTTAAAAAAATTATGAAATTTCAAATAAAAATCATTTCATTCAAAACTATAGACGAGGTATTAGATTATTGGTCAACAGCGGATTATATTGAACTGTTGGATCTTTTCGGGTTTCCTGATGCTGAAAGTGCGAGTGAAGATACTTTGAGAGAATTGTTGCTAATGGCCATTACCGATTATGAACCCAATGAAGCTGCAGCTATAGTATTGGAATATAAACTGAGTGATGATTTGAGCAAAGGACAGATAGAACAGATTTCCAATGACATGTTGCTCGACAAAATAGCCGAGGAGTATCCGGAGATCAATCTCCACGGTACACTTTTTCATATCAACCAACTTTTGTTTAAAGCTTTTAATGGGAAATTTCCCAACACCAAAGCCAGTCAATTTGAGTGTTCAATTACCCCTCTGGGCAAAGTAGAGGATATTGAGTTAACTAAAGAAGTTGCGCTCAAATTATTGAGTGAAGGACTTTCTGACAGCAATCTGATCAAAAGATTGTTTGGTGATAAAATGACTGGAGATACTTCCTTTCCTGAAGCCGAAGATATACTTTGGGACTTGACAACAACAGATGCGAAGAATTTTAAAATTTTGACTTCAGAATATTGATTGAGTCAAGATGATTTGATTGCGGAGGAATTTGAAGGAAATTATGAAAAGCCAGATGAAACTGATGAAGATTAGCCTCTTTTGCCCTCCATGCTTTATTCTTTTAATCAGTATTTTTAATAATTTAGGGTGAATATAGTTTAAAAGTTTTGATATACCTTTTACCTCTATTTCTCCTTCCTGCTGGACTTTTGTAATTTTTACACAAGTTACCTTTTCCTCCAATTCGGCGGGAAATTCTTGTTTTTGCTTGCGTTCTTTCTGTCGTCATAGTTTGGTCCCTTGAATTAAAATTGATGCCTTTATTGATTGGTCTTTTAAGTGCAAAAAATTCTTTCTTTCTTCGTCTAGTTTAAAGTTGTCAAAATCTTGTTGTGTTTCAAATTCAACAAGATGAATTTCATAAGGTTTGTTAATATGATTTTCTATAAATGTGTTTTCTGTCGGTCTAACTCGTAATAAAAGTCGTCCGTTATATTTTAAAAATGTAGGAATAGCAATGCTTTCAAATTCGTCAAAAACTTGTTCTTGTCCTTTAATAATGTAGATTAATTGAGTTATGTAAATCATTTTAATTAGTTTTTAGTTTCTCCAATTTTATTTCAAAAAGTCTCCGTCAATAATAAGAATTTTGACACTGTTTTCGGAAAAGGAACGATGTGAACTGAGTTCGTCAGACACAACATAAGTTTCGCCCTTTTTTAGTTTAATTTTTTCACCCGTGCTTAGTTCGCTGATAAATTCTCCGTCTAAACAATGAACAATATGTCCTTTTTGACACCAATGGTCTGCTAAATATCCGTTTGAGTACTCCACTAACCGTATTCTAAGTCCATCAAATTGAATTGTCTGCCAAAATGCTACACCTATTTCACCTTTGTATTCAACTTTTTCAATTGAAGTCCAGTCTATTGTTTGAAAGGGTATATTGCTCATTTTTTATAATTGTTTATTGTCGTTTAAGTCGTCTGCTACGTTTGCAGATAACGTTTTGTGGGTTTAAGAAGTTGGTGATTACGGAGCGCAAAACTGTCTGCCAGCACCATAGTTTGATTGAAAAACTGAACTTGATTTACCCACTGAACCGCCACTTTTGGGTAGGTGCTGTTGAACTGACACCCTCTGCGTGAGCGAATTACCTAAATTCTGTTTAAATTCCGTCAAATCAAAATCAATCATTTTAGAAACTAAAAAAAAACACCTTCGGGACTGTTGTCCTTAACGGTCCGGCACAGGAGTATCTACTCAGACTGGCCTCATTCCTGGAAGCAAAGGCCTATTCGCCCATGACCATCCGCATCTCGATAGCAATCGGCCCCAAAATGCCTGCCCCTTCATGATGCACCACTCGATCGGGGAAAACATAGGCCCGGTCCAAGAAATGTCCATTGTTTACCCAACCGGAAATCCGGGTAGGCGTATTTATGTCCAAAACCCAATAATAACCATCCGGTTCCCACAAATAACAATCCCAAAAATGACCATGAAACCAAAACCGTCCTACTGTTCCACATAGCAAACGTTTCACCCTGAGGTTGTCAGTCAACAGCCACTAACCAAAAGCTCTGATATATGAATGCATCAATCAAGGTTTTTTTTCTGGGGCTTTCGGCTAGTGGGCTAAATGTTATCGGCTGTTCTTCTTTCGCTCGTTATAGTTTAAATTTTTCAAACGTGTTTCCGTTAAATTTATATGCACCGTTTTCGTGTGTCCCAAGCCATAGGTCGCCATTGTTGTCCTTGTAAATGCTGAATAGCGTTATGTCTTTTGAGTTTGCTTGAACTGTATAGTGTGTAATTTTCGTTCCATCATATTTCCAAACGCCACTACGATAAGTTACAAACCACAAATTATTATTGTTGTCCTTTGCAATTGATAAATACTCTTTAAGACCACTGGTATTTTTCCCATCTAAACTGCCTATACTTTCGTGTCTTGTATAAAACTTATGGCTTTTTAATGTTATGCTGTCGTAAACACTATAACGGTTTTCGGTATTGAACCAAAAGTCTCCATTTTTGTCTTCCGTGATTGACCGTATTCCGTTTGCCCCTTCGTTGCGAAATTCTGTCACATCTTCTTCTGTTATCCATTCAAACGATTTTCCATCGTATCGGCAAGCTCCAACAGGATTTGTTCCAAACCAAATGTTTCCTTTTTTATCTTTATAAATGCTGTAGACTCCAAAAGGATTGGGCAGGCTTGGTGGTTTAGGCAACTGCAATTCATATAAAGTAGTGCCGTCATACCGATAAACGTTATTTTCAAAATCGTAAGTATGTCTAAACCATACATCTGTGGATTTAAGATGCCAATCATTGCTGGAGACTGGAGATAATGTTGTAAATGTATTTCCGTCAAACTTAACAATCGTAGGTTTTGGATAAAAACTGGTGAAGTATATGTTGCCAGATTCATCTTGCTGTATTTCATCTATTCTATTGTTTGGCAAACCATGTTTTGTTGTATAATTTATCAATGTCTTACCGTCATATCTATACACGCCTGTTTCCCAACTTCCAAACCAATAAATATTTTTTTTGTCTTGATAAATGACCATAATGCTACTTCCAAGTTCTTTTACGGTGTCGCCCTTTATAAATAGTTCTTTAAAATGGTCAGTGTTTTTTTTCGAATTAGAAGTCTGTCCATTGCACGAAGTCAATATGGATAGAATGCTAAAAAATATAAGTGTTGTTAATTTCATTTCTATCTGTTTATTGTTAGAACGGGCGGTCATAGAATAGCCGATAAAACGGTCTGTGTATGAGTAGTATCGAATTAAATGCACAAACTCTTTATGAAGCAAGATACTCAATAAATTACAGAAGCGACTTGGATATGCAACAAAGCCGCTATTACTTATACACCTTATTTTAGCGGTAATTATTTTATCAGAAATTCGCTAGTGGTCGTTGTTCTATTAGCTATTTTTTATTCTATTGATTAAGTAAATATGAATAAACATTGCAATTGGAACTTGAAAAATAGAAATCAATGTTAATGGAGGTAATCCCATAGGTGTAAGTGCTGGAGAAACACTAATTAGACCAAAGAAAGACAAACCGACTACAGTAAACGCACTGGTGAAATCTAATAAACCTAAGCCATACCAAGCTAATACTAACTTGTTGAATTTATTTCCTGTTTTGTAAACCATTAGAGCTAGTATAATAGCAGTAACGGCTACGATTATGTCAAGTAAACCGTTGACTACACCAATTTCGAAGGGTAGTTTTTCCTTAAAATAAAATACTAGGAAGAAGATACCTGCAAAACGAATGCTTGCGTTGAAATAAGTAACCAAGTGGGAACTTTATCAAGAAAGGCTTTAAACTTTTGACTTTTTGACCAAGCAACTATTAAAGCAAAAACAGGAATCATAACGAAGCAGAAGATGCCCCAAAATAAAAAAATGAATATCTATTTGCTTACAGAAAAAGGCTTGGCATTTACACCTGTTATAATGGAATTAGTTGCTTGGAGTGAATTCAGCCTAAGAGAAAGTCATTCTGAAATGACAGATTACGGAGTAGCAACTTTTATTTCGAACAAAACAGAACAGACTGAAGTCATTCAAAATAGCTATAGAAATTTTGCCAATACCTTTGATATTAATCCTTAGGCTGTGGATTTCTTCAGTCTAAAGATTTTATTCGGATTCAAACCTAATAGTTATGTTTCCTGAACATAGTTCTGAAGCCAAACCTGTTGCTACTTCTACTGAACTCCAATTTTGTGTAGCTGTAAGATGTCGAAAAGGTCTTTTATTATAGCTCTATTTCCATAGAAAATCCTATTGCAGGGTTCTTATAATAACCTTATATTTTCCCCTTCGAAACCAGTTATAAACGGCTGATTGTATTGCCTTTTACCAGTTGATTTGTAAAGCGCATTGGCCAACGCCGCAAAGATCGGTGGGAAAAGTGGCTCGCCAAGACCTGTGGGGTCATGTTCATTTTTGACAAAATGGACTTCAATTTTCTTTGGTGCCTCCGGCATACGGATCATTCTATACGTATTGAAGTTATTCTTTTGAGGAACTCCATCCCGGAAGGTCAACTCCCCATAGAAGGCATTACCTATCCCATCCACTATGGCACCTTCACCCATGTTGGCCGCAGCATCCGGATTGACGACAATGCCACAGTCTACAGCTGCATAGACATTTTCCACCACAGGCTTATCATTTACCATCTTTATATCCAACACCTCTGCCACATAAGAATTGTGGCAGAAATAGGCAGACACTCCCCGATGAATATCGGATTGACTTGTATCCCAGTGCGATTTTTCACGTACCAATTTCAGCACTCCCGCATAGCGTTCAGGATCATAGTCATTCCTTTCACCAACAGGATTTTTCATGGCCCGGTCTAACAGTTCCAATCGGAAATCAATGGGGTCTTTGCCCATTTCCTCTGCAAGTTCATCTAAAAAAGACTGTTCCGCTCCGGCAATGAAATTAGAACCAGGTGCCCTGAATGCCCCAACGGTAATATTGGAAGGGATATCCCAACCTTCTGCCAGGTAGTTGTCAATAGCTCCGGCCGGGAAACGGTTTGGAGCAATCGGGGTCTCCGGTATCCCCCCCGCCTTTACATGGAAAGCGGTCAAATTGTTGTTTTCATCCAAAGCGGCACGGTAAGTAGCGGAATAGGTTGGCCTATAAACACCGGAGGTCATATCGTTTTCACGGGTATAGACCAACATGACAGGAGCATTTGCTTTTTGGGAAATCAGGGCTGCTTCCACCATTTGGTGACTATAGGCTCTCCGCCCAAAGCCTCCTCCCATTCTGGCGAGATTGATCTGGATTTTTTCTTTCGGCAATCCAAGACTATCAGAAAGTGTAGCGCTGATGGGCTCAGGCCATTGGGTGGCACCATAAACTACGGCCTGATCTGCTGTGACATGGGCGAAGCAATTGGCCGGCTCCATGGTATTATGGGCAAGGAAAGGAGCAGTGAAAGTTCTTTCCAATACTTTTGTTGCTGTTTTGAATGCCGCCTCAGGATCACCGTCTCTTCTACGGATTTTGCCGGGTTTTTTAGAAAAATCAGCCATTTTTGTCTGATGAATAGCTGTACTTTCAAGGCCCTCAGGAACGGTGACTTGGAAGGGATCTCCACCGCCAAATCCTGTCTTCATGAAGGTCGATTCCGGTGCGTTTTCCCACTCGACTTTTACTGATTTTTTTGCCTGTAATACCTCCCATGTAGAATTACCTACCACAGCGATCAATTCGGGATAAGTAGCTGTATCAAAGAAGCTCCTGACGAATGATTTGTTGAAGATGTTGATGGCAAACACTTCCTGAATTCCCGACATAGCAAGCGCAGCGGCAGCATCAAAAGACTTCAATTTCATGCCAAATGCAGGGGGGTGGATGATGGAGGCATACTTTATGCCTTCCACTTTATAATCAATTCCGAAAAGTGGCTTTCCCGTAATGATCTTTTCGAGGTCTACATTTCTTTTGGAGGAACCGACGATCTTAAAATCCTTTTTTTCTTTCAGTTTAATTTCCTCTGGAACCGGAAGTTTGGCTGCAAGTGAAGCCATTTCACCATAGCCTGCTTTTTTACCACTGGCTTTATGCAGAAGGACTCCATTTTCTGTTGTGATTTCCTCACTACTAACCTGCCAAGTCTGAGCTGCTGCATTGACAAGCATCTGACGGGCAGTGGCACCTACTGTTCGTAGTGGCGTCCAGCCCTGACGAATGGATTGACTTCCTCCTGCAGATTGTCTTTCAAATCTCTTTGGTGAAAAATTTCCTTGTTCCACCATCACCATGTTCCAAACCACATCCAGCTCCTCAGCC
This sequence comes from Aquiflexum sp., assembly GCF_041751335.1. GTDB lineage: Bacteria > Bacteroidota > Bacteroidia > Cytophagales > Cyclobacteriaceae > Aquiflexum. The sequence goes on from NZ_JBGSXS010000072.1 coordinate 41,694, forward strand.
AGGATCATAGGCAATGATGTTTTTACATTTTGTCCAAATTCTGGAGTCGAGTTAAAAAGCGTCACTGCACCATTTTCGCCTATTTTGACATAACTGTTCAGCTCAAACCATTCTTTGGGCATTGCCAAAAGCTCATCTTCATTTTTAGGCTTACAACCTGCTAGCCAGCTAAAGCTCAGTATCATTCCACCACCTGCCAAGGCAGATGCTTTCAAGAATGATCTTCTGTTTATTTTTGTTTTTACAACGGTCATGGTCTAGTGCTTTTGATTAAGAATTGGCGGCAGTCTTTATGGCCTTTTTGATGCGAACATAGGTTCCGCAGCGACAGATATTCCCTCTCATGGCATCGTCAATATCCGTATCGCTTGGGCTGGAGTTTTTATTCAAAAGGGCTGCAGCCGACATGATCTGTCCGGCTTGACAATAGCCACATTGTGGCACATCATGTTCCACCCAGGCTTTTTGGATAGGGTGATCGCCCTTTTCGGATAGGCCTTCTATCGTAAGAACCTGCTGGTCCTCTACTACACTAACCGGATAAGAGCAGGACCTTACCGCCTCCCCATCTATATGAACCGTGCAGGCGCCGCATTGCGCGATACCGCAACCGAATTTGGTGCCTACAAGATTCAAGTGATCTCTCAACACCCACAAGAGTGGTGTGTTTGGATCCACGTCTACTTGAAGGGATTTGCCGTTGATATTTAGATTATACTTTGCCATAAGTCATGCATTTAATTCTAAGTTAATGCTAATTTCCAATTCCTTTCCCGGCTATTTTAAATGCTCAGAAAGAAACTCCATCACTTTCGTTCTGATTTCTTCCACGTCAAACATAGAACCGAAATGGGGAGCATCTTAGCTTTTTATTCGATTTCAAAAGTAACAGTCACCTCACCTGCTCCCAAAGCATTTCTTAATCCTGTAGGATCATCTATTTTCCCCATTCGGGTATAGCTATAAGAAGTATTCAAGCCCTCATAAAAGAGTACAGCCGTATTTGAACCGTAAAGCATCAAATCACCAGATCGAATAGTTCCAGGATTTGAGGCGTTAGTAGGAAGGTTTTCCGGAAGGCGAATATACTTTTCATTTCTGTTCAGCTCAGTCATTTCTACCGTCATTGGCAGCATCTCCTTGAATGCCTTTGCGGTATTATTGTCCAAAAGGGTGGCCGTAAAGGTCTGTGAATTGACCGTTATTTGGATTTTTCCATTAGCCATTGACCTAGTATTTTCCGTGTTGATATTGTCAACTTCTTGGTTGCAAGAGGATGCACCACTGGTAAGTACAGATATAAATATCAAAATCGTTAAATGTAAATTTTTCATCAACTCAATTCTTTTTGATACTAAAGCTCTTAAGCGATATGGCTAATGCTTCTTCTTAATGAATGATTATTGTTTTCCATAGGTACCTCCTTTGTTTTCAATACATATTTCTTCTTCAATATTCTACTCTCGACTGTTGCAAAGCATCATATCTGTCACCAACAACTCCTATTTCTTCAATTTTGCTTTCAATCTCATTGATTTCGGCTGACGTTAACGTAAAGTCAGCGGACCTTAAATCTTCCTCTAAATGCGAAAGCTTGGTTGTGCCAGGCAAAGGAACAATAAAGGGGTATTTGGAAAGCATCCAACTCATGCAAATTTGAGATGAACTCATGCCTCTTGTTTTCCCAAACTCATTCAGGGCCGCGAAAATCCGGATATTTGATCTTAATGCTTCCGGTTGAAACCTTGGCCATGAACCCCGAATGTCATTCGTATTCAAATCAGAATATTCGGTTAAATTTCCACCCAACAAGCCACGGCAAAGCGGACTATAGGCCACGAAGCCTATCTCCAGTTCCTGCAAGGTGGAAAAGATGACCTCTTCGGGCAGCCTAAACATAAAGGAGTACTCACTTTGAACGGCCGTAACAGGGCATACAGCATGTGCTCTTCTGATGGTTTGAGCACCTGCTTCAGAAAGGCCAAAGTGTAGAACCTTTCCTTCTTTAATAAGATCATTTACAGTGCCTGCAACATCATCAATGGGCACGTTGGGATCAACCCGATGCTGAAAGAAAAGGTCAATACGGTCGGTTTTGAGGCGTTTGAGTGATTGATCCGCGACTTTCCGAATTTGCTCTGGTGTACTGTTAAAGACATTTGTCCCCCCAATATCAAAACCAAACTTGGTGGAAATGGCAACTTGGTTTCGGATGGGAGCAAGTGCTTCTCCAACCAACTCTTCATTGACGTAAGGACCATAAACTTCGGCAGTATCGAAAAAATCGCAGCCTCGATCTGCGGCATCCCTTATCAGTTTGACCATGCTCTTATGATCGGGGTGGACACCACGTCCATTCGTCATTCCCATGCAGCCCAACTGAATGGCCGAAACCGTAAGAGGATTTTTTTTTGATCCTAACGTTCTCTTTTTTGTAAGTATAGTTCCAGTATTCTTATCCCCAGCGTTTTTATTTTCTATACCCCGGGGAGCAACTCCATAACCCATAAGAGATCCTGAAAAGATCGTTCCTAACCCAAGCAAAGAAGCCGTTTTTAAAAAGTCTCTTCGCATTGTAGGATTGGTCTTTTGATTTTCCGTAAGCTTCTCCATATTCCTTTAATTTTTTATTTTGAAATAATTGTATTTAAAAAACCGAAGATTTTAATATTCCATTTTATAAAATAAGACGATTATTCTAATGCTACCTGGCACTTTTATAAACTTCATCTGTTACAGGCTCCATCCATTCCACAATTCCTTTTTCGGTGTTGGGAACGATGTATAATTGTTGTAAACCCACATCAGGGCTTGCTCCGTGCCAGTGTCTTACATTGGGCGGGCATTTTACCACATCTCCTTTTTTGATGACTTCAATTGGTTGCCCATCAATCTGATGATAGCCAACGCCGTCCGTAATGATCAGTATCTGCCCGGCTGGGTGGATGTGCCAATTGCTCCTGGCTCCGGGTTCAAAATAAACATTACCGACGGCCGTGGTGTGAACAGAATCAGCATCTACCAAACCTATGTTGAAGGCGTTTCCTGTGAAAAGTTCTTCCGAACCTTTTTCACCTTTTGGGAAAATGGCGTTCAATTCGCTTTTGTCCGATCCCATATTTTCTTGTTTTTCTGTTTTTGTGTTACAGCCCTGTCCTATCAATAATAGGAGGGTTAGTGCGAGTTTCATTGTTGTTTTCATTTTATCTGTTTTTAATTTATTTACTGATTTTTGTGGCAATTCGCGAGCACAATCTGGTTATCCTTCGAATTTGATGAGCCATACTATATTTCATCTATTTACAATTATTCAACTTGCTCAATCATCACCATCACAGGCTCTGAATGATTTTTCAGAATAGATAAATCACCCTCAATTCGTCCTAACCGAACAGCGCCTACCCATTCTCCAAGATCGGCGTATGTCAATGAAAGGGCATTGCTTGGTGCATAAAAACTCAAATCACCTTCCTGTGGAGAATCACGTTCCGGCATACCTTCCATTGTTATTGGCTGAAATGGCTCTGCAATCAGTTCTCTCCCGCCATAATCTTCAAATGCCAAGGTCAGAGGCAGCTGTGCGAGAAGTGACTCGGAAGCAGGATTGCTCCATAAAGTTGCTGTTAATATCTCGTCGCCTACAGTGATTTGAAGTGTCGCTAAGGTTTCGGATTCAGATGGAACCGGAATTTCTTCAGGAATATTAGTGATATCTGAGCTTTGATTATTATTGGGTTCTTGTAGAGAAACCGACGGTTGTTGCTGAGAAGCATATCCAGCTATCATCACCATACAAACAATGCCCATAACCGTAATTCGTTTCATAACTTTTTTCAATTAGTACCTCCTTTGCTTGACTGCCATACAACTGTCAGGCTGATATTTCTCATGATAAATCCCTTTTAATTCAAAGTCTATCCTCTTTTTCATTAGCCTCATCATAAACTATTCTTGATTTCTTGGGAAAGAAATTCCTGTCTTCGTTTCATATGATTGCATTAATTGATCTTGCATAGTTTCGTCGTGGATGATTGAGTTAAAGCTGTTTTCTACTTTGCTTTGGAAGAAATACCCTCCCGTAACCTCTGTACCTTCTTCAAGGCCTTCTGCAAGCCATATATACGTCATGTAGCCTTTGCGCAGACTGTCGGGCGTAGTAGTATTGCCATTATGAAAACCCATTAGAGTGGGAACCCATCCCGGTCGAATTGCATTTACCTGAATATCCGGCCAATAACGAGATATCGTCATCGCCAAGGTTATCATTTGAAGTTTGGTGTCACCGTAATTGATATTTGGTGTATCGCTTATAATTTCATCAAATTTAAGGCTGCCGCTGCGGTGAAGATCGGAAGTGATGTAGATCAAATGTTGGGGTTTATTCACCAAGCTTGTCAATATGTAGGGCGATAAAGAGTTTACATCTAACATTACTTCCGCAGAAGCTCCATATACGCCCACATTGTGAATGATAACATCAAACGTCCCAAATTCATTGATCTGGCCTGCCATTTGTCGGGTTTGTTCCAAGTCAGAGTAGTCACCTATCACCACGCCAAAGGCATCCGGAAAATCCCTACGAACATCTTTTGCACGACTTTCATTTCGAGCATGAACTACTACTTCATGACCCCGTTCAATGAGATACATAGCAGCTAGTTGCCCTAAGCCTCCGGTTGATCCCGTAACTAAAATTCGTTTTTTGTGAGCTTCATCAATTGGTTCCGTATTACGTTCAATGTAGAGAAGCTCCTCAACAACCTGTTTTGTGTTATAGGTTCCTAATCCAAATCTGTCTTGATACGAACCTGCATTGATTGCGTCGTCTTCATTTGCCCCTCCATTTTCTATCGACGTTTGAAATTCAGATTCGGTATTCGATCTTTCTGAGCCTTTAGTGAAAATCGCACTTAATTCGTCATTTTCCTTCTTATTGCTTTCTTTGTTTTTGTTTCCTGTGTTGCAGGATTGTCCCAAAAACATTAAGGCTGTAACTGTCACTATTGCTAATTTTTTCATATCTAAAATCTTTTATTTTATTTGAAAAGTCACTTCAACGTTTCCTGTACCTAATGTTTCCGCCAAACCTTCAGGGTCATCTATCTTTCCGATTCTGGTGTAGTTGTAAGAAGTGGATATTGATTTATAAAAAAGCACCAATGTGTTTGAGCCGTAAAGCATCAAATCCCCATTTCGTATAGTGCCGGGATTCGAAGCATTCGCAGGTAAACCTTCTGTTAAATCAAAATACTTTTCATTATTGTTCAATTCAGTCATAGTAATCGTCAAAGGCAAGCGTTCAATGAAAGCCTTTGCGGTTGCATTGTCTTCAAGTGTAGCTGAAAAAGAAGATGTTCCAATAATAATTTGTATTTCCATTAACTCCGTATTTTCGGTTTCAATTTGGTTATTATCCGGCTGAAGGTTGTTTTCCTGTGTACAAGCAAACAACTGTAAACAGAAAAGGCTCATTAATAGAAAAGTCGTTGTTTTCATGGTCCTGTTCATTACTAAATTGTTTTAATGATTTTTGCGGGAATACCACCAACAATAGTGTTATCAGGTACATCTTTAGAAACCACGGCGCCTGCTGCTACAACTGAATTTTCACCAATAGTTACCCCTTTTAAAATGGTAACATTGGCACCAATCCAGGCGTTTTTTTTAATGCGAATTCTGCCAGTAATTAGTGAGTGCCTGTCTTTAGCTGAAATTGGATGAGCTTCAGAAAGCAAGCATACTTTAGGAGCGAGCATGACATTATCTTCAATGGTTATTCCGCCCAGATCCAAAAAGGTGCAGTCAAAGTTGATAAATACGTTTTTACCTATTTTGGTGTTTTTTCCATAATTGATGTAAAGTGGTGTGAAAACAGCAACACTTTCGTCAATTTCACTTTCTGTAATTTGACTTAAAAAATTTCTGATTTCTGATGGATCAGAGGTACTATTCATCTGCAACAACAATTTTTTAGTATTGTATGAAGCCTCCCGCATTTTATAGGCTTCAGGGTCGTTGGGTGAAATAGCTTCTCCATTTAATAATCTCTGAAATACCGAATTTGCTTCCATGCTGTTGATCTTCTTTTATTTACATTACGAAATTAAGAAAGAGATTAACTACATTTGTAACACTATTTACCTGATTAATGTCAAATATCACCTATCTTGAAGGAAGAGTCAATAAATTCGAAAATTGTTAAGCCTGAGCGTATTATTCTGCTGAAAGTGGCAACAATGAAAGATTTCCCTAACACCTTTCACAAAAATTATCATACCCATTTATTGTGTCATCGGGGGAGTATTACTTTCCTGTTCAACGAGGTTAAGATGAAATGTAAAAGCGGTGAATTTTTATTTTGGTTTGCTAATAGTTATTTGACCAACTTAGAACTTTCAAAAGGTTTTACAGCAACAATTCTGCTTGTAGAAAATCATTTCTTGATCGACAACATTCCTGACCAAAACTTGGGTATTGATGCCACCTTACATTCCCGTCAATATCCTGTTAAACAACTGAATAATAAGAATGACAGGCAACGCGTGTTAACTAACTTCCAATTGTTGTATGATAAATTTCTGGATATGGAACATCGCTTTTATGAAGAAGCCCTGAAACTACAAATGCGACTTTTCGTTCTCGAAATGTGGCATACCTTTGCTAAAGAGTACGAACGCAGAAAACGAAGTTTACAAACCGGAACGCTATATGAGAGGTTTAGGAATCTGGTTCAGGATCATTGTATGAAAGAGCGTGAAGTCCAGTTTTATGCCAATGAGTTAAATATAACAGCAAAATATTTAAATGCTATCTCCAAACAGAATTCTGGCATTACAGCCTCAGAATGGATTAAACGTTTTGCTAAAGAACGCATCGTTCTGCTTCTACAAAATAAGAATCTGAATATCGCAGAGATTTCCGATGAAATGGGATTTTCAAGTCGGTCATTTTTCACTCGCTATGTAAAAAAAGTATTAGGAGTTACTCCGAGTGAATACCGCAATCGGTTAAGGGTAGAATAACAAATGTGCGCTGTGGTTCTCTTTGGCTTTTGTATAGCTGGTTTTTAGCTGTAACCCAAATTGCTTACAACAATTGCGTAACACACTATCACTTTACACTTTTATAAAACATATCTAAAGAAATTTTAAACATAAAAGTGCCTCATTGGGAATTATCCGATTCTACCTAAAATTTAGCTCTTAAAATATTCATATCCTCACTTACTTTCTTTTCAAGAACCGCGCATATATTTGAGTAGTAGCCATTTTGGTATGGCCGAGGAGTTTGGATACTGTTTCTATTGGAACTCCATTGGATAGGGTTACAGTGGTCGCAAATGTATGCCTGGCTACATGTGAGGTAAGATTCTTTTTAATTTTACATTGTTGGCATATTTCCTTTAAGTAGGAATTCATTTTTTGATTAGATAATCTAGGCAGCAATTTTCCATTTACCTGTGCCAATTCTGAATTTTCATACTTTTTAATTACCCATAAAGCTTTTGGAAGTAAAGGAATTTTAATTGGGGTAGAGGTCTTTTTTCTTCTTGTTTGAATCCAAAGGTTCTGATCCTGGCCTTTTACGACATCTTTTTCTGACAATTCCATAATATCTCCATAAGCAATCCCGGTATAACAGATAAATATGAATAAATCCTTGGTGACATTCAGTCTGTTTAATGGACTTGAAAATTTTTCTATTTTTTCAAGCTCTTCTTTTGAAAGGAAGTCTCTATCTGTTTTGACGAGTTTTGTTTTGAATTTCACGAAAGGATCCCGCTCTATCCATTCTGTATGAAAAGCCATGGTCACCATTTTTCTAAGTCTCTGGATGTGCTTCATTATGGTATTGTTACTAATGGATGGCTGAGGGTGTTTGGGGGTATAGGATCTCAGAAAATTTTCAAAACCGATTACAAAACCATAATTAAGATCTCGTAAATAATAGTCCTTTGTTTTGTACCGCTTTTTTACATACTCAAGAATATACTTCTGGCTGGTTTTATAATGCCTTTGTGTATCATAATGCAGGACATGCTTTGTCTGTTCATTGTGGTAATCTATAAGTTCCTGTAAAGTGGGAAACTTTTCATCCTCTCCTAAATACCTTGCTTTTACCGTTTGAGCAGTAATAATGCCTCCGGAGGATTTTAGATCTATATAACTTTGGAAAATTTGGTTACGGGTAGCGTCCAGATATTCATTAATCTGTTTGGCTTGTTTGCTACTACCTTTGACCTTAAATTTTTGTATATCCCATTGATCAACAGGTATTTTTTCCTTGAGGCTTAGGTTTACTCTTTTACCGTTTACGGTGATTCTTACAAAGAGATCTGCAAGATTTTCTTTTGCACGGGAAGTGTTGATCCAGAATAGGATCGAAAATGTTGACTTAGTTTTCATGAATTTTCGTCTTTTGATGGTACATAATCTGTTTAAGACGAAAGCCGTATTACCCTTATTTAAAGGTAATTATTAAAAATAGGTCAAGAAATAAAACTCAAAAAGTTGTTGACCGATTTGTGAACTTTTATGGCCATTTTTAACAGTTTTAAATGATTTCAAATGATATCATTAAAAATGAAAAACCCTGAAAATCAACAGATTAACAGGGTTTAGTTTTTAACATATTCTAAAAAGTGATCGCGTCAGGATTCGAACCTGAGACCGCCTGCTTAGAAGGCAGGTGCTCTATCCAGCTGAGCTACGCGACCAATTTCGCGGTGCAAATATAAGTTTCTTTATATTTATATCAAGGTTTTTTTGGCAAAATATCTTGCTCAATTGAGACGCGTTCTTAAATGCTTATTATTCAACCTTATTGCACAATAAATAATTTGAATAATATTTTATTCTTGACTTTCCATATAATTATAGATAAGAAGCGATGCCCGGGAAAGCATATTAGTTGCCGTATCCATATTTTCAAGATTCTTTGAAAGTATCACCAATACATATTTTCGACCGCCCGGTAAATAGACAATGGCCGAGTCGTGATGCACACCGTTGATCCATCCGGTCTTATTGGCAATTTTAACATGCTCTGGTAAAAGTGCTGGAATCATGTCTCTGTGTTTTTGTTTTAAAAGAATATTGACCATTCTCTTACTGGAGATTGTATTTACTGCCTCTCCCCGGGCAATAGCCTCTAGAATAAGCATGAGGTCATAAGCTGTAGTGGTATTACTTAAGCCTGCATCAAAAGCTTTTATGTCTTCCACTCCCCGTAATACCTTGATATTTTTTGCACCCATGCCCCTGAGGGTAGAATTCACATTATCTGCCCCCACCAGTTCTATCACGATGTTGGTTGCCAGATTACTGCTGTAAATGATCATATCTCCAACCAAATCCTCAATACTTCGATAGCTCCCTATTTGCTCATATAATTGTTCCCCACTATCTCTTGAAATGTCCATTGAGTAAGTGCTGCCATCTACAATACTTTTAAACTCATTCTTTACGAGGAGGGAATCTGAAAGTTTATATTTTCCTTCTTTTACCTGTTTGAAAATTTCCAGCATCACCGGTATTTTCATAGTACTCGCCGCATGGAAATTTTCATGTTCATTAATAAATATATTCCTTTCCGGTTTCTGCAAGTCTTTAAAAGCAATAGCAAAATCCCCTTTTTCAGTTGCCAGAAGGGATTCGAGTTTTATCCTTAAACCGGTTGTTTCCTGAGAATACACATAAGGAATAGCAACAATCAAGGCTAAAAGAATTACGATAATATTTTTCATTTAATGATATCGTTAGGAGGATAAAAAGTTAAGCTTTATAATTTAAATTTTCATTCAGCAAAGAATCTGTATTAATTACAGGAAGAATGAAATCTTTTAATCTCTTAGGGTTTAATTCCCCGATGCTTGCATCGTTTTTACTTTTTGGAATTTGGGATTTGTTTTTTTGGAATTTGATACCTCGTATGCTTGCATCGAGGTAGTTCATTCCTGTGCCTAAAACCCGTTTTAACAAAATTCCCCGTGAGGTCGAATACGTCATGGCAGAAATATAATTCCCTAAATTTTTTTGTAGGATGATTTTTTCCACCTCGCGGGAGATTGTATATTTTTCAATTTCCTGTACTCTTAAATAATATAAAAACTGAAATACGGCCTGGGCTTCTTCAGTATTATGGTTATCGCAATCGGTGATTATTTCAATTCGCAGATCAGCTTTAAGAATATTATCTTCAGGATCAGTATTCAATTCCATATTTAACATGAAATCCATGGTAGGAGATCAGTTCCGAATCAAAATTTAAAGGAGTGCTAATCTGCTCCAATACGAGTTTATACCCCAGAATTTTAATATCTTCGGGGTTAAAGTTTGATTTTTTCCATAAAATCATGAGATTTTATACAGTTCCTAATGCGATCTCCACCATTTTTGAAAAGGAGGTTTCGCGATCTGCAGAGGAAAGATGTTCACCTGTTACGAGGGAATCTGATATAGTGAGTAGGGATAAAGCCTTAACCTTATGTCTGGCGGCAATGGTGTACAATCCTGCTGTTTCCATCTCCACACATAACACTCCAAAGTCTGCCCATTTTTTATATGCTTCGGGTTCATCTTCATAAAATTCATCTGAGGAAAGAACATTTCCGGCTTTTATCTCAATGTTTTTCTCTCTGGCAAAAAGGGCCGCTTTCATAAATAATTCAAAATTAGCGGTAGGGGCATAATCTGCATTGATGAAGCGGGAATTATTTATTCCGGAAGTAGTGGAGGCAGACATCGCTATTACTATATCTCGTAAAGTAATCCCCCGATTATAAGAACCGGCAGAACCTACCCGTATCAGGTTTTTTACTCCGTAATTATTAATGAGTTCGTGACAATAAATAAGGGTAGAGGGGATACCCATCCCTGTTCCCTGAACACTTATGGGTTTACCCTGATATGTACCTGTAAATCCAAGCATACCTCGTACTTCATTATAACATACCGGGTTTTCCAGGAAAGTTTCGGCTATCCATTTAGCTCGTAAGGGATCACCTGGTAATAGAATTGTTTCGGCTATTTCGCCTTTTTTAGCCTGTATATGTGTACTCATTAATCTTCTTCTTTTTCAGTTAAAATATCAATTCCTGCTGAAGTGCCTATTCTGGAAACTCCAAGTTCAATATATTCCAAAGCGGTGGGACGGTCCTTGATGCCGCCTGAAGCTTTTATCTTTACCTTATCTCCCACAACATCTTTCATCAACTTCACATCTTCAATGGTTGCCCCCGAGGGTCCAAATCCTGTAGAGGTTTTTACGAATTCTGCCCCTGCCTTGACCACCGCTTTACAGGCTGCCCTTTTTTCCTCATCTGTGAGATAACAGGTCTCGATGATGACCTTTAATACTTTATCACCAATAGCTTCTTTAATCCCGGTAATTTCGTCCTCAACAGCTTTGAAATGTTCAGCTTTTAAAAGACCTATGTTGATGACCATATCGATCTCATCTGCTCCATTTTCTATGCAATCCAGAGCTTCGGCTATTTTTACCTCTGTACTCATAGCTCCAAGGGGAAATCCTACCACGGCAGCTACTTTAACTGGTGAATCCTTCAGCATAGAAACAGCGAGTCCCACATAACCACTGTTTACACAAACGGCATAAAATTCATAAGATTTGGCCTCCATACAAAGATTTTTGATGTCCAGGGGGGTGGCGACCGCTTTTAAAATAGTGTGGTCAATGTACTGATTTAGCTGCATAAAAGAGGGTAGAAATTGTTTTAATATAAGATCATTTTTGAAATGCTTTACTACAAAAATATACAATTGTTTAAAACCCTCTTCTAAAAATAAAAGTTTAATAAAAAAAGCTGCAATTTTACACTCAAAATTACATTGTTTCCAACCTTCAATGCCCCCCCCAAAAAAAATTTATAAAAACTTATTATTTAGCGTTTAACATATCAAATTTTTGCTTATTTTAGTATTATTAAAATGTTCTTTTTGATTATAAAATCTGATATTAATTCCATCAAAAGATCGGGTCTTCCCGACTCACTTTTTTCATTAAGAGTATGATTGTTGGATGGTATTAATATAGAGATGGAAACAGGAATTTCTTTAGAAGTTCCTGTTTCTTTAAGAAATAAATTTAACCGGTGTTACATCGGTTAAATCTGGAGGAAAAAGGAGAGTACTACGGAATTAGTCATTTCCCTTAAAAAAGGAGAAAAACTTTGGAAGAGTGAATCCTTATCCTTACCGGAAACAGGTAGGCGTAGTCTACCTGTTTCTGTTTTATAAAGTTTCATTTAGATCATTTTATGGCCTGGGTGTTCAATTTAAACCAGTAAAGCTTTTCCTTATTCCTTTCATTTTATCTCCTAAGTATTCAAGGTTTCAGGTTGAATATTCCAGGTTTAGGGTTCAGCGTTCAGCGTTCAGGGTCCAGATTCCAGGTTCAGTGTTCAGCGCTCAGTGTTCAGGTCCAGGTTCAGCTTCCAGGTTCCAGCTTTTAGATTCCAGGTTTAGGGTTCAACGTTAAGGATTCAGGGTTCATATATCTAGATTCCAGATTCCAGGTTCCAGGTTCCCTTTGACCGATAATCTAAGCTGGAAACCGTGAACTGAATTATCAACAATAACTATTGCATAACTCCTTTAGATCAACTCTCCCGGAAAATTTCTATTTATTAATTTTACTTGTATGAACCATCGTCTACCCCTGCATATACTTATTCATCTTTGCCTGTTATTTTATGGTTGCGAGAATTATGATCATTCGAGCCAGCCTTCCGCAGAAAAAGGTACCGCACAACTTCATTTTGATAAGGCAATCAATGCGAAAGCCTCCGGGGAGATTCTTTCCCATTTAAATCTTGCCCTGGAGTCGGTGGAAAGTAGTCATGACACTTTAATTCCTTTACTTCTTGATTACAAGATATATTATCATTCAAGCTTCAGGGAACCGGACAGTGCTTTTTATTTTTCTGACAGCCTTATAAGCTGGGCAATCAAAAAAAAAGACACAGTGAATCTGGCATTAGGCCAGTACAGGAAGTCAAGGGTCCATTTTCAACTGGGAGATCATGAACAGGTTTTCAGGGATGCTTTCGAATCAAGAAGACTTTCACTTCTTATTGGGGATAGTACCTCCGCAGGGCAAAGATCCCTGGAGATGTCACTGGCCCAAAGCCGGCTGGGAGATCATACCGGAAGTCAGGAGAGTGCTACTGAAGCTCTTAGGTTTCTCAATAATAACAAGGATTCACTGTATATAAGCAGCGCTTACAACAATATAGCTATTTCCTACCGGCTCCAGGATTTTTATGATGATGCAGAAAAGGAATACCTGAATGCCCTGAAATTTGCTTCCCGAAAATCAGATAGTCTTGTATATCTAAACAATCTTGCATTGGTGCTCCAGGAAAAGGGAGATTATGCCCGATCTGTCAGAATACTGGAAGGCATAATTGCCGGTGAGGGACTTGAACCGGTCTCAAAGGCAAGATATCTCGACAATCTTTACTATACTAAATGGTTATGGGACCCCGAGATTAATGTGGAGAAAGACTTACTTGAGGCAATGGAGTTAAGAAAAGATCATAACGACCGTGAGGGTTTACTGGCGAGTTATTCTCATCTCGTGGAATATTACAATGAAAAAAATCCTGCTGAAGCCGAAAAATATTCAAGATTATTACTGGAAAATTCGCGCAAATTTGGGAATACAAGCGGGGAACTCCAGGCCTTAAAATATTTAGTGACCATTGCACCAGGTAATACGCGATGGACAAATGAATACATTGTTCTAAACGACAGTCTCAACCGTGCCCAATTATTAGCCAGAAATATCTTTGCCAAGATAAAATTTGATGAAGAGCGCAAGCAGCAGGAGATAGACAATCTTGAATCTCAACGAGCCTTTCAACTCCTTGAGGCCAAAAGGCTACGTAACCGGAATTTGATTTTTTTCCTTATGGGGCTTCTTGTAATACTGCTCTTGTTTTTTCTTATTTATTATTTCAGGCAACGCCATAAAAAGGAAAAAATAATGGAGATTCACAAAACTGAAAGCCGGATATCTAAAGTCATACACGATGAATTGGCCAATGATATTTTTAATGTAATGAGCAGCCTTGAAACCCTGGCCCCCGTTCCTGTGATAGACCGGCTGGAGAGGATCTACCTGCGTACCAGGGATATTTCCCGCGAGAACAGGGAACCCGACACCGGCGATTCTTATTTCAAAAGCATGATCTCCACCCTCTCCAATAATATACCTGAAAATTCCAGGCTCATCATAAAAGGAGAAAACACCTTGGACTGGAATAAACTTGCCGAAGAAAGGAAGGTAATTATCTATCGTGTTTTACAGGAATTGATGGTAAATATGAAAAAACACAGTAAGGCAAAACTGGTGGCTCTAAGCTTTTCAAAAGCAGGTAAATATCTGTATATCAATTACTCTGATACCGGAATTGGCATACATGGGGAAGTGTTGGAAAAAGGCGCCGGACTTCAAAATGTGGAAAACCGTATTTTTTCATTGAACGGAAGTATTAAATTTGAATCTGAAGCCGGAAAAGGATATAAGGTTCACATCAAAATCCCGGTTTAATTAGATCCTATGTTTATAAAAGCCCTGGTAGTAGATGATATTGATAGCATAAACCATGCTGTTGCCAGCGTTCTCCGTGACTTGGAAATTGAAAATGTGGAATATGCCCAATACTGTGATAAGGCATATATAAAAGCCAAACGAGCAATGATGGATAAGGTACCATTTGATCTTCTTATATGTGATCTTTCCTTCAAAACAGATCACAGGGAGGAAAGCATAAAAGGAGGAAGGGAACTTATAGCTATTCTAAAAGAAATGGACCCTGATCTTCAAGTGATAGTAAATTCAATAGAAGACCACCCTCATACCGTAAAATCCCTTTGGGAAAGTGGAAATATTCAGGGATATGTATGTAAGGACAGGAACGGGATGAAGGAGTTGTGTGAGGCTATCAAAGCACTGTCTGTGGGAAAAAGCTACAACTCGCCAAGAATAGACCGGAGTATGAAACAGGAAAATCTAACGATTCTTGATAATCTGGAAATTAAACTTCTCACCTATATTTCCCAGGGACTTACGCAGGATGAGATTCAGGAAAAATTTAAAACAGAAAATATCTTCCCAAGCAGTAAAAGCGCCATAGAAAAAAGACTAAAAGAGCTTAGGGAAAATTTTAATGCAAAGACTACTCCCCATCTCATAGGGATTGTTAAAGATTTAAAATTGATTTAGAGAGGAAAGATGCCGGTTACTTTTTCAGAGCAGGGGGGTAGGGCTCTCTGTAATGTGAAGTGCCGGTATTCTCTTTAAGCCCCCCAGCCCCCAAAGGGGGAGCAAAAAATCAAGCACCAAGCACCAACCTCCAATAACCGCAGGAAGTTTCCTTTTTTCTTTTACTTACTATTTTCAACTACAACATACAACATACAACATACAACATTCAACATTCAACATTCAAACTTTCCAACTTTTCAACTTTTCAACTTTTCAACTTTTCAATTTCCAACTTTTCAACTTTTCAATTTTCAAATTTTCAAATTTTCAAACTTCTCCTTGTTAAATTTTAAAAATAATTCCACCTGTTAAGAATACGTTAAATTTTTTTGCTTACATTGGCATTATTATCGATTCTAGAAGGATAGGAAATTATTTCTGAATAATTGATTAAATCCGGTTCCCAACCCCCGGAACCTGCTCCAGTGCCCCCTGCTAAAGATACCTTGTTGTATTTTTTAGATTGGGCGGGATGATAATAAGACCTATAACCCCAACTCTAAAGTCCCAACATTCATTATTTAGCATATCCCATATAGGAGTTTAACCCCACAAAAAACCCCAACCCCCATGCCCCCAGATTATGTATCCCAAATTCAGGCGTCTCATAAAGGTATGCCTGAAAATCAGCCAAGAAAGGCGCCAGCTTATCTACTTGTGACCCACGATCCTTATTTTAGTATCTGGTCCTGTTCAGACAATATAAATGAAACTCCTACCGTACATTGGTCTGGCAGGTCGCATGCCCTTTCGGGGCTCATTAAAGTAGACGGTATAAACTATCTCTTCCTTGGCGCGCTTTCCCAGGGGATAGATCCGGGAGAGGTTCATATAGCAAAGCAAATCAATGTAAGCATCACGGCAATGCAGACCAAGTACACCCTTGTTTGTGGTAAGGTGGAGATTCATCTTGGTTTTCTTTCTCCGCTCCTTATGGATGATCTGGATATTTTGTCCAGGCCTGTAACCTATATTTCTGTAAAGGCAATCAGTCTAGATAAAAATGAACATGAGATCCAGGTTTATTTTGGTGCCTCTTCCTATATAGCAGGCAATGAAGAAAACCAGTTTATAAAGGCTGAAGTCAGCTCTTCCTCCACTCTTTCTTTTTTGAAAGCAGGAACTACAGAACAACCTGTATTAGATAAAAAGGGAGATGATGTAAGGATAGACTGGGGATATCTTTATGTTGCATCTTCAAAAAATTCGAAAGCAATTCAGAGTGTCACTTCCCCATTTGAGGAAACAGATCCTTTTAGTATCAGGATTAATGAAACCGGTCCTTATGAGGGGCCTGGGTTATTACTAAACACAGTATTTCCGCGGGAGCAACTAAAAACCGAAAAGGAATTTCTTATACTCCTGGCTTATGATGATATATATTCTATAAATTATTTTGGTACTTCTTTACGCCCGTGGTGGAACCGGAAAGGAAACACCACCATCCTGGAACAACTGGAGCTGGCTTCACGAGATTATGAAATTATTCTGAAAAAGTGCGATGTTTTTGAAACAGACCTGCATGAGACTGCCAGAATTTATGGAGGCGAAACCTATGCGCGACTTCTGGATCTGAGTTATCGGCAATGTATCGCCGCACATAAGCTTGTTGAAAGTGAGGAAGGAGAGATCCTTTTTCTTTCCAAAGAAAATTTCAGCAATGGTTCTGTCAATACGGTTGATGTAACCTATCCATCAGCGCCTTTATTCCTTATTTATAATACAGATTTGTTAAAAGGTATGCTCAATGGAATATTTTATTATTCTGAAAGCGGAAAATGGACCAAACCATTTCCGGCGCACGACCTTGGCACATATCCAATTGCCACGGGCCAAACCTATCATGAGGATATGCCGGTGGAAGAAGCAGGCAATATGCTTATTCTCACCGCCGCTATTGCCAGGGCAGATGGGAATGCTGATTATGCCGCTATACATTGGGAAAGTCTTACTATTTGGGTAAACTACCTGTGTCAACAGGGATTTGATCCTGAAAGTCAGTTGTGTACAGATGATTTTGCCGGACATCTGGCCAGGAATGCCAATCTTTCTGTTAAGGCTATTGTAGCTATTGGCAGCTATGCTTATCTGGCTGAAGAACTTGATTATAAGGAAACTGCAGCAGAATATATTCAAATCGCAAGATCCATGGCCGAAATGTGGAAGATTCTTGCCGATGCCGGAGACCATTACGCTCTAACATTTAATGATAAGAATACCTGGAGCCAGAAGTACAATCTTGTATGGGATAAACTGCTGGAGTTGGATATATTTTCAAAGGAGATTTATGAGAAGGAAATCGAGTTTTACCTTAAAAACATAAATGAATACGGACTCCCTCTGGACAACCGATCTGATTATACAAAATCAGATTGGTGTATATGGACCGCTACTCTGGCAGATAACATCGATGATTTTCAAAGCCTTGCAGATCCTGTATATAAATTTGCTTTGGAAACCGAAGACCGCGTTCCCTTAACCGACTGGCATTATACCAGCCGTGGCAAGATGGAGGGATTCCAGGCCAGAAGCGTGGTAGGAGGATTTTTTATAAAAGTCCTGAAGGAAGAGTGGAAGAAAGAAAAATTCTATAAAATCCTGGAAAGGGAAGTTTTTTGAAAAATGAGTTAAAAAGTTAAACGTTAAAAAGTAAAAAGTGGAGGGGGGCCGGATCACAAGTACCAGTTATGAGTTACCAATTGCCGGTTATCAGTTATCAATTGCCGGCAAACAATTAACAGTTAACCGTTATCATTTGTCGGTTAGTCAGTTGCGGGATATCAGTTGCCGTTTAAAAGAATCTCTCGGAGTGGAACCAATGCATTTAGCCCTGAAAGGGCGCAGCCCATTAGGTACAAGGGAGCCCTGAAAGGGCGCAAGACATCAGCGACGGGTGCAGCCCATCGGGTAGGAAAGCCCCCCGATCATAGCCCTGAAAGGGCGCAATATTTTATTGGGGATAAAAGTTTGGATTGCGTTTCCTCCAGTACCCCGGCACCCCTAAAGGGGAAGGGTTTTTTCGATAAAATGAGTTTATAAAATACCATCCGTGTGTGAGTTAGAGTTCCCTTTGGGGGCGGAGGGGGCCCAGGGGTGAAATCCTGAAAGGGCGCAATATATCAGCAATGGGTGAAGCCCATCGGGTAAAGAAGCCTTTAAATCCGGGGCCCTGAAAGGGCGCAATATTTTTTTATTGGGGATAAAGGTTTGGATTGCGTTTCCTCCAGT
>NZ_JBGSXS010000073.1:0-14984 GCF_041751335.1 Aquiflexum sp.
ACATCCACGTACAGGTCTGCTGCTCTTTGGGCATGATCCCAATTGAAAGTTTCTAAGGAGAATAAATTTCCTGAAAGGTCCTCATCCAATTTGAGTTCTGAATTTACAAATATTGCCCCAACCCATTCTTCAGAAATTAAGGACTTGATGATTTGAACTGAGTTTTGCTTTGAATTTTCGGCTATATAAATAGCATTTCCGACGACAATGATATCATTTGAATCCTTGGCTTTTTTCAACCCATTTTCAATCAGATGAGCAGCAATTCCAGGATTTCCTTTGTGCGTAGCAAATCCGTGGTCAGCAGATATTATCACATTGACCCTATTCTCCATACCAAGTTCGGAAATTGAAGCTATAATTCTTCCGATCTGCTCATCAACATTCTTTATTGATTCCATGGTCATTGGGGCACCAATACCTTCTCCATGGGCTGTTGCATCTGGATCAGAATACCAAATGGTAGCCACATCGACCAAGTCTTCTTTGAGTGCATACCGGATAAAAGCATCTGTAACCCATTTGTGCCTTTCTTTATTGGGCTTTGCTTTTGGTGGAACTTCTCCCAGGTCTTGAATAACCTTATTATTCATTTCAAAAGGCAAAATCATCTCAGGATTGATAATTCCCAGACCTTAAATTCTGTGGTTAAGTAAAAACGACTGCCCTGTTGAGCCTGTGCTGAATACTGCATATCTGCCTTTACCACTTCTTTCCAAAACTTCCCCTACAGACATACTGGTGATCAATTTCCCCGCCGTCAAAGAATCAGCTAACATCATTGTCCGGGCATCTCCGGTATTCAAACCTTTAATTGGGTCCACTATGGGAAGATAAAGGCTGTTGCCCATTATCCCATGTGTTTTCGGGTAAGATCCTGTTGCATAGGAAGTTGAGTTTACCCTTGTCACAGTGGGAAATGTGCTGTGATGGTGCTGACCTACTGAACCTTTATCCATAAGTGAATAAATGTTAGGAGTATTTTGCTCATTCACATAATCAAACCGAAGGGCATCTACTATGATTACTACTGTTTTTAGATCGGAATTATTTTCCTTTGCTTGGGTGCATGCCATGGCAACCGAGGCCAGTGACAAAACCAGAATATACAATTTTTTCATAACTAACATGTTTATTTCTCCCACCATACTTTTGTATCAGGTGTATCACCGCCCATCCTTGCAACCGCAGCTTCCAAATTATCTGGGTTCAGTGCCTGAAGGTAGTTGGGATAAGTAATTCTTACCGGGAATCTGTTTTCAGCCGGTATCCCATCCCCTCTTGGTAGAATCGGATAGCCTGTCCTTCTTTTTTCATACCAAGCCTGGTAATCCGTAAAAAACAGCGCAAAATACTTATGCTGAATAATCTGTTCCAATTGGGCCTCAAATGAAGCTGATTCATTGAAGGTTACCAAAGGGTTATCAAAGTGTCCTGAGGGAACATTTTTCCCCCATTGTCTGATAGAGGATGCTATTCCACCTTCATAATGGTCCTTAATTGATTTTGGAGTTTCATAACCTCTCAGGGCAAGTTCGGCGAAAATAAACTCCAGTTCAGAATAGGTCATTATCAATCCCAGGTCAGAAAAATCTCTCAGTTCACTGGGGAAACTTGAATGTGAACCTACCGTATATTCGACTTCACTGGGGTACCCGCTCATGATACCTTTATATACCTGCTCACCGTTTTCTTCTATGGTGGTTGCCCACACCTCTCTTCGTGGATCGTCCATTCCATTGAGCCAATCTATAAAGTATATGGAATAATACACCCCTTCATTCCAGCTCAGATTTCTGAGATTGAAATATGGATTGTAGAATGGAAATGTGCCGGGATATCTTAAAATGGCGTCATCCTCGATGGATTCGAATACGGGATATTTAATAGGATTTCCCAAAATCATATTGATCTGTTCAACCACATTGATTTCACCATCTTTATTCAAAATACGAAGTAATAACCTGATTCGGAGAGAATTGCAAAACTTCCTCCACTTAAGGATTCCAGCAGCTCCGGTAGTTTGATAGATCAGATCTCCACCATATATAAAACTTGAAGTTCCCGAAAGCAAAGTATTGGCATTTTCAAGGTCAATTAGCATCTGTTGGTAAATGTCCTTCTGAGTATCAAAAACTGGTTGGAATACCCCTTGCTCTACCTTATTTGATTCAGAGAATGGAATATCGCCAAAAGCATCCGTCATCATGGAATAACTCCAGGATCTTAAAACCAAAGCAACACCCATATAGGCGTCTGCCCCTAATCTTTCAGATACCTGATACATATTCATAAGGTCAGTCATCAACCGGTAATGATTGTTCCAAAACCCTTCCGAATTGTTAGGCTCAATGACATATCGATGCAGACCGTTATTAACACTTGCCCTTGGAGACATCATCTGCATCATTTCATGTGTAAACCCTCTGGACCTACCTATTGAAGAATTCACCAATCTATATTGCAGTTGGTCAAGAATCACTCCTGGGAAAACTTCACTTGGTCTGTTTGGGTCAGCGTTGATTTCATCAAAATCCTGCGTACAGGATTGGAAAAAAACCAAAATCAGGACTAAAGGAGTTATAAATTGTATTTTAAGTTTCATAATTGGTCGACTTTAAAATTTCAAAGAAATATTCATTCCCATGGTACGTGTGGAAGGAAATTGGGTCATTTCAACCCCCGGAAGTAAAGTGCCGCTATTGAGCATCGCTATTTCTGGATCAAAGGCTGGGAAACTGGTAAATAGCAAAAGGTCCCTTCCATAAAGGGCTACAGTGGCCTGAACCAATCCGATCTTTGACAAAATGGAAGGAGAAAAAGTATATTCAACCCTTGCCTCCCTCAATTTGATGAAAGAGGTGTCGAATATATTCGTTTCAACGTTGGCATGTTTGTAATATTCATCATAATACCTTTGTGCAGTGGTCACTGTAGTATTGGGAGCATATGTACCGTCTCCATTGGACACTACACCATCGCCTATGATTCCCTCATCCCTTCCAGGAAGGGTTACTCTTGTTTTCCCCAAAGTATTTAACTTGTGGTTTGTCATCGAATAAGCCATACCTCCCAACTGACCGTCCCATAAAATATTGGCCCTGAATTTCCCGATAGTGAATTGGTTCAGGATGCCGCCTTTCCAGTCAGGAAATGCATTTCCCCAGTTTTTTCTTTCAGGATCAAGCTGGGCAGGAATACCTGCATTGGTATAGATGATTTCGCCTTCTCGGGAACGCTGGAAACCAAGGCCATAAAGATCTCCCATTCTGCCACCAATTCTTGCTTCAAGGCTGACAACGGAATGTTCCCCAATTATTTGGTTGTTCAGCCCCTCTGCCAACTCAATCACATAACTCCTATTGTAGGACCAGTTCAATGTAGTAGTCCATGTGAAGTTCCTTCTTGTCATGGTTTTGGCATTCAATACCAATTCCAACCCATTACTTCGAATAAGACCGGCATTTGTCAAAATACGGTCATAACCCGAGGTGATATCCAATGGAATCGCCAGTATTTGGTTCCGGCTTTCACTGTGATAAGCCGTGAAGTCAATACCGAATTTGTTTTCAAATAATCTCAGGTCAAGGCCTGCTTCATAAGCAGTAGTGATTTCAGGTTTGAGATCAGCATTGAAAAGAGTATTGGGATTGGTAAAACTGGTAGCATAAATCTGATCATAATACCTTGCGGTCTGATAGGGCCTGGTATCGTTACCGACCTGCGCATAAGAAAGACGGAGTTTGGAAAAACTCACCGCCGAGGGCAAGTCCATCAATTCATCCAAAATAAAGCTTGTACTTATGGAAGGATAAAAGAAAGAATTGTTAGCGGCAGGTAGGGTACTTGACCAGTCATTTCTCCCTGTAAGATCGAGGTAGATCTTCCCTTTATAATCAAATTGTGAAGTAGTATATAAGGAGTTAATTGACCTTTGCAATAATCTTGGATCAGCTACAGGTTGGTCCAAGGAGTTGGAGATCATGTACAGGCCGGGCATGGCCAATTGATCAGCATATACTCCGTTAAAGTTATTGTAACTAAACATCCTGTTACCTCCTGCTGATAACACCATACCAATGTCCCCATTGATTTTCTCTGAATAAGTGAGTAGGAAGTCAGAGTTGATTTCATAGTTGAAAATAGATTGTTGTCGGTACATCCCCCTTGGATATTTGGACATGCTGTATGGTCTCCGTTGGGTTCTGTCTTCATTGGCAAGGTCAATTCCCGACCTCAGCATAAGACTTACCTTGTTAGAAAATTCATAGGTAGCCGAAACACTTCCTATCACACCATGCTTATCTATGGTATTGATCATTTCATAGGCTTGGAGGTAAACATTGTCCGGGCCTGGGTTGAATGGGTTTTTCTGCTCGATCTGTTCAAGTCCCGGCATCCAATAATCCCTGAACCAATTGATATCAGTACTTGGAGTAGTCCCGATGATCATGAAATACATCATGGTTTGGTTGTTATACCCTGCCATGGGAAGATTGTCCGATTTTTTATTGACATAATTGACCCTCGAATTGATCTTAAGTCTGTCAGAGACTTTGTGGTCCAAAGCAGTAGAGACTGACAACCTCTCAAAACCTGTGTTTGGTACTATCCAAGAATTGTTCAAATGGGTAACAGATACTCGCCCTGAACTTTTATCAGTAGCTCCTTCCACGGATATGTTATTGGTAATGGTATAACCAGGATTAAAAAAGCCTTTGATGTAATCATCATAAGGTCTCCAAAGCGTTCTTTCAGTCGGCCTTCCGTCGGGTGAATTGGGATCATATTGATAATACATCTGTCCATCGAATTTCGGACCCCATGCCCTACCCGCTGCTACATTTGTACTTGTATTGGGCCCATCTTCTGTATTCCCATAAGAATAATAATCTGCAGTCCTTCCTTCACCATATTCATATTGGTAATCCGGCCAACGAAGGCCGGTCCTTTCTGTACTGATGTTGGAGTTAAAGGAAACACCTATTCCTTTTTGTTGGATACGCCCTCCTTTTGTTGTGATGATCAAAGCTCCGTTTGCAGCCCTTGACCCATAAAGTGCAGCGGCAGCGGGACCTTTTAAAACAGTCACACTTTCAATGTCATCTTGGTTAAGATCGGACACGGCAGAACCAAAGTCCACAGGGCTATCCTGATTTAAATGCCCTCCAAATCCAGTGCCTTCTATCTTACCATTTATTGGAACACCATCTACCACAACTAGAGCTTCATTATTGCTGAGATTAAGCGAAGTTTCTCCTCTTAAGGTAATCCTTTGGGATCCCATTGGACCTGCTCCCCCACCGACTACATTCAATCCGGCAACCTTCCCTGCCAAGGCAGATGTCCAGTTATTACTTCTGGCATCAGTCAGTTCTTGGGTCTTAATGGACTGAGTAGCGTATCCTAATGATGCTTCCTCTCTTTTTATACCCAATGCAGTGACAATAAATTCCTCTATTTCCCTGCTTTTATATGTGAGTTTGATCTGAAATGAACTCTGATTGTTGACCATCACTTCTATGGACTCATATCCAATGTATGAAATGACCAAAATATCATCTCCCTTGACATCCAAAGTGAAATTACCCTCTATATCAGTTGCCGTACCCTGGGACGTTCCTTTTATCAGGATATTTACACCTGGAAGGGTTTCACCTGTCTGGGCATCAATGATAGTACCTTTGATCACTTCTAGTCTTTCTCCAGGGTTTTTAGAATCAGCAAGGGCAATGGTCATTCCGGAAAGTTTGAACTCCATGCCAGCCTCCTCTCTGATTTTTCCCAGTACCTCTTCAAGGGACGGATTTGAATTTATGATGGTAATTGATCTGTTTTCAACCAAGTTTGGCGCAAAGGAGAAATTAAAATCTGTTTGGTCCTCAACTGCCCTGATAACGTCCAAAAGGTTATGGTTTCCCTTTTTTAAGGAAAGGACAGTTTTGTTGATCTGATCGTCATTCGCAAATGAAGAAGTGTAGCAAATCATCAAAATGATGACGAATAGCGAAGATATCGTCCTCGATTTTTGATGATTTAATCTTTTCAATAATTCTTTTTTCATAATTTTGAGAGGTTTTAAGTGTTTGTGCTTGAATTCCTAATTCCGGTAGGCCACTGTTCCAGCAGTGTCCTACCTTATTTACAGGACATACTTTTGATTATCAGTTTTTTCCCATCATACTCATATTTAAGGTTTACAGAATAATTTATTGTTTCAAGAATTTGTAATAAATCCATTTTATTATAAGCCCCTGATACTATACAATCAGTATCAGTAGCCCCATTGATCACTTCGATTCCAAACCATGTTGACAATTCTTTGGCAATTCTTGAAGCATTGGCTCGCTCTAGCACCAGTGTGCCTTCAGTCCAGGCAAAATACTTTTCATCGTTCTCCACCGAACTCACTTTAAGTTTCTGATCTTTGATGCTTAGGCTTGCTCTTTGTCCTTTATCCAGAATGACAGGATCGGATTCAACCTTCAGTTTGGCAACACTTACCTTTCCTGATTTTACAATAACCATCTCGGTGGAATTCCTTTTTTCCGACACTAAAAATTCAGTTCCCAGCACAGTAGTTTCCAAAAAATTTCCGATTACGCGGAACGGTTCACTTTCTGATTTTTTGACCTGAAAAAATGCTTCACCACTCAGGTAGATCAATCTCCCTTCCTGAAAATCCTCCTGAAATCTTATACTACTGTTTTCTTTCAAATAGACAATTGATCCATCAGGTAACTCGCCTTTTTTCCTTTCACCCTGTTTTGTCAAAACTTCAGTCATACTGATTTCAAACATGTTTTCTTCAGTCTTCTGTAACATGGAATAAAAAAGAGAACCTATCAAAAACACCAAAAACAAACCTGCTGCCGCTGAAAAGTAAAGGAACCTGCTTCTGGAAACCCGGTCTTTATAGATCCTTGATTTCTTATGGATACTTCTTAGGACCACTTCCCTATCGATGGATCTCAAGGCTTTTTTTAACTCAGCCTCATCTGCCTGTTGCGTGTAATACCACACATTGATAGCGTCAAGATCCCTTTTGGAAGGCTTTTTTCCCCTTAAAAGATTGGCAATGATTACTTTCAGGTTATTACTCTTTTTTTCCTTCATCATCTAAAAGGGAAAAAACAGGAACCATCTTACCCCGAAATTCAATGAACAAAAAGTTAAGCTTTCATAAGGGAATTAACCTTAAAGTAACTTAGAACTTCGAATTCAAAAAAATAAATAAAATCAGGGGGCTGTATTCCTTAAGTTCGGAGCGGAGGAAGTTCAGGGTTTTTTGAATGGAGTTATGTATGGATTGGGGTGCCATCCCTGTAATTTCTGAAATTTCCACAGCACTGAGTCCATTGTATTTATACATTCTAAAGATTTCAGAACTGGTCTTGGGAAGAAGGTCAAGCTTGGATTCGATAATATCATAAAGCTCCTCCAATTCAAGGATTTTATCAGAACCAAAATCATCGATTAACTGAGTGTCCTGAAGTTGTTCATGTCCCTTTGAAGTATCAATGGCCTTAAAAACCCCGTACTTAACTGAGGTAAAAAGATAAACCTCCAGCGTTCTCTTAATTACAAGTGAATCTTTTCTTTTCCACAGGTCTATAAACACATCCTGAACAACATCCTGGGCAAGATCCTGCGATTTAAGTCTCGCAAAAGCAGCGGAAAAAAGGGGTTCCCAGTATCTATAAAATAAACTATCAAAGGCCTTGGCATCCCCCTGTTTAATTTGAGAAAGCAAATGGTTATCTGTGTTCCTTTCCATAATTTATCTGATATTCAAATTTACCCCTGACGCATTCGATATTCAAGAGTTTGTTTGTTATCAATTTATTAAGAATACATACAGCATTATTTGAACTATTAAAGACTTTCATTCAATAAACCTGAAAAGTTGTTGCGACAAGCGAGGAGTTTATTGATCGGAAGTGGGTGCTGCCTTTAGCTTAGTGTCACCGGTCTCAAAATACAAATGATAATGATTGCTGCAGCCAGGATTGAAGCCAGATTGGCAGTGAGGGCAGGTATTATCAGAGTCCATGTAGTCTTTGATGCTCAGCTCATTACCACAAATACCACAAAGGATCGCTTTTTCGCCATATTCTGATTTCGGCCATACTTTATGCTCGTGATCGGCTTCTTCTTCATGGCATGAAAAACATGGATAATACTTTTCGCAGCACTTAAATTTGATCGCAATGATATCCAGTTGCGAATGCCAATGCAGGCAGCGGGTATGTTTGTCTATTGATTTGCCAAAAACCTTGATTTCACCAATTTCAATGAATTTGAATGGTTGATCAGCCTTTTCTTGAGCAAAAGTATTACTAGAAAAAATCAGTATCAGAGTCAGGGAGATCAATAGTGTTTGTTTCATATTTCGGTCAAATTACTCGCAAGCATGAATCAATCTACTTTTAATGAATAGCCTTTCAAAAGTAAGTATTTATTTGGATGTTGCAGAGAATAGGATTACAAATCCTTTTTATCTGAAATCGGGATTTCAAATCCCGATCAGCGGTTGAGCGGGTTATTCTGGATCGATTGTTGACTATTTTATCATTAAATACCAATATAAATCTAACCAATTCTATTATGCTTACTATAAATAACATTGCAACGGGAGTATATCCAATAATGGCTTTTGGGAAAAAGAAAGATGATACTGTTGATAAGGGTACTAATAGAGAGACTCCAGGGAATTCTGAAGGTGCAAGACCTCCAAAAAAAGAGGAATACAAGGACAGTCAGGGTAAAAAGAAAATAGAAGAATCTGAAGATGATTATTCTCCTGAGGAAAGAAATACTCCAGGAGATCATTAAAGCAGTCCAACTTGCCCAATTTTTGTAACAGTTTAACCACAATTCAAAATTAGAGATGTGTTCATTACATGAATTATATTCCAGAAATTTTTTATTGTTTCTTCCAGATACCTTATCTATCTGAGAAGGGGTGATTTTCTGTTTCCTATTTATTGCTTTGGATTCCTGATTGAACCTACATACCAGTAGGGTTTCCTACCATGCTTTACTCACCCCCAAAATACTACATCTCAATTATCCCTGTTCCTTTAAATATAAAACCACTCAGCAAATAAAGGCACCAAAGATGAACAATTGACCTTTATTTTGAATTTGTTTAATTATCCGATTACAAAAAATACCTTATTTATAATTATTTATCTCAAGTCTTTAAAATGAAGTACCTATTATCTTTCCTTTTTTCTATATCAATCATTCAATTTACTGCTGCCCAGAATTTTACCATCAAAGGTGTTGTCAAAGAATCCGACAGGCAAGAACCTCTCCCCTTCGTCAATATCTTGCTTCTTAACTCAAACGATTCCTCTCAGGTTGGTGGCACTGTATCAGATATTGATGGACATTTTGAAATCACTGACGTCCAAAGAGGTTCATACTTGGTCAAGGTTCAGTTTATGGGTTTTAGAGAGTTTTCCAAAGAAATTGAACTGAATTCAAATATTGATTTGGGAACCCTGTCAGTAAGGGAAGAAGCCACAGACCTTAACGAAGTGGTCATAGAAGCCAGAAGATCCACGGGAACTCAAAAAGGAGATACCACTGCATTCAATGCCGATGCTTTCAAAACCATGAAAGATGCCAGTGCCCAGGTTCTTATCGAAAAACTTCCCGGCGTTAGTACCGAAAATGGAATTATTCAGGCACAGGGCGAAAATATTGCCCAGATTTTAGTGGATGGAAAACCATTCTTTGGTACAGATGTGAGAACTGCCTTGCAGAATATCCCTGCTGAAATGATCCAAAGCATTGAGATTTTTGACCAAAAAAGTGAAAAGGCTCAATTGAGTGGATTTGATGATGGGGAAAGAATGAAAACCATCAACATCATTACCAAAGCAAACAGAAGGAAAGGCCAGTTTGGTAAAGGAACTGCTGGATATGGTACAGATGACAGATACCTTGCTGGAGCCAGTGTCAATATTTTTGATGAAGATCAAAGGTTCACCATTACAGGATTGACCAACAATGTCAATGTCTTGAACTATTCCAGTGACCCCAATGCGCAGGACAATGCCAATCCTCAGGAAGGGATCATCACTACCAATATCCTCGGCTTGAACTACTCGGATATTTGGGCAGATAAACTCAAAATCGCAGGTAGTTATGTCTATTCCAACCGTGAAAACATCGGTATAGTAGACCGCTTCAGAGAGTTTATCACCACTGATGATTCCAACCAATTTTACACTGAAAAAAGCACAGATGTCCGGGTCAACAATCAGCATCAGGCAGATTTAAGATTGGACTACAATCCCAATGAAAGAAATCGTTTCCTGTACATTCCCAGGTTTTCTGCAAGATTTGAAACTGAAAACTCAGGCTTTTTTGGGCAAACTGACAATGGAATTAATCCTATCAATACGGTTGAAAATCTCAAAACTGGTAAATACCAAGACTTTGATCTTTTCAATAGGTTGTTTTATAGTCATAAATTCAACAAACCAGGAAGAACGGTTACTTTAAGAACCACTTTTCGAAACGGTTGGAATTTAGATGAATCGGATAGAAAAGCTGAAAATACCTTTTTTGAAGAAAATGGACAAAGAACTGAAAACCTGGACCAAAGGATTACCCGAGAAAGAACAGGAACGTCTTGGCAGACAAGGGTTTCTTATACCGAGCCCTTGGGCCAAAGGGGTCAGATGGAAGCCGAATACCAAATAGGAAACCGTAAAAATGACTCAGACCGATTGCTATTCAATGTCGAAAACAGGGATATTGATGATGGTGTTTTTTTACTAGACACAGCATTGAGCAATGTCTTTATCAGCAATTACTTGACCCAAAGTACAGAAATAGGTTATCAATATCTTACTGACAAATTTAGAATTCAGACGGAGATTGAATATCAGGATGCCAGATTGGGCAATTTGCAGGAATTTCCTTCCACAGAGGAATTGAACAGAAAATTTACAAACCTCCTTCCTACCGTCAGGATGGAATACAAATTCTCTGAAAGTACCAATATCCAACTGGATTACGACACTTACACCAATGAACCCAATGTAGGGCAACTTCAAAGGGTAGTTGACAACACCAATCCCATTCAGTTGAGGACAGGTAATCCCGATCTTGACCAGTCATACACCAATCAATTCAGACTGAGGTTCAGGGGTAACAACCCGGATTCTGACAAAAATTGGTTTGTATTTGCCCAATCCAGGTTTGTGGATGATTTCATTTCCAATTCAGTTCTGATCGCTGATGAAGCAACAGAAATACAAGATGGTATCATCTTGGAGAGAGGTTCGCAGCTGAACAAACCTATAAACTTGGACGGATTTCAGGATTTCCGATCTTGGTTTAGTTACGGAATGCCACTGGGCTTTATCAAATCCAACTTCAACATCAATGCAGGTCTTGGATATACCCAAAGACCAGGACAGGTTAATGAAAACATCGGTTTCAACAATTCCACCCGATTGAGTACAGGATTCTCACTGAGCAGCAATATTAGCGATCAGGTGGATTTCAACATTTGGTCCAGGTCTTCTTTTAATCAGGTCAACAATACCCTCAACCCCAACCTCAGCAATGACTTCTTCCAACAACGATTCCGGGTGAATTTCAATTGGATCATTTGGGAAGGAATCATTTACAGATTGGATCTAAACCATCAGATCAACAATGGGTTGGCCTCAGGATTTGATACCGATTTCACTTTGGTCAATATGAGCGTTGGCAAAAAAGTCTTCAATAACCAAAGGGGTGAGGTAAGTTTGATGGTATATGACCTTTTGGGACAGAATGCCAATGTCAGAAGAAATATCACCGAAACATTTATAGAGGATACCCAATCCAATGTGCTCCAACAATATGTCATGTTGAGTTTTACCTATAATCTCAGAAGATTCTCCAAGGGAATGGATGAGAAGGAATATTCGGATATGTACACGGAAAATTAACGCATCATCTTCGTGACAATATTGTCTTTCTCCTTATTCAAATATTGAAGAAAAGCCAAAGGAACAGGCATGTGCTTTTTCTCTTTTGGCCAAATCAGACTCCACATCGTCGTAATGGGCAAACCCTTCATGGGTATGATCTTGAGTTGCTTGTTGTGCAGTTCATTTTTGATTCCGATCAAGGGCATGATGGAATAGCCCAAACCCGCCATGACTGCCTGCTTAACGGCCTCATTCGAGGTCAGCTCCATTTTTTTCCCCACCGTAATGTTATTCTTTTCGATAAACTGCTGCATGGTTTGACGTGTTCCCGAACCTTCTTCCCGGAATATCAATGGCAGCTCTTTGAAAAAATCTTCATCGGCAATGCTTTCATTGAATTCGATTTGTGGACTGCCCACCAAAAAAAGATTGTTTTCCAATAAATCCATCTTTTCAAAATTGAGCGAAGTCGGCAAAAGCGAAACGAGCGCAAAATCTACTTCATTTTTTTTTAGGCTTTCCACTACCCTACTTTTGTTGGTGACATCCATCAACAATTCAACTCCTGAATGTTCCTTCATAAAACCTGCTAAAAAATAGGGCATTACATATTTACCCGTGGAGACGACCGAGATCTTCAAACGGCCCGTCAATAAGCCTTTGTAGGCCATTGTTTTGTAATTGATGGCATTTACCTGATTGATAATGTATTCTGCCGAATCTGCCACCTCATGACCAAAATCCGTCACATGTATTTTTCGTCCGACCACTTCTGTCAATGGTATTTCAAATTGGTCCTGAAAATTTTTTAACTGAATGGACACAGCAGGTTGTGTCAGGTGAAGTTCTTCCGCTGCCTTCGTTACGCTGCCTGTCTGTACGACTTTAAGGAAAACCTGTAATTGGTTGAGAGTATAATTCATAAATATATTTTATATATAACATTATAAAGTTAAATAAAAACTTATGATTTAAAAATAACAATTTTGCATCACGCAAAAAAAAATTATAACAGAATTATGGAAAATTTACAGGGAGAAACCATCAAATCAAGTGTTCATTTCTCAACCAAGACTGAGAAGTTAGAATTAATCAATGGACAATTTTCTTCAAAGGATGCCAAAGAGATTCTTCTCCAACTGTTCGGAGATAAAATCAAATACCATCAGTTGAGAAATCTAAGCAGCCTGGAAAGGTTTGGCGAATTTGACAAGATTTCTGTAAAGCGATTACCCGAGCTCCAATTACAGGAACTGAAGATCCTCGATATCTTCCAAAATGGAGATTTTTTTGAGGGGACTATAAGAATCCAGGCGACTATCAATATTGAAATATCAGAATAGGCTATTTGAATTTGTTGGATCCTGCATAACTAGCTGAATCAAGATTCCTCTAAACTCCTGATATGAACATAGATTTATTGTTAGAAAACCTTACCAACCCTGCTTTATTGTTTTTTGTCTTGGGCCTGATTGCCGTCTGTTTGAAGAGTGATCTGGAAATCCCCCCTAATTCCTCAAAATTCATTTCACTTTATTTGTTATTTGCCATTGGTTTTAAAGGTGGACAGGAACTGGCCCATGAGATTTTCTCTTGGGAAATCGTCTGGACCGTTTTATTTGGTATAGGTATTTCGCTTCTTATTCCTTTCTATACCTTCTTTATCTTAAAGAAAAAACTGAATATTTATGATGCCGGTGCTGTTGCAGCGGCTTACGGTTCCATCTCTGCGGTCACTTTCGTGACTGCTGTGTCCTATCTGGAAATGCAGCAATTGGAGCTTCATGGCCACATGGTAGCCATAATGGCCTTGATGGAAGCACCTGCCATTGTTGTAGGCCTGATATTGATCTCTTCCTATGACAAAACTAATGCGGGCACCGACCAGGTAAAAAAACGAAAAGTAGTCAAACATTCCTTTACCAATGGCAGTGTGCTGTTGATTTTGGGAAGTTTGCTGATAGGTTTCCTGGCATCGGATGCCCAAGCAGAGGGAATCAAGCCTTTTACCAATGATATCTTCAAAGGATTTTTGGCTATTTTCTTGCTGGATATGGGGATAGTAAGCGGCAAAAAACTCCAATCCTTCTTCTCCTATGGCTGGTTTCCGATGATATTTGCCATCGTCATTCCCCTCTTCAATGGATGTGTGGTAGCGATTTTGAGTTCATCGGTAACAGATGAAATATCCAACCGCTTTATCTTGGCAATTCTGTCTGCAAGTGCCTCCTACATTGCCGTTCCTGCTGCCATGAAAATGACCGTACCAAAATCCAATCCCGGACTCTACCTTCCTATGGCCTTGGCCGTCACTTTTCCGATCAACATCACGATCGGGATGCCTTTGTATTTTTATCTAGTTTCGTAACTAGTGCTATGTTAAGGATGTATTGACAATCTTTCCCGCAGAACTTGTTCCGATTCATTCGGGAGACGCAAAGACGCAAAGAAGGATACTTTAATCATTTTCCGATCGTGATAACCTTTAAATATAAAGTTAACATAACACTAGTGAATACTTGGAAAAAATGGTGGTAGGGTGAAATATGAAGGATTCCTTTAAGAGAGTTTCAGCATTTCAAACCGGTCGCATTTTGAGACCGGTTTATTTTTTACTTTTCAGAAAGTCCCTAAGATAATTTTCAACTCCCTTTTATAAGCCTCGCTTTCAGTCATTCCATTATGACCCACCCCATCAAGGATAATCAGGTGTACCTTGGATTTAAATTCTTCTTTGAGCCATAACGAAGATTCATAGGGGATAACTTCATCTTGATTTCCATGAAAAATGGTAATGGGCATAGTGCAGTCTTCTAAATATTGATTATTGGCAAATTTATACCTTATTATAAAAGGTGGAAGAAAGGGGAACAATTGACCCGCAAGATCAGTCAGGCTGTAATAAGGTGCCTGTAAAATCAATCGTTTAGGATTATTCTCTGAAGCCAGATTTGAGGCCATACCGGTTCCAATGGAATAGCCTAATATGATGATATCCTGTTCATTGTATTCATTCTTAAGCTTATCATAAACCATTTGATT
>NZ_JBGSXS010000074.1:0-12339 GCF_041751335.1 Aquiflexum sp.
TGGTGTTTCCGGAAATGATCAGATTGGTCTTTTCAGATATAGGGGATTGATGAATGGGCTGTCCAGATATGTTTTCAATGACTTTATCATCAACGGTGCCGCTATCGGTGCCACCAGTAATCCTGATTTGAAGTGGGAGACTACTTTACAAACGAATATTGGATTGGATTTCACACTTTGGAGAAGTATTGACTTCACTGCCAATTACTTCATTAAGGATACCAGAGATTTATTGTTTCAGCCAGCTGTTTCATCCTTGTTAGGATCGTATGGTCCAGGTGGTTCACCTCCGGTAATCAATGCCGGTAATGTTTCCAATAAAGGTCTTGAAATTGAGATTGGATATGGCACTCAGAAACAAAGAGGTGTAAATTTTAGAATTGATTACAATGCTACTTTCATCAGAAATAGGGTAACTAAAGTCCCTGATGGCTTGGATTTTATTCCAGGTGCTGGATTTAGTGTCGGTGGTAACGTAGCTACAAGATTCCAAGAAGGTTTTCCAATCGGTTATTTTATTGGATTTCAGACAGACGGAATTTTTCAATCAGAAGAAGAAATTGCTTCTAGCCCTGTCGTACAAGCTGGTGCAA
This sequence comes from Aquiflexum sp., assembly GCF_041751335.1. Lineage (GTDB taxonomy): Bacteria > Bacteroidota > Bacteroidia > Cytophagales > Cyclobacteriaceae > Aquiflexum. Next base: position 594 of record NZ_JBGSXS010000074.1, read on the forward strand.
GGCCTGGTGATTTGAGGTTTGTAGATACAAACGGAGATGGCGTGATCAATTTCAGTGATGATTCTGACCGTACGTTTATAGGTTCTCCGATTCCTGATTTCATTATGGGTTTGAATTTGGCCATGGATTTCAAAGGATTTGACATTTCGGCTAATGTCTATGCGGCAATTGGTCAGGAAATTATCCGTAATTACGAGAGACAACAACCATTTGCAAATCAATTGGCCTATAATGTAGACAGATGGACGGGTCCGGGTAGTACTAATGAAATACCTAGATTGACTACAGGTCAGACCAGAAATACAGTGTTTTCCGACTTTTTTGTGGAAGACGGTTCATTTATTAGGCTTAGAAATGTTCAGGTAGGATACACGCTTCCTGAAGCAATTACAGGAAGGATCGGGATTCGTTCGATGAGATTTTACGTTGCGGCCAATAACCTTATTACACTTACAAGGTATATGGGATTTGATCCTGATGTGGGTTCTGGAAACCCATTATTTGCAGGAGTTGATAATGGTATTTTTCCACAGGCAAGGGTAATCATGGGCGGTTTAAACTTTAGATTCTAAAAGACATGAAAAAAATATATATCATCATTCTTACATTGAGCATGTCGCTGGTTTCATGTGATCAGTGGCTGGAAATTGAACCTGAATTCACACAGGATGCGGAGAACTTCTTCAATACGGAAGAAGATTATCAAAGGGCTGTTATTGGTGTTTATGATTTAATGCAAACAAACTATTTGCAGATTTGGATAGGAGAAATTGCATCGGATAATTCTATAGCAGGAGGTGAAAGTGTAAATGATACGCAAGGTCTCCATGAGATTGACAACATGACACATGGTGGGGTCAATAATGAATTGAGGGACGTAATGAGATTTAACTATGCAGGAATAGCACGGGCTAATTTCATTTTTGAAAATGAGAATAAGATAGATTTTGCATCCAAAGAACGTTTGATGGCAGAGATTTCCTTCATCAGGGCTTATTTCTATTTTACATTGGTCAATTATTTTGGAGATGTGCCACTGATAGTAGATAGGAGAATATCTATAAATGAAGTTTTCCAAATTGATAGAACCCCAAAAGCACAAATCTTCACGCAAATTGAAAGCGATTTAGATAGAGCGATTCAAGTGCTTAATTGGACCAATCCAGAAACTGGAAGAATCACCAAAGGTGCGGCTTTGGCCTTGAAAGGTAAAGTGCTGTTGTACCAGCAGAAATTTTCAGAAGCTGCCCAGGTTTTTGATGAACTGATCAGTACCAATCAAGCCAATTATGCCTTGATTTCAGACATGAATACGATGTGGTTGGCTGTGAATCAGAACCGAAGTGAGGATGTATTTACAATTCAACATTCCGGATTACAGGGTGGTGACTATGGTTGTTTGGTTTGTTTGCAGGGTAATCCTGCTGTAGGATTTCATTCTATCAGAAATTATGTCGGTCCTTTTTACGCAGATGGGAATAGTTATAATCTTCCTACCCAAAATCTTTATGATTTCTATGGTAATGATCCAAGAAGACAGGTAACCATTTTGGATATTGATGCATTTATTGCAGCACAGCCAAATCCATCAGAAATATCCTTTGCAGAAGGAGGAGGTGGTCACACAGGCTTTTACAATAATAAATACATCAAAAGAGCTGCTGAGAGAGGCCTTCCGGATGATGACTTGACAAGTCAATTAAATTACAGGGCCATTCGTTTTGCAGATGTATTATTGATGGCAGCTGAGGCATTTGCACAGTCAGGAAATGACGCAAGAGCTAGAACTGAGTTAAACAAGGTAAGGCAAAGGGCCGGAGTTGGAAATATTTCAAGTTCGGGGGCTCAGCTTTTGGATGATATCTACAGGGAAAGAAGATTGGAATTATCAGGAGAAGGATATAGGTTCTGGGATTTGGTTAGAACAGGTAAAGCTGCTGAATCCATTTCCGGTTTTCAAGTTGGAAAGCATGAATTGTTTCCAATCCCGCAAGTGGAGATAGATTTATCAGGAGGAAGATGGGCTCAAAACCCTGGATATTAAAATAAAATCAAATGAAAAATTATATAAAATATTTGTTTTTACTGCTGCCGGTGATTCTATTGGCAGCATGTATTGAGGATTACAGGTTAGATGCTACCACTCCTCCTGACCAAGCAGCAAGATTTACATTCCAACCCAGTTTGGAGAATGATAATATTATCAATTTTACCGCAGATCAGGAGTTTTTCCTAATGAAATGGGATTTTGGTAATGGGGCTTCTGCAACGGGTAAAAATGTCACAGGGATTTATCCTTCTGCAGGGACTTATAATGTTACCCTGACCATATTTGATAGGGGAGGAAGTGCAAGTACAACTTTGGAAGTCGTCATTGAAAGAACAGATCCAACGTTGTTAGACAGACCGATTTTTAATTTATTGACGGGAGGCATTGATGCGATTAATGGCAAGACTTGGGTGGTAGATTCAGCCCGAGTGGGTCATTTTGGCGTAGGACCTAACCCGGTTCAAGCAGGTGGGTATTTCCCCGAGTGGTATCAAGCACAGGCAAATGAAAAAGTCGGAAGTGGTATGTATACAGACAGGTATACTTTTTTCCTGAATGATTTTAAATTTGAATGGGAGACAAATGGATTTGTATATCTCAATGGCGCACAGGGAGCAAATTTCCCGGGAGCCTTTGATCCGGGAGTTGGAGATCTTTCAGCGCCTTTTGTTTCTCCGGGAGGCTTGACTTGGAACATTGTAGAAGAAGAAGGGGAATTTCCTATATTGAATTTGACTTCTCCGGGATTCCTTGGATATTTTGCCGGGACAAATTCATTTCAAATAATACGTTTTGAAGAAAATGAAATGTTTATTCGTTCCATTGACCAGGCTAATGATGGATTATCATGGTATGTCAGGTTGATTCCAGCAGGATTTGACGGAGGTGGAGACCCTGATCCTGATCCAGACCCAGATCCAGATACAGGGGGTGATGTTGCGTTTACACTTCAGGATTTGATCGGAAGTGGTGAGAAAGCATGGAAACTTAAACCTGCAGCAGGCGCATTCGGTGTAGGCCCTAGGCAAGGAAGTGATGAGTTCTATCCAAATGGAAATGATATTTCAGGTGAGAGACCATGTCTGTTCAATGACCTATTTATCTTTAGGCAAGACGGTGAATTCGAATATGATGCGCAAGGTGATATCTTCGGTGAATTCTATATGGGATTGGCCGAAGAACAATGTCAGCCTGCATCTAACCTTGAGGGGACTTCCGGAGAGGCATGGGGGCCAGGCGTGCATACTTTCAGTTTCACAGAAGGTACAACTACTACAAATCCAAAAATTACCGTAACTGGGACAGGGGCCTTTATTGCACTCCCTAAAGCATATAATGGTGGTGAATATACAGCTGGCCCACCCGCAGCAAATAGATCTGTAACTTACGATGTCATCGATTATACCAATGAAGAAATGACTATTTCTATCGATATTACCAATAACGGAGGTGTTTTCTGGACATTTGTATTGATTCCTGATGGCATCTAAATGCTCATAATTATGATGAAGAATAAAATATTTTCTTATCTCATGTTCACCTTATTATTGGTGTCATCATGTGGAGAAGAAGAAAAACAAGATCAGGTATTACTTCCTTCAAATCTCCAAGTCTCAGTTACAAAGGATAAAGGAACAGTTCAGGCGACCTTTCAGGCGGTAAATGCGAATTTCTACAAGGTAAATTTTGGTTTGCCAAATACTATCGCAGAGAGAGCAACAGGTACTACTGCAACATTTACTTATCGTGAAGTTGGAACTTATATCATTTCCGTTCAGGCTCATTCCACGGAATCCGATTTTATAACATCTACGGAATCGGTTACCATTTCGAATGAAGACCTTGGCATAGGAATTCCCAATGCTGGTTTTGAAAGTCCTTTATCCTATGAGGGATATGATCTGATATGGCAAGATGAATTTAATGGCACCAGTCTTTCAAATGATTGGGTCCATGAGTTGGGTGATGGATGTCCTAACTTGTGCGGATGGGGAAATAATGAACTTCAATTTTACCGAAGAGAAAACACAGCGGTAAAAGATGGATTCCTAATCATTAAGGCTGTACAAGAAAGTGTTGGAGGAAAAAATTTCACCTCTTCAAGGATAAAAACTGAAGGTCAAAAATCTTTCACTTTTGGAAGGTTTGATATCAGGGCTGTACTTCCAAAAGGTCAAGGCTTGTGGCCTGCAATATGGATGTTGGGTGACAACATCCCTCAAGTTGGCTGGCCTGCTTGCGGGGAAATTGATATCATGGAAATGGTGGGCGGAAGTGCAAATGGACGTGATAACACAGTGCATGGTACTGTCCACTGGGATAATAATGGACAGTATGCAAATTTCGGTGGCTCACTTTCGCTTTCTCAAGGAATCTTTAACGATAAGTTTTATGTGTTCTCGGTAATTTGGGATGAAAGTAAAATTGTATGGTTATTGGATAATGTACCTTACCATCAAATTAACACCACCCCTCAAGCATTGGATGAATTCAGAAAACCACATTTTTTCCTGTTTAATGTAGCAGTCGGAGGTAATTGGCCGGGAAGTCCGGATTCCAACACCAACTTCCCCCAGCAGATGGTAGTAGATTACATCAGAGTATTTCAGAGAAATTAATTATTGATAAAATATAAAAAGCCAACCCAATTAGGTTGGCTTTTTTAAATATTAAGTTAAAAATTAAAGTTAAAGTACCCCTCTTAAGGAATTCCAATAACAGTTTTTCGAAAGGGGATTGCATCTCTTAATATAATTCTCAATATAACCCAAGCTAAACAAATGACTAAAAATCAAGCCTACACCGTTAAAATAGCCTTTATTGTTGCTTTAGGAGGTTTTCTAATGGGATTTGACGCTTCAGTTATTTCTGGAGTTGTGAAATTCATTGAACCGGAATTTAATCTCTCAAAATTAGAGTTAGGATGGTCGGTTGCATCACTGACGCTGACTGCAACACTTGCCATGATGGTTGCAGGCCCACTCAGCGACAGATTTGGTCGAAGGAAAATTCTGCAAGTAGCTGCGATCTTATATGCTGTGAGTGCTATTGGTTCTGCCCTGGCACCTTCATTTATTCTTTTGGTGATAGCCAGAATGGTGGGTGGATTTGGTGTTGGAGCCTCTTTGATTCTTGCTCCGATGTACATAGCAGAAATTGCCCCACCTGCAATGCGTGGTAGAATGGTATCTTTCAACCAACTAAATATTGTTATTGGTATCTCCGTGGCTTTTTTCACAAATTATTTGATTTTGAAATTAGGCAATTGTGATGCTGCCTGGGCTATAAATCTAGGGTTTGACAAGTGGAATTGGAGGTGGATGCTTGGTTTGGAATTATTGCCGGCAATATTATTTTATTTAGGGTTGTTTTTTGTTCCCAAGAGTCCGAGATGGCTTGTAATGAAAGGTCAGACAGACCAAGCACTTATGATCATGAATCAATTCACTGATGTTGATGATGCCAAAAAGCAGATCAATGACGCGATCAGAAATATTCATGAGGATAAGAACAGAGAGGAAGCAAAGATCACTGAATTCTTTAAGCCAGCTTACAGATTAGTCCTTGTAATCGGAATTGTGGTTGCGATACTCCAACAGATTACAGGAATCAACTCGGTGTTTTTCTATGCACCTATGATCTTTGAGCAATCAGGTATTGGAACAGACGCATCATTTATACAAGCAATTTTAGTTGGATTGACCAATTTGGTTTTCACGGTATTGGCTATTTTATTTATTGATAGATTAGGCCGTAAGCCATTGCTCCTTGGAGGACTTGCGGGTATTGCCCTCTGCATGGGATTACTCGCTTATGGTTTTGGTCAAGCTACTTACCAATTGACGGAAGATTCAATTCAAAGTCTACCACAGGAAATTTCCATGACACATATATCCAGTATGATAGATGTGACCTATGATGATGATGTTAGTTTTAAGCAGGCCATTAGATCAACACTTGGTGATAAACTTGCCACAACCTATGAATCTAACTTAATCACTTCGGCCATAAATATGAATCCTGCTTTAATCCTTATTGGTATTTTAGGTTTTGTGGCCTCATTTGCGATTTCTATCGGCCCGGTGATGTGGGTTTTGTTTTCAGAGCTTTTCCCTATCAGAATAAAGGGTGCTGCCATATCCTTCGTAGGGTTTATCAATTCCTTGATCAGTTATTTGGTACAGCAATTTTTCCCTTGGCAGTTGGATAATTTAGGGAGCAGCAATACCTTCCTGATTTATGGTTTATTTGCCGCCGTTGGGGTGTTCTTTGTTTGGTTTGTGGTACCGGAGACCAAGAATAAATCATTGGAAGAATTGGAAGATATATTAATCAAGAAATAATCATTTTACCAATCTTAATAAACTTTAGGAGTTATGAAAAAATATCAAAATACATGCCTCATGCAAACTTCTTTTGCAATAGTAATTTTTTTTTCCAGCCTAAACATTGGATGTACATCGTCCCAAAATTCTGGAGAGGATGCAAGTCAAAAAGCTGTTAATGGAACAGCTTATGTATTGGTTGTTGAGGCAGAAAGCCTTCATGACATGTCGGATAAATCAAGGTTAAGTGAGGCCATTGAAGGTGAATCTGTCACCCTGACTAAAGGAGAATGGATCGCTATTGATGCAGATTTTGAGGCAGCCGGAAGGTATCGGGTTGAAGTGATGGGAATACCAGTGGGATCAGATACTTCGGTAGTTTGGATTGAAGATTACTATGATAATCCAGATGGAAGAACTTATGATGTTACAGGAAAAATGGTGCATAGTCCATCTTTTGAGATCCAATCATATGCTGTAGAAGGAAGTCCATTTAAAAAAGGTCTTCACAAAATGAAGGTGTATGTTTCAGGTGGGGCAGTTGATATTGACAATGTGGTTTTTACCTTGATGAAGCCTCATAAAGCATCCCCTGAGATATTGACCCAAACATATGAAGGAAGTGATTGGGAGTTGGTTTGGTCAGATGAATTTGATGGAACTAAAATAGACCAAAGCAAATGGACCTTTGATTTTGGTGATTGGGGTTGGGGAAATAATGAGTTGCAGTATTATACTGATAACCGGCCTGAAAATGCAAGGATAGAAGACGGTGCCTTGGTCATTGAGGCAAGGAAGGGTGATTTGGGAAATCAATGGACTTCAGCAAGATTGACCACCCGCGGTAACGTCGCTTTTCTTTATGGAAAAATAGAATTCAAGGCTTTGGTGCCCAGAGAAAGAGGGAATTGGGCGGCAGGTTGGACTTTGGGCAATACCTATGTAGATGAAAAGGACTGGCCTTACTGCGGTGAAATTGATATTCTAGAAAGTGTGGGCTATGAAGTGGATGATGAAACCGGAGATGGGATTGCTCATGCTACGGTACATACGCCTGCTTATTATTTTAAAATTGGGAATCAGATTTCCAATACCAAGGATGTGAGTAAAATAGCTGCAGAATGGCATACTTTTGCTGTGGAATGGACACCTTCAGAAATCAATATATTGGTAGATGATGTACCATATTACCTGTATGATAAAACTGCCAATGAAAAGGAATGGCCCTTTAATATCCCTCAGAATATCATCCTAAACCTCGCCATGGGCGGAGGATGGGGCGGTGCCCTAGGTCTTGACCCAAATGTTACGAGTCAAAAGTTCCTTATTGACTACGTTAGGGTTTACCAGAAAAAGTAGTGAATTAATTTAAAAATCATAAATTCTAATCATTGGCTTTATGGCTGACAGTAAAATCCAAATCAAGGACGCTCGAATTCTTTTTCCTCAACATGAGGTGATAGGAACTAATGTGGAAATCAACGGGGAAGGTTATTATAAAATCCAAAATGTGGATCAGATGCCTCCGTTTTTCATATCCTTGGTCAGTCATTCAGATCATTGGATGTTTATCAGTAGCAACGGAGCTCTGACAGCAGGGCGAAAAGATGAGGAGAATGCACTTTTTCCATATTACACCGATGATAAAATTATAGCTTCTGCAGACCAAGTCGGTTCAAAAACTTTGGTGCTTGTCCACGAAAACGGAAAGAAAATCTTATGGCAGCCTTTTTCTGATAACTACAATGGCTTATATAAGGTCACCCGGAATCTTTACAAAAATCAATGGGGAAATGAATTGCTTTTTGAAGAAGTCAACGAAGATTTGGGATTGAGTTTTCTTTATTCATGGTCTTTTTCAAGCCAATTCGGATTTATCCGAAAATCCATTATTGTGAACAATGGTAACAAGCCTGTTCAAGTTGAACTCCTCGATGGTGTCCAGAACATCCTGCCCTACGGGGTTTCCAGTCAACTTCAATTGCAAAGGAGCAACCTAACCAATGCTTACAAGCGGAACGAACTCGACAAAGACAGTGGTGTTGGTATTTTTGCTTTGAGTGCCCTGATTGTGGATAGGGCTGAACCTAGTGAAGCATTGAAAGCAACAATTGGTTGGCATATTGGGATAAAGACAGCGCAAGTGTTAGTTTCTTCATGTCAGCTGGAAAGCTTTTGTCAAGGTCATCCAATCAAGACTGAGACTGATGTAAAAGGGGAAGCAGGTTCTTATTTTATTCATGTGAAATTAGATTTGAATCCAGATGAAACAAAAAACTGGTACTGCTGCTTCGAGATCAATCAATCCCAACCTGCCATTCAAAATCTTATCAAGAGATTAAGCAACAATGAAAAGGGAGTTTTGCATGATATTGAAAAAGATTTAAGAAAGGGTACAAAAAAGCTGAAAACCATCGTGGCCAAAGCAGATGGACTCCAATTGTCAGCTGACAAACTCTCCACTTCAAGACACTATGCTAATGTTTTGTTCAATGTGATGAGGGGAGGGATCTTTGAGGATGATTATGGGATAGATAAAAAGGATTTTTTGAATTATCTCAAAGAAGTAAATCGACCTTTATCCGAAAGTTTAAACCCCTATTTTCATTCCTTACCCGAAATTCTGGATTATCCTACTTTACAAGAATTGGCGGTAAGTCAGGGGAGTTCTGATTTTATCAGGATTTGTGCGGAGTATCTGCCACTTTCTTTTAGTCGTAGGCATGGTGACCCAAGCAGGCCATGGAATAAATTCTCCATAGACCTGACCAATGATGATGGCTCTGCAAGAAGGGCATACGCCGGTAACTGGCGCGATATTTTCCAGAATTGGGAAGCTTTGGCGGTTTCCTATCCTAGGTTTATTGAAGGAATGATCTTTAAATTTCTGAATGCATCCACTTTGGATGGATATAATCCTTACCGAATTTCAAGGAGTGGCGTGGATTGGGAGGTAATAGAGCATGATGATCCATGGTCGTATATTGGCTATTGGGGAGACCATCAGTTGATTTACCTATTGAAATTGCTGGAAGTAGCCCGCAGCCATGAAAGTCTCTCACTTTCTGATTTGTCTAATAATCCTTGGTTTGTTTATGCAGATGTACCTTACAGAATCAAATCTTACGATGAAATCGTCGCTGAGCCGCAGGACACCATTGATTTTGATGCAGTCTTGGATAGCGAAACTCAAAAAAGATTCACAAAAATCGGAGCAGATGGAAAATTGGTATATGATCAGAAAGGACAACTCCTCAAAAGCGGCTTTATGGAGAAAATCCTTGTTTCTTGGCTCACCAAATTGTGCAACTTAATCCCTGATGCCGGAATATGGATGAACACCCAAAGACCTGAATGGAATGATGGCAACAATGCCCTTGTCGGTAATGGTACATCGATGGTTACCCTTTATTACATGCACCGCTTTACCCGGTTTTTCTCAGATTGGGCAGAAGATGAGGATTTAAAAACGATTGTGCTTCATAAAGAAGTAGCGGATTTAATGACGGATTGCCAAGCTATACTTGATTCATATCGTGGATTACTAAATAGTGGATTTGACCATAAAACCAGAAGATCATTTGTTGATGCATTTGGAAACCTGGCAGAGCAGTATCGGTCCAATGCCTATGCAGGTTTTTCCGGCGATTTTATTCCTATTGATAATCTAACTTTTCAAAATCTATTTGGGGATACCATTTTGTATTTGCAGGCATCGATAAAAAATAATAAAAGGGAAGATGGATTGTATCATGCCTATAATCTTATCTCTTTCACTCAAGATGGTTTGGAAGTAGATAACCTTTATGAAATGTTGGAGGGGCAAGTATCAGTTTTATCATCAGGTTTTCTCGACGCGAAGGAAAGTCTTGACTTGCTGAATGTGATGAAATCGAGCAAGCTTTATAGAGAGGATCAGTACAGCTACATGCTCTACCCTAACAGAAATTTACCCGGGTTTCTCCAAAAAAATCATCTTCCAATTTTAGATTTCAAATCAAATCCCTTGCTCATAGAAATGCTACAAAAAATGGATCCCCGAATTGTTGAAAAAGACTTGGAAGGGAATGTATTTTTCAATGGTGACCTGAACAATGGCAGGACATTGAAAGCAGCGCTTCAAGAAGTTCAGAAAGACTATAAAGGTTTTCAGGAGAAAGATTTTCATCAAATCGAAGCAATTTATGAAGGGGTTTTCAACCACAAAGCATTTACCGGAAGGTCAGGAACTTTCTTTGCTTTTGAAGGTTTAGGGAGTATTTACTGGCACATGGTATCCAAACTGTTATTGGCTGTTCAGGAGATTTTGGGTAGCGGAGAAGAAATGGATGATACTGTCCGGGGATCTTTGGTGGATCATTATTACGAAATCAGAGCAGGGATCGGTATCAACAAGTCCCCCGAATTATATGGTGCATTTCCAACAGACCCATACAGCCATACACCTTTCCATAGAGGTGCGCAGCAACCCGGGATGACTGGGCAGGTTAAAGAAGATATCCTTAGCCGCTGGGCAGAATTGGGAGTGAAAGTGAAAGATGGAATGATACATTTCGAACCAACATTTCTCAACGAAAATGAATGGTTGCCGAAACCTGATGTGTTCCATTACATTTCTATAAATGGGGAAGACGAATCCTTGAAATTAAACGAAGGAGAATTGGCCTTTACCTACTGTCAGGTACCCATCAAATACATTCGCTCAGGGAATAAGGAAATCCGGGTTTATTTTACGGGAGATAGAGATTTTGAATTGATCAAAGGGTCTGTATTATCGAAGGAATTGTCTGCTTCCATTTTTAGTAGAGGTCAGGAAATTAGGTTCGTGGAAGTGAGATTGGGAGGGGTTTAAACCTTATTTCGGTTTTTAATCCATTTAATTTTTAAAACTGAAATATAGTGAGAATAGTGGTTTGCAGCGGTTTCCTAATTTTGTTATTTTTCAAACCGCGGATGACAAGGTAAACATTGATGTGTTTTTTAAAGATGAAACGATTTGGCTTACCCAAAATCTTATCGCTGAACTTTTTGAAAAAGGAAGAAGTACAATCACCGAGCACCTAAAGGGAAAATTTCAAAGTTAGAAGCTAAACTCAAAGCCGAAAATGAATATGAAAAATTCAGAGTCGTTCAGGATAGATTATTTGAGTCTGATTTCGATAAGTTTCTAAAACAGATTGATAAAAAGAAAAAAGAATAATCTCTTTAACAAATAATTGCGAAAAAACCTACTTTTGACAATCTCTATTCTCCTTCAAAAACCTTCTTAATTTCCGCTTTCACATCCTTAAGAATCTCAGCATTCTTAACACTTTCAGATTTAATTTCAAGGATTTTGGGTTTTGGGGAATTCTCGTAGAAGTTTTTCAGT
>NZ_JBGSXS010000075.1:0-9304 GCF_041751335.1 Aquiflexum sp.
TAGGATACCTCAGACCTGATCAGTTTGTTATTCGGTGAAGGAGTAGTAAAATTGATACCTTTCCAATAGCCACTACTTGATTTGTTGTGGGCTGTAAATACTATTTTATTTACCTCTGATCCAGTCGCATCCAAATATCCAGCGCCTTCAATTTGGATCATTTTATCTGATTTCATTTCAAAAATGGCCCCTTCCATTATTTTCAGACCGGATTTTACCACAATATCAGAAGAAACAAGGTATTTGGACCCATCATTGAAAGCAGGCCATGTCACTAATGAGGGATGAGCTAGTTCTCCACCAGTTTCAATTCCGTTGAATCCATTGTTATCATTGAAACTGGAGTGAAAGTTTAGCATATTCAACTGCCTTGCAGGCACATAAGCCGCAGCAGACAGGTTGTTGCTAAAGTGATTATCCTGAAAATGTGTCAATTGGGACATTCCTTTTACATACATACCATATCCACCACTTTCCATAATCGTACTTCTCCTCAAATTTAAAGCTGATGCTGATATTGAGGTTCCTTCGAGAATCAAATTTGCTTTGATTCCAGGGACTCCCAGAAATTCTCCCCCACCACCATTAGAAATCAAAACATTTTCGAGTTTATTATTATCACTGTTGCTGTGAATTAGAATCCCCTTCCAGAATCCTTTCCGGGCTTCCTTACCTGTGAAAATGATTCGATTACTGTCCAGTCCTTTGGCTTCGATTATTCCTTGGGGGTTAACAATAAGACCGGTATTTTCCTCAAAATAAATAACTACCCCGGGTTTGACAGTCAATTTGGCGTTGACAGTTATTTCTGCTTTTACAATATAATCCGGAATGGCATTGTCTTCATGGACATCTTCTAAAATAAGATCTTCATTGATGTCCTTTGAAAGAACGGAGGGGTTTTCAGGCTCATTGGGTTCCTCAGGCTCATTGGGTTCTTGTGGATCTTGATTTGAAACAGTCACTTTCAATTCATCTCTATCTGACAAGTTGCCTTTGGATGCTTTCAATTCCAAAATATATTCTCCGGTTTTATCAGGAGTAAAACGTGCTTCTGGTAGATTTTGATCTTCAATTTGGGATTCACTTTCCAGTGGCTTAGATTTAAAATTCCATTCATATTGAACAGATCCACTGACACCTTCAGATTCCCCGATTAAAATCACCTCGATATTGATCTTTACCGCTTGGTCCTCACCTGCAATGGCCTTGATGGATTCCACTACAGGGTTGCTGATTTCTTCCTGACAACTGTACAAGGACATTGTCATAAGAAACAGCATCAACAATAATTTTCGATTTGTTTTCATAGTTGGTTATAGATTTTTTTTATGATTGTTTTGTGGTCATTTTATGGATTTCAATATTTTTATAGCCATAATGATTTCTTCTTTATAGATAAAAAAAAAAGGCATGAAGTTGCATGGAGGTGTATTAAACCATACCACATAAACATGTTATTTCTATCTGAATTTTAGAATAAAGTGATCGGCCCTCATTACTTTTACTTTTAAATATGAAGCGCTTATTCCTTTTCATTTTATTTGTTCAACTATCCATTTTGGTTGCGGCCAATACCAATCGGTTTTTCAACAGAATCACTGTGGATGATGGATTGGCATCCAACAACGTTTACGCCTTATGGCAGGATAAAAAAGGATACTTATGGATTGGAAGTACCAATGGTCTCCAAAGGTTTGACGGTAAATTTTTCATGTACTACAATATCCGTAAACCTCAACCCTTGCCAGCGAAACCTGTTCAGCAAATCCTTGAAGACAGGGAAGGCAATATGTGGATCAGGTATGGAGATGACTATGGCATATTCAATCCTGCTGATTTGAGTTTCAAAAAAGTACCGTTTGAAAAACCGCAGGACAGGTTTCTGGGGGAAAGACTTTGGACGGATAGCAAGGGTAACGTATTTGTTATTTTGGTTAGAAGTAAAATCCTTTACTATAACAAAGAAAAGGAAGTATTTTCAGAAGAAAACTCCCCTATCAAACTTCCAGAGGGATATCGGCCAAATTCCATCTTTGAAGACACCAAAACCGGTTTTTATTGGATCAGTAGCCAAGAGGGAATTGCTGTTTTTGACCCAAAAACCCAAGAAACATACCATATTTCCCATAACCCCCTCAAGCTTCCCAATCTGGAAAATGCTTCTATCAAACAGGGGTCGTGGTATTTTATAGACAGTGAGAGAAACCATTGGATGGCATTTTGGAATGAAGATCCAAATATCATTTCCTTCAGCGAAGGAACCAATCAGTTTACCCAATCTGCCAAAAACCTGAAAAACCAAACCCAAGAATACAGGGAGATGAACCATGCCTTTGAGACCAAGTCGGGAGAGCTTTGGTTTTATGGAGTCAACAGTCTATTTGTGTCAAATTCAAACCAAAATGGCACCTTTGACTATTTGAGGGATGAATTTATGAAGCACAGTGTTATACACCAGGTATATGAGGACAGGGATGGAGGAATATGGCTGGCTTCAGATGAAGGAATTTACCATTATGCTGATAATTTTCCTGATATTACTTACGGCTTTTTTAGGGATGGGGATCCAAAGCATGTTTTTTTGGAAATCAAAGAAATCCATACCAACCAGAATAAACAAACCCAATATTGGGTAACGAGTTGGGGAAGGGGAATAGTAGTATTGGATGAAAATCTCAAAGAGTTATCTTCCCAAAAAATTTTTAGTAAAATATCTAAAAAACCAGAGACACTACAGACCTGGACTTTACTTCAGGAAAGAAAGAGCAAAAAGGTGTGGGTTGGCGCCCAAAGAGGATGGCTTCAAATCATCAATCCTGATACCCATGAAACAGAATTATTCAACTTCCCTGTTTTCAGGCAGTCAACCATCAGAAGCATTTCACAGGATAAGTCAGGAAATATCTGGTTCACGACACAGCGTGGGGATTTGATCAGATACAATGCCGATCAGCCCATTGAAAATGACTCTTTTCATTTAGTACGGGCATTTAATGGGTTTGCAATTGATCACCTTATAGACATCCAAAATAGGATTTGGGTTTGTACAACCAACAGCGGAGTATTTTGCCTTGATGCCGGCACAGGGGAAATACTAAAGCATCTGGATGAAAGCATCTTATCCTCCAACAAACAGGAAAGAATCACCCAACTCAATGACAGTATTTTTTTCTTTGGCTACGATCTGTTGAATGCCTATAACGATAAAAGCGGTGAAAACAGAATCCTGTCCTATTCAGATGGCATGATCAGCAATAAAATAAATAAAATGCTGATAGATAAAGACGGATTTTTGTGGATTTATACTCCCAACGGTATCTGTAAGTATAATTACACTCAAAATTCATTTACTCAATACGGTCAAAAAGATGGCTTTGGCTTATTAGAGATGGATGGTAGTGGGGGAACCTTCACCAACAATGGGCAACTTATTTTCACAGGGTATAGCTCAATGGTATCATTTAAACCAAGCCAGTTCAACAGTCCGGTCAAACCTGACCAGCCTACCCTGACAAGTATCAAACTTTTTGATGAATATTTATTTGTAGATTCACTGAACACCGTTACCAATAAGAATTTCGGGCATGAGCAAAATGCCTTCACCTTTTATTTCAGCAGTCTGAATTACACTAACCGGGACAAGCTGAAATATTTCCACAGGCTTTCGGGAATTGACCAGGATTGGAAATCCAGTGGACAAAACAACATGGCGGTATATTCCCTTCTTCCCGCCGGCAGGTACACTTTGGAATTTCGGAGTGAAAATGAAGCCGGAATTTCTTCTTCCATAGGTTCTTTTGATTTCAGAATAAGCCCACCGTTTTATGAAACCTGGTGGTTTAGATTGTTGGTAATCACTATAGTGTTGTGGACAATCCTATTGATTTACCGTCTCCATATCAACCGGGTCCTAGCAGTCGTAAAAGTCAGAAACCGTGTGGCCAGGGACCTGCATGACGACATGGGTTCCACACTGAGCACAATCAACATTCTGAGTTCCATGGCCAAAACCAAACTTCATACAGATCCAGCCAAAACCAGTGATTACATATCCAAAATTTCGGATAACAGTCAGCGAATGATGGAAGCCATGGATGACATTGTCTGGAGCATCAAGCCCCAAAATGATACCATGGAAAAAGTCATAGCACGTATGCGTGAATTTACTACCAACGCGCTTGAAGCAAAAGATATAGATTTCAGGTTTGAAGTGGAGGAAAATGTATATGAAATCAAACTCCCCATGGATGCCAGAAGAGATCTATTTCTCGTATTTAAGGAGGCTGTCAACAATTTGGCAAAGTATTCCAAATGCAGCAGGGCCTTCATTCACTTTTCCCTTAAAAAAGGGAAACTCCACATGAGGGTGAGGGATTATGGGATGGGATTTGATCCCCAGTTAGCTGATTCTGGCAATGGCTTGAACAATATGAAAAAGCGGGCCCAAAATATGGGCGGAGAACTCAAGATCACATCCGAGATCGGAGAAGGGACGGAGGTTGTATTGGATGTGGGGGTTTAGGGGCAGGATTTTAGATTTAAGATTTAAGATTTAAGATTTGGGGAAGAGGGAAGGATGAGGGTTGAAAGAATAGGGTTGAAGGATAAAGGATGGGGGATGAAGGAAGAAGGATGAGGGTTTAAAGTAATAAGGTTAGGATAGTATGGGGACATGATGTGAGTGGAGACACTCACCTTGGCGTGTCAGGCCCCATTCTCGTCTCTCGCATCTCGCTTCTTGGTTCTTGTTTCTTGACTCTTGTTTCTTGGCTCTTATTTCTGATATCTCATTTCCAAAAGCACTCCAATATGTGATTGTTGGACCAATAGTTCCCTCTTAAATTTGCCATTATTAAAGCAAGGTAATATGATAAAAGTATTGATTTACGAAGACAATCCTCAACTGAGAGAGGGGCTGACCATGTTAATAGATGGCAGTGAAGGGTTCCAAGTGCTGGGAGCATTTAGGAATTGTAGCAATGTAGCCTATGAAGTCGGTTCATATAAACCCGACGTCATCTTGATGGACATAGATATGCCCGGTGTCAATGGAATGGAGGGTTTAAAAATCATCCGCCAGCAAAATATTGATGTCAGCATTTTGATGCTGACCGTTTTTGATGACAACACCAATATTTTTGAGGCGCTACAAAATGGTGCCAATGGCTATATTTTGAAAAAAACCCCACCTGCAAAGTTATTGGAATACATACAGGAAGCTGCGATAGGTGGTGCACCCATGACAGCATCAGTTGCCGCCCAAGTTCTCAAAATGTTTTCCCAGATAAATCTCCCTTCAGGAAAAGATTACCATTTATCCGAAAGGGAAAAAGAAGTCCTTCAGTTTCTGGTCAAAGGCTACTCTTATAAAATGATCGCTTCTGAAATGTTCATCGCCATGGATACTGTTCGCAGCCACATCAAAAAAATCTATGAAAAGCTACATGTCAACTCCAAATCGGAGGCGGTGGCTAAGGCATTTCGGGACAGGATTGTTTAAAAAGAAATGACTTGTCTTTTTATTGGTGCCGTTTCTTTAATTAGGCTAAGAGAGAAATTGTCCCACTGCTCGCAGCACTTTCTAATTTTGAAATTTGCGCTCTCTGCACTCCTTTCCTAATTGTTCTTGAGTGAGATTTTTATCTTTTCTTATTTTTGTTTATGACGGCTTGGGTTTTCGAAGCGCGTCACTGTCCCACGTTAGCGGCTGGTTTTCTGTCTGATTGAAGCAGTATCAGTCTAAGCTTTCGGAAATCTTTATAAAAACTATTCATGTTTATCATGGCTTTGATTTGCTGTCGTAGAGCTTGTATCCCAAAACTCTTGCATAAGGTCTTAATATCATTTTGATTGTCTTTTGGGCATTTACAGGTGCGTCAACCACATAGCTGTCAAACAAGTCGCCAAACATTGACGCCTTGAATAATAAATGAACCATATTCAGTTTTGAACTACTGTCCAAAAGTGGATAAAACTGTGCTAGAGAATAAACAAAACTTACAGGGATATAATCACTGTCTTGGTCGCAGGTGATTACAACTTCTGAGTTAGTGTTGTTTGAAAAAGTATGATACTGCTCTTTGGGAAAACTTATCCTACTCCCTGCACTCATTTCTATAACTTCATTATTCAATTTTACTGTCAATGTTCCTTTAGTAATGGTCGCACTTTCATCAAAGCTAATGTGCAGATGTTCTGGTGGCCCTGCTGACCCTGGAGCAAGCGTCACCTCACTATAAACTTTGTCGCCAACCTGTTTGATTATGGTCTGTGTAACGCCTTCCATCTTACTGCTAAAGGTTTGTCCTGATTTAAAGTAACCGTCAAGACGGGGAGGTTTTAAAGGAACCAACATATTATAAAGAACAGGAAGCAAGATGATTGTTAAAATGATTAAAACTGTTGTCATTATCTGTTGTTTTTGTTGTTTGTCGTTATTTGTAGTCTTGGTTGAACTGTATGTTAAACTTGCCGCTAACGTCAGACTGTGAAAAAACTCCCGATTATTTTTAGTTCACTATTTCCCAGTCCCGCTAAATTTAGTAAATTTAGTTGAAGATCGTTTTTAGTTTCCTTAAAATATCGCCATGCAGCACATCACCGGCACTGACCGCCTTCAAATCACCTTCTCAAGCCTTGATGAACAGATCTGTAAAGACAATTCCGTCAGAATCATCGATGCCTTTGTGGACAGCATTCATTCTTCTTTTGACTTCTTTCATGAGTCCCAGATAGATATTTATTTCCATTTCTATATTGTGGCTAAAGAACAGAAAAGCTCAGTGAGCATACCCCTTTCAAATTGATTCTAAAGTTACTTTTTCGCACTAAAAATTGCTGGTATCGAAGTCTGCTTATTGAATTTATCATTTGTTAGTAGACGTTTCAGCCTTCTCAGCTTTTGCTCTTAACTTTTCTATAAAAGTGGTCGAGGTATAGAAAATATTCCAACGACCATTATCAAACGACGTTGATTTTTCCATAAATGGACTGATAGATTCACCTGGTTTTGTTTCGAACTCTTTCATCAGCCGAGTACTCGCAAAGATTAAAAACGCTCCATTAGATGTTACAAATGGACTCATTTCTCTAGCACTTGAATTTATCGGTTCACCTAAATTAATTGGCTCAGTCCATTCGTTATTGATGTTAAAGCTTATATACAAATCAGTTATTCCAATTCTATCTTCTAAATTATTCCCTCTAAATATTAAATAGTCTTCTTCAGGAGAAATGAATGGATCCGAAACACTTTTGTTAAGGTTTATTATATCCGGTAATTTTTCAACCAAATGAGACGAGTCCGATTTTACAGCTTTCAAAATATCGCCAGCCCCAGTATTAAAATAAATATCTCCATTATTAGTGATGGAACTGTATAAGTCACCATTTTCTGTTAAGGTAACAACTTGTGGATCACCCCACCCATTTTCAATTCTTTCTACATACCAAATTCTATTTATAAGTAGGTCAGTAGAGTCCGAAATTGGCCTGCTAGAAGTAAAGTAAAGCCTCGATCCATCCGGTGAAAATATTGGATCAACCTCAGAGTAGTTGCTAGAGAATGTAGCAAACTTAGGTTCAGACCATATGTTTTCCTTTAACTCTAGAAATACAACTTGACCTCTATTTGGCAAAAGCGTTGTATAATAGAATTCAGAGCCATCAGGTGAAAATGTTCCATTGTACTCAAATTGATCTGAAGAAATAATATTTGGAGCTAAAATCTTCACAGAGTCAGTAGCATGAAGTCCAAAAAAAGGATTTGAAAGAACATTTCTTTTCTCTTCAAATTTGGATGTGCATGCAGCTATTAAGGATAATAAAATGAAGAACTTTGTTATTAAATTTCTCATGGTGAAGGTTTGATTATGTAACGTAAAGTGCTCTAGACGCAATCTACCTAAAAAAGTAACTATAATAAAAAGGTCTATCAAGATTGCGTTTAAACATAGTTGGACTAAGCCGGTCTATGCCTATGGGTATTTATAATCTTTGTTTTGGAGACTCTTTTTCAAAAAGATCTTCATGATCAATGATTTGGGTCTGATTTACATTTTACACAGCTTTTTTGGTTTTCTACAAATCATACCTATTCCTAAAACAGACCTTCTGTATTGTTTTCATTTTAGCTTTTCAAAGAACTTCAATCTGCATATCCCGATATTCGGAACAGGTTATGCTGCTTTAATCCCGGTTGACTTTTACCCAATATGAGGTTTGTCCGCTACAGTCCGTCCTATCGGTGCTGGAAGCCAATAGTTTCGTCAACAAGAAAGAACTCCCGTTCTTCTAATTAGTGACAAACTCCTGCACAAACCAAAGCTGAGCAATAAAAAACCGCCGATATAACTTCCGGCTGCCCAGCTTTTACCAATACTTTTGTTTATGGCTGGGCTTCTCAATTACAGGTCGTCATCTGGTATATATGTAATTAACTATCAGAATTGTGTAAGTTGTTTTTTAATGAACGGTTTTAGTTTTGTATGCTACACAATACGCTTTACTAATTTTTTGGCATGTTAGTTTGGTGCGTTTGAAACTTGGGATAATTCTTGTTTTCAAATTTTCTCCCGGAATATTCACATAGCAAAAAATATGGTAAGCGATTTTAAAGGTTGTATTCCGATCAATAACAGTTCCCAGATTTCCAATCGTAAAATTTTAGATACCCCTCAAAAAAATAAATATGGAAGAGCTCGAAAAATGGAATGACAGGATTGATACAGATAAGTTAAGCGAGGACGAAGAAAGCATTCTCAGCCAGATGGGATTGAGCGGAAGTTCCCGCAGAAAATTTTTAAAACAGGCTTCTGTGGCAAGCCTCAGCATCTGGGCCTCCACTTATTTTACTTCCGAAGCATATGCAGTAGCTATGAACAATTTGGCTGCCAATCCCGATGTTTTTATGAATGAAATTACAGTAAACCTTCGGGTGAATGATATGATGAAATCCCTGAAGATTGATTCCAGGGTTACTTTATTGGATGCGCTTCGGGAGCGGCTGGCGCTAACCGGGTCTAAAAAAGGTTGTGACCATGGGCAGTGTGGTGCCTGCACTGTAATGATAGATGGCAAAAGGCAACTTTCCTGCCTTACGCTTGCAGCAACCTGTGGTGACAAAGCCATCACCACAATAGAAGGGCTGGCCAAAGGCGGCAAAATGCACCCAATGCAGCAGGCATTTTTAAAACACGATGGTTTCCAATGTGGGTATTGTACGCCGGGGCAGATATGTTCTTCGGTAGCACTTTTAGAGGAGGCTAAGAATGGCGAAGCCAGTTATGTAACAGAAAATGTC
>NZ_JBGSXS010000076.1:0-53982 GCF_041751335.1 Aquiflexum sp.
TCATTAACGACTTCATTTACCCGATCCAAGCGATCTAGCGCTTTGATTCGGGATTGAACTTGGTTGGACTTAGTGGCTTTCGCACGGAATCGCTCGATGAATCGCTCCGTCTGCTTGATCATCTGTTGCTGATTTTCATAAGCATTATTCTGAAGCTCCATTCGGATCTTCTTTTCTTCTTTATAGAAAGAATAATTTCCCGGATACGAAGTCAATGTCTCATTTGACACCTCCACGGTAGTACTGATACAATTGTCCAAGAAAGTCTGATCGTGAGAAACGACGATTACCGCACCTTCATAGTTTTTTAGATAATTTTCCACCCACTGAATTGATGGCAAATCCAAGTGGTTGGTAGGTTCATCGAGCATCAAAAGGGCCGGCTTTTCCAAAAGCAATTTGGCCAACATTACACGCATCCTCCATCCTCCCGAAAAAGTCTTCAAAGGTCTTTGTAAATCCTTGGTCTGAAACCCAATTCCTTCCAAAACCTCTTCTGCTTTGGCTTTGATGGTATATCCTTCATTGGCTTCAAACTGATCCTGTAGCTTTGCCAGTTTATTGATGACTTCATCAGAATAGTCTGTCTCCATCAGTTTGAGGATAGCATCTATCTCTTCCTGTAGTTTCAGGGTCTCCTGAAAGGCTTCCAAAGCCACATCCAAAATACTGTCTTCTGATTGGTAAGAAAGCAAATCCTGATTTAAGAATCCTATGGACGTGCCTTTGGCTTTTTGGACTTCACCTGAAGAAGGTTGGTAGTCACCATTGATGATTTTTAATAATGTGGACTTACCCGTACCGTTGAGTCCGACGAGTCCGATTTTATCTTTTGGTTTGATATGCAGGGATGCGTTTTCATATAAAGCCCTGCCGCCGATGAAAAATGAAAGATTACTGATTGATAACATGCTGCAAAAATAACTATTCTCCCAATAATAAAGGATTATGAAAGGAATATTAAACTCGAAAGGGTAAATTTGGGTTATTTGGGAGAAAGGGTTTAGTGTTCAGTGTTCAGTGGTCAGTGGGCAGTGTTCAGTGTTCAGTGGGCAGTGTTCATTAGGTAGTAGCAGTGGGCAGGGTGTAGTGGGCAGTACACACAGTGTGGGTGGTAGTAGGCAGTTTGGCAAAGTGACAAACTAAGTACAAAGAAAACGGATCCGTCAATCAAAACGAGCTTTTATTTTTTCTTATTTAACCATAAAGCCTTCAGTAAAGGGATAGCCTGTCCTGTAGAATTACGGGGAATCTATCAGAACAGAAAAATGTTTCTAATTAAGCCAACATTAAAAAGTAGTACAAAGATTGCTCAAAATCCCAGAGGTCTGCAGGAATTAAAAACAGTTAGGTAATTTACCCTTGGTGTGAAAAATGACCTAATCGGCTCGGCCCGTCACCCTGACGAAGGAAGGGTCTCATGAGGATCAGTAAATGATAGATATAAACATAAATAGGACCTCTGGAGATCCCTCGTGCCTCGGGATGACGCTCTACCTCCCGTATGTAGGGGTAACCTGATATCATTGCCTATTCTGAAGAGTTTTACAAAATGTTTAATGACTCGAGGTGGCAAGGCAAAGTCCTTTACTGGATTTGAATGCTGTATTGCAAACTATACATAATTGAAAAATAAAAAAAACATGAAAATACTCCAAATAACACTGATCGCAATTTTTTGTCTTGCAGCAATTTCCTGTAATGCCCAAAAGAAAGATTCCTATATCCAATTGGAAACCATCAAACTTCCTCAAGGTTTTGAGATTGAGGTTTGGGCAGAGGATGTGGACAATGCACGGTCTTTGGCCATGAATGCTGATGGAAGTACTGTTTTTGTCGGAAACCGTCAGGGCAAAAATATCTATGCACTGAAGGATACCAATGGCGATGGCAAAGCGGATAAAAAATACACATTGGCTTCGGGACTTAGGATGCCAAACGGAGTGGCGTTTAAGGACGGAGACCTATATGTGGCGGAAGTCAGCAGGATTTTAAGATTTAAGGATATTGACAATAATCTGGATAATCCCTCATTCGAAGTGGTGTATGACCAATACCCTGACAAAGCCCATCATGGTTGGAAGTTTATCGCTTTCGGGCCTGATGGAATGTTGTATGTACCTGTTGGGGCTCCCTGTAATATCTGCGAACCAGATGAGGAAATATTTGCCTCCATTACAAGGATAGATGTCAATGCCCCGAATATGAAACCTGAAATCTTTGCCCATGGTGTGAGAAACAGTGTAGGCTTTGATTGGCATCCCAACACAAAAGAACTCTGGTTTACCGAAAACAACCGCGATAT
Source organism: Aquiflexum sp. (assembly GCF_041751335.1). Classification (GTDB taxonomy): domain Bacteria; phylum Bacteroidota; class Bacteroidia; order Cytophagales; family Cyclobacteriaceae; genus Aquiflexum. The sequence goes on from NZ_JBGSXS010000076.1 coordinate 2,306, forward strand.
GATGGGTGATGATATACCTGACTGTGAACTGAACCATGCTCCTAAAAAGGGAATGCATTTCGGCTATCCTTATTGGCATGCAGGTGATGTCAAAGATCCTGAGTTTGGCAGTAAAGACAAGAACAAATCAGCCTATATACCTCCTGCAAAAAATCTCGGGGCACATGTTGCCCCTTTGGGAATGAGATTCTATACCGGCAGCCAATTTCCTGCACAATACAAAAACAATATATTTATCGCAAAGCATGGCTCTTGGAACAGAAGCAAGAAGGTAGGCTACCAAGTGACAAATGTGGTATTGGACGGAAATCAAAAAGTGGTGAAAGAGGAAGTTTTTGCCGAAGGCTGGCTGGACCACCACAGCCAAGATGTGTGGGGCAGACCTGTAGATGTGATGCAGATGCCTGATGGAAGCTTGCTCGTTTCAGACGATATGGCCAATTGTGTTTATAGGATCAGCTATAAGGGTTCTTAAAATACCTGAGAATTCCTTCCCGAATTTCTCTCTTTATTAAATATCAAAATAAACCTTTTTACTATCTCAAAATTACTTTTTATATGATACAGAAACCTTTAAGATATAGTCTATCCAATGGACTGTTTTGGTTAATGCTGTTTTTCTCACTCAGCTTATTGCCACTCATAATTTCATATTCAGGAAGTATCCCACCGAAAAGAAGCTTTTTGGCGGAGTTTGGGGTGTCACTTGGATTTATTGGGCTGGCCTTGTTTGGATTGCAGTTTTTATTTTCAGGCAGAATAAAACAAATAGCTTCTCATTTTGGGGCAGATAATATTATACAGTTTCACAAAGAAGTTGGCATCGTAGCCATTGTATTGACACTTTGCCATCCTGCATTGCTATTGATGGCAGACTGGAGTTATATTGAATTTTTCGATCCGAGAGCAAATCTCCCAAGAGCCGCCGCATTGGTATTCGCCACATTTGGAATGGTTGCCTTGCTTTACAGCAGCCTTTGGCGTGTCAGCACGGGCCTGAATTATGAATGGTGGAGACTAATACATGGCATATTGGGTTTTGGACTGGTATTCGTAGGTATAGTCCACAGCATTCAGGTAGGTCATTATCTCAACAGTCCCTTGAAGGTTGGTCTACTCATTCTATTCTTTGCACCGATGGTATATTTTATTTTCCATACCAGACTGATCAGACCGTGGAAAACCAAGAAAAAACCATGGATCATCACGGAAGTCCGTCCCAAAAGAGATGACTGCTACACCATAAGATTCGATAAAAAAGATGCGCTGGAATTCAGCTTCGAACCGGGACAGTTTATCTGGATTACAATAGCACAAACACCCTTCACGTTGCAGCAACATCCGTTTTCATTTTCCTCCAGTGCAGATTCCGGCTTTCTGGAGCTCACGGCCAAGCGTTTGGGGGATTTCACCAATACCTGGAAATACCTGAAACCCGGACAGACTGTATATGTGGAAGGTCCATTTGGCTCATTTACCCTCAAAGACAAACCTTGTTTTATGGTAATGGGCGGAATCGGTGTCACTCCCGCAATTTCATTTTTAAAAACATTATCTGACCGGAAAGATAAGCGGAAATGTATCCTGCTTTTTGGAAATAAAAACTGGGAGCACATCCCTTTCAGAGATGCATTGGCTGAATTGGAAAAGAAGATCAACCTGCAATTGGTTCATGTCCTGGATGAGCCGGAAGGTGACTGGGAAGGTGAAGAGGGATATATTACAGAAGAGATGATGATGAGATATCTACCTGAAAACTGCAATGAATTCGACTATTACATTTGCGGACCGGCTTCAATGATGAATCAAGCAGAGCTGACTTTTAGGAATGCCGGAGTTGATTGGAAGAATATTTACGCAGAAAGATTTGATTTGGTATAAAGATGGAAGAACACAGAAAAATACTTTATAAAACTATAAAAAGAATAGCGGACCTGGTTGGAGTGATTTTAGTGCTTACTGCTATACTATTTGCAACTAGAGGGTTTTAATTTTGATAACAAATAGTGCTATTTTAATTTTAAACTGGTGATCAATTAATGCCTGTTATGTTGGCTTTTTTTTATTCAACCCCATCGGGGTTGTATGTTTATAGACAATACATTTATCTATAAACATGCGACTCCAAAGGAGTCGAACAATTCATTAAAGGACATCTAAAAATCAATTCAAAATAATCAAGCAATTAATTTTCTCTCTGTTTCATCAAAAGCTGATAAGGGATTTTGAAATGTGTGTGAAGATTTTCAATTTGGGTCAGGCTGAGTTTTCTTTTCCTATTCATTATTTCTGAGACCCTACTGGCAGGACCTAGTATTGGGATCAGGCTTTTTTGGGGCAATTCGTGTTCCGATAGATAATAGCTGATAATATCCACAGCATCGACATTATTATCTTCAAGCTTATACCCTTTTTCCTCTTCAAATTTTTCAACTATCAATGACAATACTTCTAAGTAGTCTTCATTTTCTTCTGACAATCCAGAATCCATCAAACTTTTGATAGCTTTTAAAGCCTCATCATATTCATTATCATTTTCGATGATTTTGAGTCTAGGTCTGTCTTGAATTTCCATAGTTTTTAGTTTTAAATATTATTAACATCAATTTTATCATATTCCGAATGCGTACCGATCCATATGGTATAGATGATATCTTTCTTTCCTTTTTTAGCTATGTAAACCCCTGCAACTAGTCTATATTTATTTCCTCCAATATTGAATATTACCTTATTGTTAGAAACAATATCCGCCGATCCAAAGAATTCCTTTATTTGATTGAGGTTATCCAATTTCAAACTTCTGATAACAGCAATCCATCTCTCTAAAGGCATTTTTGCATCAGGATGAACAATTGCAAAATCTTTTAATTTTTTTTCAGAAATAATCCTCATTAGCCAATACATCTAAAAATTAATTAAAGTTACACTTTTTGGAAACTATTCCAAAAAATATACCTCTGAGTTTTTCAGAGGTATCATTATTCACAAACAAAAAACAGGAATATCTAATTGTAAACTTTCTCATTTGCTTCCAACCATTCAGGTTTGGTAGTTACTATATTAGCTTCTAATTGATTGAGTAGGTTATAAATCCCAAAAATTGGTCCTGCCCCCTTGCCTATCACTGAACATAGAGAATATGTAAAGCACGGGTATTGAATTTTGATGGCCATTTTCTTGCCATCCTTAGAAATTTTTAATCCCCAATAATTTTTATTGATTCAATAAATATAAACGAATTGAGAACAAAAAATAACAAAGCTGGTAGCGTATCCAAAAATCCATCCTTAACCCTTAGCCTCGCCCCTACTCCCAAAAGCATCAACAACGCTAAACCTCCTGCGGATATTAATAGAAAAAAATTTAACATCAAACCAACGAGTAAGCCCAGTCCTCCCAAAATCTCCAGGATAGCAGTAAGCGTTCCGAATTTTTCTAATCCAAAGCGAATAAATTCACTTTTCATTTTGGGTGATGTAAAATAAGCTATCCCATAAATCAAAAAAGAAATTCCTGAGAAAACCACCAATCCAACTAATAAACTCATCCAGGGATTAAATTGAGGGAAACTGCAGCTATAAAGAGACAAAGAAGCAAAAGAAACAGAGAAGGCATGCGTTTCTGCCAAGGATTATTCACTTTAAAGTGAAAATACTGAGCACTGACCATCAGAAAAGCCATTAGTAAAGCTGGGATAAGTACCAAAGAAGGATACCAAATGCCTGCCACAAGTAGGGTTGCCAAAGCTATTTTAGCAGAACCAACTGCTGAACGCATAAATGTATTTAATCCATATTCTCTGAATTCTTTTTCGATATTCTCAAAACGGAATACCCAAACAATTACAATAGAAACTGCAACGATAAGTTGCGCAATCACAGATAAATTTGTCATCATCATATTTTATACTTCAAGATTATTCTAACCATTGAGGCTTTGTGGTATTCACTTCAGCCTTTAATTGATTGAGTAGATTATACAAACCAAAATAAGTCCTATTGATATAAAGCCCGTGACGGGAGCCCCTGGCCTGTCTGGACTTTCGGAACATTTTATCATTGGAAATTCTATCTCCCAATTGGAAGATTTCATTGAAGAAATCATCATCCGCGAAGTCAAATTTGTCCACATGAAAAGGTTTGCCCAACAGAGAAATCATTTCGGTAAATATGCCTTTGAAAAAGGCCTTTTCAACCTCAGTGTCTTTATCAGAGATAAATTCCAAATCATAGAAAATTTGATCCAGGTCTTTTTGATTGATCAACAGTTCCTTTTTGATCAATGCAAAATAGCCTTGGTAAAAATCTTCGGGGATAACCTTCACGCAGCCAAAATCAATGATACCCAATTGATCTCCGTCCTGAATGATGAAATTACCCGGATGGGGATCTGCATGTACTTGTTTTAAGTTATGTACCTGATGGTGGTAAAAATCCCAAAGTGCCTGACCAATCTGGTTTCTGGATTCTTGTGACGGATTGGTGTCCATCCATTCTTTGATGTGTTTTCCCGAAATCCAGTCCATGGTGATGATCCGATCTGCGCTCAGTTCATCGTAATAAATCGGAAATTTGAGATTTGGAATATGTCCACATGCCTCTGATATCTCTCTGGACCGCTCTACTTCCAACAAATAATCTGTCTCTTCTATCAAACGCTCCTCAACCTCACCCATATAATGGTCAAGTTCTATTTCATTCATATTGAGCAAGCGAAGTGCAAAAGGCCTCACGAGTCTAAGATCAGAAGTTACTGAATCTGCCACTCCGGGATACTGGATTTTAATGGCCAATTTCTTACCATCTTTGGTAGCCTGATGTACCTGACCAATAGATGCCGCATTAACAGCCGAACGGGTAAACGTATCGAACATCTGATCCGGTGATTTTCCAAAATTCTTCTGAAAGGTCTTCACCACCAAAGGGTAGGACAAAGGCGGTGCGGAATATTGCGCCATGGTGAATTTGTCCTGATAAGCTCTTGGTAGCAGGTTTTTGTCCATGGACATCATTTGGGCTATTTTCAAGGCCGATCCCTTCATCTGACTCAATGATTTGTAAATGTCAGATGCATTGTCGGTATGAAGCTGTTCATTGGTCATGGAAGGATTTACAACCTTTTTGGCGTAATGCTTCATGTAATTGCCACCAACTTTTGCACCGGTACTGATAAATTTGGCAGCCCGCTGAACTTTGGATACAGGGATACTCTGCTGCTCTTTGATTTTGTTACTCATTGAAATGGTTATTTATTCTGGTACAAAAATTTGGCGAAATCAATAAAGGTGTCAAAGGCACTTTTGCCCATCAGGTCAAAGGCCAAGTTGACGGACTTCTCAATTGCCGCATCGGTTTTCTCAAAGGCTGTAGAAGTGTCTTTCAGCCAAAATTGAAATACAAACCACACCTGCAGCCAAAGGGCTTCATCGTATCGGTCTGAAATCACCGGTCTGCTGGCAATTTCCTCGGTCTCCTTCCCTTCCAAAATAATCTCATTTGCAAAATCCTTGAATTTGCTTCTGAAAACTTTTACCTCTGTTGGGAGGAGGCTTTTCATATTTTTCTTCTCCCCATAGAGAGAAAGCAAGTACGAGCGATTCTTCTTCAGTTCTTCCACAAGCGTGAATAGAAACCCAAGCAATTTTTCCCTTGCACTGTATTCTTTGAAGACTTCCTGTGATTCAAGGTTATTGATGGTATCCTCAAATAGCTTGGACCAAACGGCTGATTTGATGGCTTCGAAAGAGGTGAAATAGTTATAAAACTCCTCCTCATTCATATTAAGTGCTTTTGCAAACTTAAAAACCGAGGCAGGTTGTTTGCCATGTTCCAAAACATGTTCGACGTATCCGGCTATTATTTTTGTCCTATGATCTACTTTCGTAGTTTTATTTGGCTTTACTTTTTCCATGGTGGTATTGTTTACTAGAGGCATAACCTATAAAAGGGATATGAAGTTTAGAAAATTGGAATAAATCGGATTGGGTTATTGAAAAATGTTTTAGATTTATAGGAGGTAATTTCACGATCTTGTTGAAAGCATTCCAAATTAGAGCGCTTTAAACTAATGTGAAAAGAAACATTATAAGCCCAGCCCATGACAGGCTTTGGCTCAATTGCGGATTAAGTGCTTCTATTACAGTTTAGGCAGGTTTCAAACTTTGTACTTCCAAATGAACATCGTCTAAAAATCCGCCAATGCGCCAAGCGCTAAACTGTTGGGCAACATACATTTCACATACCATGGAGGTAATAGAAGAAATAAAAACAGAAAGAGGTAAAAAACTTCAAATATTAAGAGGTGATTTGACTAATATTCCAGAAAGTCATAAAGTTGACATTTTGGTTCTTTCAGCCTTCCCTAATGATTATATTCCTACGCCGACATCTCTGATTGGAGCCCTCTTTAGAGCGGGTTTATCAGTTGGGATATTATCAAGAGATAAAGAAGTTGATTTAAGAGCCCAATTTCATTGCTGGTTATCAAAAGAAATCAACTTTAAAAATATTAGAAGAATCCTATGTTTCGAGCCTACAGAAAGGAAATTCCCTTTTAATTTGATTGCTGGTATATACCAAAGTATAATGCCATTTACAATAACTCACTCTATTAAATCTGTGGCAATGCCATTGATTTTAACAGGTGACCAAGGCTTTTCACAACATGAAGTAGTAAAAGAGCTAATTAGCACTAGCCTATTTTGGTTGAGCAATGATTCTTCATTAGAAATAATCAAAATAGTTGAAAGAAGTGATGCTAAAATTGACTTGCTTAAAATGGCATTAAAGACTCAAAAACCCCTTTACAACAAAAAATTAAACATTGATAAATATGATTTTTTTTTAAGTTACAGTAGAAAAAATACTGGTTTGGTTAGAGCAATTCACGAGAAGCTTGCGACACAATTCAAAGTATTTTTCGACACTGAAAGTATAGAAATTGGGTCAAATTGGTTGAGTAAAATCAATACAAGTTTAGAAAATTCAGAGCGATTCATAGTGTGCGTATCTCCAGATTATCTTGATTCTAAAATGTGCAAGTATGAGTATCTATTTTGTAATTTGAAATTAATTAATCAAGGTGATGATTACGTACTACCAATTTATTTGCACTCCGCCTCTTTACCTTTCCAAATGCAAATCCTAAATTATCATGATGCAAGGGAAGGGGCGGCTGACAAAATAAATGAGTTTTGCGACAAGTTAATCAAGAAGTACGTTGGCTAATGGGAAATACGACCTCCCCATGTGTCTCTGACGAGATGTACCTCTTCTACCACTATCGTTAGCTATCAGCATACGAGTCCCCCCTACTTATGGGATTATAAGGTTGGGCCAGCTTGAATGACATTGTCAGGCAGGTTTTGGGGTAATAGGAAAGCACGGATTCGTACCCTTTTTCTTCTTAGGCGAGAAAACTAGCCTCCCGAGGGAGGAGATATTTAAATGATTAGAATCGGTAGAAAGCACTGTGCGATTAATAACCTTGGTAGTGAATTTGAACTTTTGTTTACTTTTCATGCACTACAGCTTTTAAACTTAACCATTTTCTACCTAAAACCCGACTATGCAACGATTAACCCATATAAACAACGCAAAATATGCAACGATTAACCTTGTGGGTAAAATTTTTTCCATTATAAATGCTTCTTGGTATAAATACGGAAAATATTTTCCACTATAAATTCAATATAAGGAATATATTTCCATTAGAGTATTCTAGCGAGGCTGCCTAATAGATTATCTGGCGTTTAAATTTTTCCTTCGTGTAAATCCCAAATCGGAAAACACATTTCATAATCATTCCAAATCAAATCACCATATTCTAATGTGAATGATTTATCACCGCATTGTCTTCAAGTTAGGTGAGTTTTCTATTTATTTGGCTGTAAGACAGAAGACGGGAGACGGAAGAAACCAAATTTAGAATCTAATGAACTATCAGGGGTTTTCCTTTGACATGTACCATAGCCGAGAATCATATAAAAGACCTTCTGACTAACGATTATTCAGAAGGTATTTTTTCGACTATTTATGCAAAATGCAAATATTTTGTAGTTGGATTGCATGAGCTGTTAAAATTATCCCTCTCCTATTTCTCCACCTTCTCCACCACCAAATTATGGTTGGTGTAAATACAGACATCTGCTGCGATACCTAAACTTTCCCGCACCATTTCTTCGGCAGATAACTGGGGGGCGAATTTTTTCAGGGCTCTGGCGGCTGATTGGGCATACATGCTGCCCGAACCTATAGAGGCGATTTCCAAATCCGGTTCTATCACATCTCCGTTTCCTGAAATGATCAATATATCATTGGCATCAGCAACTACCATCATGGCCTCCAACTTGCTCAACATCCGGTCTGTCCGCCATTCCTTGGCCAATTCGACTGCTGCCCTTTTCATGTTATTGCCATAGGCACCCATCTTCTCTTCAAACTTTTCGAGCAAAGTAAATGCATCTGCAGTAGAACCCGCAAAACCTGTCACGATCTTTCCTCCCTGCAATTTTCTGATTTTATTGACCGTGCTTTTGGCAACTGTATTGCCCAATGTAGCCTGACCATCGGCACCTATGACTACTTCTCCATTATGCTTGATGGCGACTACGGTAGTTGATTTTATTTTTTCCATTTTTTTTCTAGACGTGAGATTTAAGACATAAGACGTAAGACGACTTGACCCAAAATATTGGGATGAGATTGGAGATGGAATAAATAGAAATATGCCTACGGCGAAATAAAATAGATATAAGTTGCAATATTAAACTGGTATTTGAATTTTCAACCAACAACCAGATTCACTGCTATCTTTTGCAACATGTTTAGCGAAACTTATTTCCACCATATCTCGCGAAGCATATTTCACAAAGTATATTTCTCTTTATTTCATTTTAGTAATTCAATAACCATACAAAACCAAAAAAGTCCTGAATAAACAGGACTTTTTGGCCTATTTTATTTTTTAGGATCAGATCAAGATTCTGACCGGATCTTCCAATAAACCTTTTAAGGTTTTTAGGAAGGCTGAACCGACTGCACCATCTACTACCCTGTGGTCACATGACATGGTCACTTTCATGACATTGCCTATCTGCATCTGACCGTTTTTCACGATAACTGTCTCCTTAATCCCCCCTACTGCCAAAATACAGGCATCAGGCGGATTGATGATGGCGGTGAATTCATCTATGCCGAACATTCCCAAATTAGAAACGGTAAAGGTATTACCTTCCCAATCCTTTGGCTGCAATTCCTTGTTTTTGGCTTTGCCTCCGAGAGTCTTGGCTTCATTGGAAATCTGGGACAATGACTTGCTGTCAGCAAAACGGATCACGGGAACCAAAAGACCTTCCTCCACTGCCACGGCCATTCCAATATGGATATGTTCATTGTATCTGATCTTATCTCCCAGCCAGGATGAATTTACTTTCGGGTTTTGACGAAGTGCTGCAGCGGATGCTTTGATCACCATGTCATTGAAGGAGATTTTCACAGGGGATATCTCATTCATGCTGTTTCTGGCCTCGATTGCTTTGTCCATGTTGATTTCCATGGTCAGGTAGAAATGCGGTGCCTGAAACTTACTCTCAGCAAGTCTTTTTGCAATCACCTTACGCATTTGGGACACCTTCTCCTCCTTGAAGGACTCCTGACCGACAGCAGGTGCTGAAGTCGCCATGGCAGCAGGTGCCGCAGCGGATTTGGCCACAGCAGGGTCAAAATTTTCTATATCCCTTTTGACAATTCTTCCCCCTTCTCCGGAGCCTTTTACCAATGAGATGTCGAAGCCTTTATCTTCAGCCATCTTTTTGGCCAATGGGGATGCTTTTAGCCTACCGTTTTCGGATGAAGAAGAAGTCGATGTTTTTTCAGTCGATTTAGAATCTTCTGATTTACTTTCTTCTTTGGCAGGTGTTTTTTCTTCCTTTTTCTCCTCTTTGTTGGGAGCTTCAGATTTACTTCCCTTTGATTTTTGGGCTTTTAGCAATTTTTCATAGTCAGCACCTTTTTCACCGACAATGGCTATTACTCCATCGATCTCCACAGAATCACCTTCCTCAACGCCGATGTACAATAAAGTTCCATCTTCATAAGACTCCAATTCCATGGTGGCTTTATCTGTCTCCACTTCGGCAATGATGTCCCCTGATTTGATTTCATCTCCCACTTTTTTCAACCATGCAGCTATCGTACCTTCGGCCATGGTATCACTCATTTTGGGCATGGTGATCAAAGTAGCATTGATATTTGATGTATCGACATCCTCATCTTCGGATTCATCCTCTTTGGAATCCTCCTCTTCGGAATCATCTTCCTTGGATTTTTCTTTTTTAGGCTCTTCTTTTTCAGAGGATTTATCTTCTTTTATTGCTTCTTCCTTATTTTCTTCTTTGTCCTTGGACCCAGAGGAATCTCCGCCTTCTATTTCTTTGAGCAAATCATCAATATTTTCACCCTTTTCCCCAATAATAGCAATTACCCCATTCACAGGAACAGCGCCTTTCTCTTCAACTCCTATGTGCAGTAAAGTCCCTTCCTCGTAAGATTCCAACTCCATGGTGGCCTTGTCGGTCTCCACTTCAGCAAGAATGTCTCCCGGTTTGACTTCATCACCAACTTTCTTCAACCACGCTGCGATTACCCCTTCTTCCATGGTATCGCTCATTTTGGGCATTCGTATTATTTCGGCCATAAGATTTTATATCCTTTTCAAAATTTAAGCAGGTCAAAAATAGTTCTTAAAATATCTTTATTCAAATTTAATAGTAGTAATTTCAGGATTGAAAAATACCTAAAGGCCCTTTTTATATTTAAATGCCATTGATAAAAAAAACTGATTACGATCACCCAAAATGGCTTTTCAATGGCCATTTGCAGACGATTGTACCAAGCCTTTTTCGAAATACTCTTAGGTTACCTTTTGAAAGAGAAAGAGTTAACACTCCGGACGGAGACTTCTTGGACCTTGACTGGCTGAAACAATCATCCAAAAACCTTGTGATCATCAGTCATGGACTTGAAGGCAATAGCCAACGTCCCTATATGACCGGTATGGCAAGACAATTTTACATCAATGGTTTTGATGTGCTCAATTGGAACTTCAGGGGATGCTCGGAAGAAATGAACAAAAAAGCGATTTTTTACCATTCCGGAGCTACATATGATCTTGATTTTGTTATCCAACATGCTGCAAATGAATATGAATCCATCTATTTGGTTGGGTTTAGTTTGGGAGGAAACCTGACATTGAAATATCTTGGTGAAAAAAGAGATAGGACTCCCAAAATCAGAAAAGCAGTTGGTATTTCTGTACCGCTTCATTTGGAAAGTTCTTCTATTCAGATTTCCAAGGGAGAAAACATTCTTTACGCCAAGCGCTTTCTTAAAACACTGAAAGAAAAAGTGGCCAAAAAGGCCTTAATCTTTCCTGATGAAATCCCGTTGGGGACTTTACGGAAAATCAAGACTTTAATGGATTTTGATGACCACTTTACCGGACCCTTACACGGATTTAAAGATGCGCATGATTATTATGAAAAAAATTCATCTCTTTATTTCCTTGAGGGCATCAAAGTTCCTGCTTTGGTTCTGAATGCACAAAACGATCCGTTTTTAAGTGATAAATACTTTACTGTTAAGTTTGCCCGTCAATTGGCCACTGTATGGATGGAATTTCCAAAGTATGGTGGACATGTCGGATTCAGTCCAAGAAAAAGGGAAGATATCTACTGGTCCGAAAAAAGAGCATTTGAATTTATCACCGGCAATCTGTAATTTTCAAAAAAACCATATTTCATCCCATGTGCGGAAGATATTCATTAAGCAAAAGTAAAATTGAACTGGAGGAGAGATTTCAGGCAGAAATGCTTTCGGACTTCAAACCAAGATACAATATCGCACCAACGCAATTGGTCCCGGTGATCACCTCAGACAGCCCTAAGGGATTTTCCTATTTCTACTGGGGAATTACACCTGATTTTGCGAAAAACAAACCTGTTTCCCAGAAATTAATCAATGCAAGAGCGGAAAGTGTGAATGAAAAAATGTCCTTCAAAACCTCTTTTCAAAAAAGACGATGCCTGATTCCCGCTGATGGTTTTTTTGAATGGAAAAAAATCGGAAAAAAAACCAAGACGCCATATAGGTTTACCCTGGCCAATGAGGAACCATTTGCTTTTGCAGGTGTCTGGGAAGAATTTGAAAATGAAAAGGGAGAAAATAAACATACCTTTCTGATACTCACTACCACACCAAACAGCCTAGTTTCTGAAATTCACGATAGAATGCCTGTCATTTTAAAAAAGGAAGACGAAAAAAAATGGCTTGATAAATACAGCAAAGAAGAGGAACTGGTAAGGTTATTGGGCACTTACTCCCCACATGAAATGATCAGCTACACAGTTTCTCCTTTGGTAAATAAAGTGGATAATGACACGCCGGCCATCATCAGAAAAACATCACCAATGGACCAATTTGGAAATTATACTTTATTCGGATAATGGAAAACATCGCAATAATTGACCTGAAATTTCTGGATACCAATGAAGCGATTGCTAGTTTTTTGATTGAAACTTCTATCGGACCTGTCCTTATTGAAACAGGTCCAGAAAGCACGTTTGAGCAATTGAAAGCCGGTATTGAAAGGAATGGCTATCAATTGGAGGAAATCAAACATGTTTTCTTGACCCATATTCATTTTGACCATGCAGGGGCGGCATGGAAACTTGCCGAAGTAGGGGCCAAAATATATGTCCATCCTATAGGTGCACCTCATTTGTCTTCACCCGAAAAACTTTGGAATTCAGCAGCCCAGATTTATGGTGATGATATGAAACGGCTTTGGGGAGAAATGCAACCTATACCCAAAGATCAAATTGTTGAAGTTCAGCATGAAGAAGAATTACAGTTTGGCAATATCAAATTCAAAGCCTTGCATACTCCTGGCCATGCCTCACATCATATTGCATGGAAAATGGAAAATGTGATTTTTACAGGTGATGTTGCTGGTGTAAAAATCAATGGTGGCCCTGCAGTACCCCCATGCCCTCCTCCTGATATCAACATTAAAGAGTGGGAGTTCTCAATGGCCATTTTAAAAGCAGAAAAACCGGATTGCCTTTTTTTAACTCATTTTGGGATCATTAATAATGTGGACGAGCATTTGGACAATCTTTGTTATATCCTTCACGATTGGAGCAAATGGATCAAACCTTATTTCGACACAAACACGGATCAAAAAGAAGTGATTCCCTTATTTATGGAGTACACTAAAATTCACTTGAGAAGTGAAGGCTGTGACGAAGACTTGATCCAGGTCTATGAATATGCCAATCCAAGTTGGATGTCAGTGGCAGGATTGTATAGATATTGGAAATTGAAGAGTCAGGGGAGGATATAATAATTGACTTTATCAAATATTCAAAAAATACCTATCACCTTATATAAAGTGCTCTTTAAAATTGATCTTTTGGTATTCCCCTATGTATATGAGATATTTGTTTGATTAACCGAGATGTGATTCATCATGGTAAACCCAAATAACTTTATGAAAAAATCCAGAATAAAAGGTGTAGGACATTACATTCCTGAAAACATCATTACCAATGAATACCTTTCTACGATCATGAATACCAATGATGATTGGATTGTAGAGAGGACAGGTATTCATGAAAGAAGATGGTTTACACCTGGCAAGGATACTGTAACAAGTATGTCAGTAACCGCTTCCAAAATGGCATTGGATAGGGCAGGCTTATCCGCAAAAGATATTAATTTCATCGTTTTTGCCACCATTACGTCTGATTATTTTTTACCGGGAAATGGCGTACTGCTACAAAGAGAATTGGGAATGAACGGTATCGGCGCCCTTGATATCAGAAATGCCTGTTCGGGATTCATCTATGCCTTGTCGGTAGCAGATCAGTTTATCAAAACAGGTATGTACAAAAATATACTTGTAGTCGGTGCGGAGATTCAGTCATCTGCTTTGGACAAAAGCGATGAGGGAAGGTCAAGTGCTGTAATATTCGCAGACGGTGCCGGCGCGGCTATTTTGAGTGCTGTAGAGGCTGACGAACCGGGGATTCTTTCCACCCACCTTCATGCAGATGGCGCCCATGCAGAGGAATTATATTGTATTGCACCAAGCAGTAGCAACAAGGTTAGAGTTTCTGCTGAACTGATCGAAAGAGGTGACTTTTTTCTCAAAATGAATGGAAATGCAGTTTTCAAACATGCCATTGTCAGATTTCAGGAAGTCATAGATGAAGCTTTAAAAGCTAATGGAAAAGAAAAATCTGAAATTGACCTACTTGTACCACATCAGGCCAATCTGAGGATAAGCAATTATATCCAACAGAAAATGGGGCTTCCTGATGAAAAAGTTTTCAATAACATCATGTATTTGGGAAATACAACTGCAGGCACCATCCCAATAGCATTGAGTCAGGCTTGGGAACAAGGCCGATTGAAAGATGGTGATTTAGTATGTTTAGCTGCCTTTGGAAGCGGTTTTGCTTGGGCTTCTGCGTTATTGAATTGGTAGGAAATGTCGGATAAAAATTTTGACCTTGACCTAATTCTAGATCCTGTACTTTATCATAGAATCAAAGAACAAACAGATTTAAACCTCGAGCTTTTTCAGCAATTGGCAGGTGAATTCTCACAAGAGGAACTTTCTATCATACATACTCCATCCAAAGGTACCAAGATCACAAATGGGTATAGGTTAGACAATTGCCCTTATCAGGTTCTTGATCTCATTAGGGATTTTGACCCAGAAACTGCTTTTAATATCAGAATTCTTAATTGGTGGGGAAATGGGCTTTTTGTTTTTGTTTTATATGGAAAGGATACCTCGATCAGAATGGGAGATTCTATCCAAAGATTGTCAAAACATTATTTTGTTTCAGATCAAATATCTATATGGGATTATAAAAAGATCATTAGTAACAGTTTATGTAAAAAAAATACGGATAATAATCCAACCTCAGATTTTTATCAGATATTCAAAAGAATCCAACCAGATGTTGACTTTTATAAAACTTATTCTATTTTAAAAAAAGAAATTACATTTATCTTTGATAATCATTATTAAAACTTTCCTTATTTCACAAATTAAGCTAATTTAGAACCGACCTTAATTGCTTACCGTTAATTACTAAAAACCAGAAATCTCGCTTTATGAAATATATTTTTGGATTAATGTTCCTAATAATCCTAAATCTTGGGGCAATTGCCCAAACAGATACCAATATGGTATCTCTCTACAATGCCGATTCAACTTTAGTAGGCACCGGGATATTGAGAAACGGCGCAATGGAGGGCCTTTGGAAATTTCAAAATCCCCAGACTAATACCTTGGTACAAACAATAAACTTTTCCAACGGTAAAAGGGAAGGTTTGGCAATAAGTTTTTTCCCCAACAACAATCGCAATGTCGAGGCTGAATATAGAGATAATAAGCTTACAGGCATATACAGAGAATATGATCAGGCAGGAGCACTGAAAATTGAAATGGTATTCAATGACAGCATTCCCGTAGGTCCATACAAAGAATACTACGGGAGGGTGAATCAGCCAGAATATTTCAATCCCCGTCAAGCCAAAGTGGAAGGTCAATACCTTAATGGAAAGAAGCATGGAAAATGGGTTACTTTTTATAATAATGGTGATTTAGCCGTAGTGCAGAATTATGACAACGGGAACGTGGAAGGTCCTTATGTTGAATATGCCATAGGCGGTGAATTGATGGTGCAGGTCAATTATAAGGATAATCAACCGCATGGACCCTTCACAAGATATACTTTTGGGAACATGGTGGAAGAAAAGGGCGAATTTTCAAATGGAAGAAAAGTGGGACAATGGACTACTTATTTCCCTGGCACAAGAACTGTAGCGTCTGAAAAATATTACACTCAAAATGGTAGCAAAACAGGAGAGTGGAAATATTTTTATGAAAACAAAAGACTCGCACGTACAGAAAAGTATGAAAATGAATTACCCATAGGGACTTGGGAGGAATTTTATCCAAATCGATCATTATCTAAAAGAAAGACTTATGAACTTGGATTACCAATTGGGGAATATGTAGAATTTCATGCCAATGGTAATCCGTCCGTTCAGGGACAATATAAAGGTGGTGTTAAGGATGGTCTTTGGAAAAGCTTCTTCCCCGAAGGAAAGATTTATTCCATAGGAGAATACAAAAACGACCTTAAATCCGGGCTTTGGAAATATTTTAATAAAATAGGAATTCTCATTGCAGAAGGAGAATACATCCTAGGTTCAGAAAATGGTCAATGGTTTTATTATTATGACGGAGGTCAATTGAAATCAGTAGGAAGTTATTTTCTGGGTTTTGAAGATGGTACTTGGGGATTATTCTATGATAACAAGCAACTGACCCAAGAAGAATTTTGGAGCAATGGAAGGTTAATCAATGTGGGAGATTATTTTTCTTATGACGGTTCAAAGACATTAAACAAAGGTACATTAAATGAAGGTGAAGGTGTCCGAATAACCTATTATGTCGATGGTTCTAAAGAATCCGAAGGAACTTATAAAAGCGGGAAGCCTGAAGGAACATGGACCTATTACCATGAGAATGGTAGAAAAGCTTCAGAAGGTAATATGATGGATGGAAAAAAAGAAGGGCCTTGGAGATATTACAATTTAAGTGGAAGGTTGGAACAGATCATCAACTTCAAGGATGATGAAATTGTAGAGGAAAATGAACCTGAAAATGTAATTCAATTCAGATATTGATTGATTTTTGAAACACTTTCTTTTCCGCAATGTTCTTAAAATAAAAACATGTTTGGGTTATTCAAGAAAAAAACAGAAATAGAGAAACTACAGGAATCATATTCCTCCATGCTATCAAAAGCGCACAAAGTTTCTCATAGTAACAGAACTGAAGCAGATAAATTGATGGCTGAAGCTGAGGAAATCGCAAAAAAAATTGATGCCTTAAAAAAATCCGGAAACTGAATTCCGGATTTTTTTTGCAGAGATAGGTTTTCCAACACCCCTACTGAACAAAATAACCTATCACCCCTAGTTTTAAATAATGGCTTTTCCGGAAGGGATATGACATCAAGGCAGTCTATAGACCTATCTCCACGAAAGCTATAGAGATCGAGGTGGCAAGGCAAAGTTCTTTATAGAATTGAATGCAATTTACAGTTCAAAATTATCATTTTCCAAATTTGACAATTACTTCCTACAAAAAGCAAAGGAAATTATTTAGCTAGAAATCATTAGGATAATAATATTTTATTATACTATTTAAATATTTTATATAAATAAAAAAGTTGCTAAAACGTTTTTACTAAATATTTTTCCTTTTTCTTAATATTATTTAAAAACCTTCTGGTTTCTGGTTTCGTAAAATCACCCAAGTACACTAAACCATATTATCATGAAAAAGTCCTTCATTTACAGATATAGCTTCTTACTCTTGCTAGGCATGGGTATCGCTTTCAGTCAAAATGTGACTGCGTCACCTCATATGGGCATTTCATTTCAGACATTCTACAATGAACTTAGCCCTTTTGGGGATTGGGTCATGGATCCGGTACATGGATATGTCTGGGTTCCTTATGTTGACCAAGGTTTTCAGCCATATGCAACCAATGGATACTGGGAAATGACAAATTTTGGAAATACATGGGTTTCGAATTATTCTTGGGGTTGGGCTCCATTTCATTATGGACGTTGGTTCTTTAGCAACTATAATGGTTGGGCATGGATACCCGGCTATGATTGGGGACCTGCATGGGTTAGCTGGAGAACCGGAGGTGGTTTCTATGGTTGGGCTCCATTAGGTCCTGGCATGGGTATTAATGTCTCTTTCTATGCTCCTGCATCTCATTGGGTATTTGTACCTCAAAGAAGATTTAGGCATAGACATTTCCATAGGTATTTTGTACCACATTACAATGTTGTCAATATTTACAATAGAACTGCCATTATCAACAACACATATGTGCATAACAACAATACCTATATTTCTGGACCTGCAAGAAGAGATATTGAAAGGGTAACAAGATCGAGGGTTCCTGTTTATCAGGTGAATGATTCATCAAGACCTGGTAGAGCAGTAGTCCAAAACGATAGGCTGAATGTTTATAGACCTCAGGTAACTGAAAATAGGTCTGCTAATAATGCTAGACCATCTAGAGTATACTCTTCAGACGAATATAAGCAAAGATCAGCAACTCGAAGTAGGTCGAATAGTACCGCAAATGGAACTGTTCAAAGTCCTAGCCGTAATTCAAATTCTGGAACAATGGAAACAAGACAACCTAGACCTGGAAATCAATCGGCTGCCAGTCCAACTAGAAATTCTGCTGTGACACCATCGAGAAATGCCCAATCCCCAACAAGAGCAAATTCAAGTAGGGAAACTCAGGTTGGTAATCAGAACAGAGTTCAGCAGCAATCAGCACCAAGTACTTTAAATTCCAGCAGGAATCCTGCCGTGAACAACAGGAGTACGCAAAATAGCCAGTTAAATCGTGGTGCTACAAATAATCCTGCGGTAACTAGGCAATCAAGGCCGGCCAATAATCAGGTTGCAAGGCCCGCTAGTCCTCAAAGCAATCAGAGAAGTCAGCCTGCCGTCAGAAGCAATTCTACCAACAGACAAACCCAGCCCACTGCGAGACCACAATCCAACGCAAGTGGTAGGTCTGGTTCAGGTACAGTTTCAAGAGGTAGTTCAAAAAACAATTCAAGATCTGCCACAGGAACAAGAGGGGGCAGCAGAGGTGGCAATTAAATAAACAGTTTCATCAAGTAATATGGCCCATTTTGATGGGCCATTTTTATTTTCTTGAATAATCATCTTCCAACCTTACGATATCATCTTCATCAGACGGATTGTTTTCATCAGTATGCATCCAGATTTCGGCAACAATACCCCAGGAGTTTTTTCCCACCAATCTGTGCCTTTCTCCTTGATTCAACCATACCAACTCTCCTATTTCCATTTCATTTTGTTCATTTTGATCATCTGTATCACTCCTGATTATAGCAGCATGGCCGCTGATGAGTTTCCAAACCTCTGCCCTTCGATGATGATATTGCCAGGAAAGTCTTTTTTCAGGGGCAACTACCAGGATTTTAGGGCTTAATTTTTCACTTAACTGAAATTGATCCAAATCCAGTTCGAAAAAAAACCTGGCTTTAAAAGCAGCAATCTGTTTTTCATCAATTACAAAAAAACCTCCCCATGGCCTTTGCATATCCTGTTTGTCAATATTGAACCCTTCAGCGACAAGAATTTCACCTAGCTTTACAAAAAGAGTTTCTTTATCGAACTCAAGCCCAAGAAATTTATCATCAATCATAGTGGAATTTAAATTATATCAATGCAATTAAATTCAAAGTTATCAAATAAAAAAGTATGTAAAACTTTATTGATGTATTGCCAATTTAAAAAAACTTTTAAATGATATAATGAATTTAAGATAAAACTTGTTTTATTTTGAATGAACTTCAAAGTCATCTTACATTTTTTCTAATAAGCTCTTTTGATATTCTTTAAAAATTTATTTAATTGTCTTTCTCAAACCCTAAAAAATGAATCTAATCGACCCCAAAAAATCTTTAGAAAAAATTGCTGGTGTAGTTGAAACAAAAAGTTTCATCAATAAACTCAAATTAATAAAGAATCTTTATACCAAGGGTAGTAATACAGCAGGTGAAATCTGCATGGAGGTTGGGATTTCATTACCTACGGTAAATTCGCTATTGGGAGATTTGATGAATTCAGGAGAAGTCATTAAAAATGGTAGGGCCGAATCTCAGGGAGGTCGAAAGCCTGACCTATACCAGTTGGATAATGGTGCTTTTTATATTCTAAGTGTTGACATCAATCGATTCAGGGTTCGCACAGCGATTTATGATTGTTCGAATCAAGCGCTGACTGAACCAGAAACCATCAAACTTACCCTGAACAATGAAAAAGAGACTTTCGAGAAAATCTGTGAATTTCTGATAGCGCACAAGAATAAGTCGGGTTTGGACAAAGAAAAAATTATCGCTGTAGGAATTTCAATGCCAGGCTTGATAGATTCAATCAATGGTGTCAACCATACCTATTTGAAATTCAGTAAAAAAAGTCTTGTTGAAAGCTTTGAATTCAAACTTGAAAGAAAAGTTTTTCTTGAAAATGATGCCCGAGCAATGACCTTGGCTGAATTTAAGTTTGGCCAGAACGATCAGTTCAAAAATGTATTGGGAATTTTTATTGGATGGGGTATTGGACTTGGAATTCTCATAGATGGGAAGATTTATCAAGGCGCATCGGGATTTGCCGGGGAGTTCAGCCACTCGCCAATTTTTGAATCAAGGGACATTACTTGCTCATGTGGAAAAAAAGGTTGTTTAGAAGCTGTTGCATCAGGTACCGCTATTGTCAGAATGGCCAAGGAGGCAATTGCCACTGATTCTGATTCAATTTTGGCTAGAATGGTAAGAGAAAACAATGACGAGTTGGAACCGTATGTGGTGGTAGATGCAGCTTTGGCAGGAGATCAGCGAGCTATCACCATCCTATCAGAAGCCGGTCTTGACTTGGGAAGGGGGATTTCAATACTGATCCAATTGCTCAATCCTGAACTTATCATTATAGGCGGATCTGTAGCAGAAGCCAAACAATATCTGATTACGCCCATTCAACAGGCCTTGAATATATATAGCATGGCAAAAGCGCGGGAAAATACCCAAATCAGTCTGTATAAATTAGGAAAAGAGGTGGGGCTTATGGGAGGCTTGGCAGTTGTCAATGAAAAAATATTTGATGACCTATTACTCTAATACGATCCTCTAATAGAACAAAAGCATATTTGCCTCTAGTTATAGACTCCAAAGAAAACCATTATTACAATTGTGCTTTGCTGGTAAAATGAGAAAAATTCAAATATTGAATATTGGTACGTTATTCTTGATTTCTTTTATTCTAGGGATCGTGGAACCTGTATTTGGTCAAAAGAAAAATGAACCTTCAATTGATATACTCATTGAAAACTTGTTTTTTGTGACCGAAGTGATGGTTACTGATGTCGCATCCCCCCCTGCTGCTGCAAGATTCTATGCCTATTCCATGCTTGGGGCTCACTTGGCGTGGAATGGACTGACCGATCAATCTGAAGAGTCCTGTCTTTTTTCTAAAAGTAACCTTCAGGCTCCTGGTTTCATAGAAGGAACGGTCAAAAAATTATCTCCTGAATTTGTATCAACATATGCCATGATGGAGGTGGGAAAAAAAATAATGCCTTCGGGTAAACTTTTGGAGGCAAAACAACAAGAACTTATAAAGACATTTACAAAGTCAAAATGGATTTCGAAAAGTGCTTTGGACGAAAATGTTAGATATGCCCAACAAGTCGCCTCAGAAGTTTTGACTATTGCAGGAAGAGATGGTTACAGCCAATTGAGTACATTGACAAGGTATACTCCAAAAAGAAACCAAGGCCATTGGTACCCTACTCCACCAGCTTATATGGCTGCGGTAGAACCAGAATGGCGAACTTTAAAAACATTTTTCATCTCTGATTTAGTGTCATATAAACCCAATCCACCAGCTCCTTTTGACCTTGGTGAAGGAAGCTCCTTCAAAAACCAATTGACAGAGGTATTCAAAATCACTTCCAATTTGACAGAAGACCAGAAACTTATTGCCAATTTTTGGGACTGTAACCCATTTAGGGTACAGTTTTCCGGGCACATGGCCATAGGAATGAAAAAGATTTCACCTGGTGGACATTGGGTGGGTATTACAGGTATTGCCAGCAAAAAAGCAGGATTATCCTGGAAAGAAACAATTTATATCCACACTTTGGTTTCTATGTCCCTTCATGATGCATTTGTGAGTTGTTGGGAAGAAAAATATGATTCAGACAGAATAAGACCAGAATCCGCAATTCAAAAACATTTGGACCAAAATTGGAGGCCTTTACTCCAGACACCTCCCTTTCCGGAATATACCAGTGGTCATAGTGTGATTTCAAAAACAAGTGCAATGATACTTACAGCTTACTTTGGGGATAATTTTGGATTCATTGACGATTCCGAAGTGTATTTTGGACTTCCGGAAAGAGAATTTAAATCATTTAATCTCGCCGCCGAAGAGGCGGCCATATCAAGGTTATTTGGAGGAATCCATTTCAGAGATGCCATAGAAGAAGGTGTAAAACAGGGAGAGTTAATCGCTAAATATATCCTTGAAAGAATCAATTGATAACAAAAATAAAAACAGGTTAAATACTTCTAGAAGTAATAGTGGTTTTTAATTTTAATAAATCATCGACCTCTAAAAACATTGTAATTGCCCCATAAATGGCACTTTTCTCTCCTAACTGACTGACTTCTATCGGGATATTAATTTTATTTAGCCAGAGGTTATCTTTTAATCTATTCATAAAAAGATTGGAGGCCATTGAAATATTACCACCTAAAATTACTTTTTCCATTCTGATTTTGGAATGTTGCAGATAAATAAAATCTGCCAAATTATCAGCAAATAGATCAAAAATCCCCCTTGTTTTTTCGAAGATCTCTTGGTCTTGGATAATATCCTTTACCCCATTTACATGAATCCCAGTTTCTCTTTTAACCCAGCTAACAAACCAAGAACTCCCCAAATAGTCCTCGGCAATTCCGTCTTTAAAAGGAAATTTCCAAAGTTCAGCATCCACAACATGTTGGCCTTTTTTGATAGATGAACCAAGTCCAGAACCCAGTGTAAGGCCCAAAACAATTTCAGCACCTTTGACCTGCCCAAAAAAGGTCTCGCCTAAAAGAAAAGCTTGGGCGTCATTGATAAATTTAATTTGAGATTGGGGGATTCCCAATAATTCTGATAATTCATCCCTGAGATTAATTTTGTACAAATGTTTGAACTTTCCCTGTTCTTGAATCAGGCAAATTCCCAGGTCATATTTAAAGGGGGCAGGCATTGCAAGTGAAATGGAAAAATTTTCCCCCTCGTTTACCATACTTCGAATGATGGTGGTCCATTCTTTCAAAATTTTAGATTTGGTAGCGTAAGAATCAATCTGTTTTCTTTGGAAATCTTTCAATATAAAACAATCATTGTTTTCATCAAATCTCCCTAGGGTAATATGTGAACCACCTATATCACCTGCCAATATGATCCTATTTGACATATTTTGATCTTAAAGTTTTTCCCAAAAACTTCTGATACTTTGTAATCAAGCTTGCCTTTTAAAGGCCAATATTTCTAAAGATTGTAATCAAAGTCACTAAATCGATTTATTAAAATTATCATAATTTTATTAAAAAACATTGGTTTCAAAAAAGGTATCCGTTAAATCTTTTTCTAAAATTTTAAAAGGGAAATTAAAAAGAAAATTGAAAAGTCTATTTTCTGATAATTTCAGATAATTCGCATTGGATATTCTATAAGCTTAGACTATAGATGATTCCCTGATATTTAGCTTATTGGAAAGGATAAATTGCTTGGGTTCACTATTTATTTCAGCTTCATCAAGTTGATGTAAAATTGCTTCCATAAGCTTCTCAGCGATCAATTCCAAAGGTTGTTCAATTGCTGTAATTCTCGGCTTATACAATTTAAAAAAATAATGGTCATCAAAAGAAACCACTTTGACCTGTTCCGGTACTTTCATTCCCAAATTCCCTAAAGCTTCAAGTCCTTCGAAAGCCAAATAGTTTGTTGTAAAAAAAACTCCATCCAAATCAGGATTATGAGTGAAAAAATCAAATATTCTATTGTGGGCCTCTTCCTCTTCCATATTATGGAATTTCACTTGAAATACATTTGGCGTAAGCTGATTCTGGGATATTGCTTTTTGATAACCTTTTAACCTATCGGTCATTTGTATCTGATCGGACTCAACTGTTATCAAAGCTATTTTGCTACATCCTCTATCAATTAAATGGTGTGTAGCATCAAAGGCACTTTTTTCATTCTCAACGATGACATAACTACAATCAACATCAGGCATCCATCTGTCAAACAAAACCAAACCGAAGCCTTCATCCAAAAGTGCCTTTACAGATTCTTCCAAATCAGGGGTGGGTGTAATGATGAAGCCATCCACATTCCTGACTTTGAAAGTATTGATCAGTTCTCTGGCCTTTTTAGTTTCGTTTTCAGTACTGCAATAGATGATTTTGTAACCGTTTTTATAAGCCTTTTCCTCGATCATCCTGGCTATTGAGGCAAAAAATTGATTTGAAATATCTTCAACCATAAATACTATGACTTTGGATTTTCCTAGACGAAGACTTTGGGCAAGGTGGCTTGGGGTATAGCCTACCTCTTTAATATAAAGCTGCACCTTTTTAGTCAATTCCTCACTGATTCTTTTTTCCCGGGCTTTACCATTTAGGATAAATGAAACTGTTGTGATAGAAATACCAAGCGATTTGGCAATATCTTTTATTGATAATTTCTTTTTTGCCATATCATTTCAGGATTATATAACAATAAGAAAAGCAATATGACTATTTTTTTTATTTTACCATTGGCTTTTTTAAAATTAGGGATTATTGAAGCCTTTGTCTATTGCGTTTAGTAGTGTTCTCTCATCCGAATCCTCATTATACTCCCAAAACATGGCTCCTCCCATATTGTGCTTTTTGATAAACTGAATTTTATTGAAAATCGACTCAGGGTCTTCGTAGGTTACAAATATTTTTTCTGAAGCATTCCACAAATAAGGTGCTTTGGAAGCATCATCCCAATATCGTACATAGTCACCACTGGCAATCAAACCCTCAATCGCACTAAATGGGAATCCTTTCCCTGCCTTTCCCATTTGATACAATCCATTGTTTTCAGGATTGACTTCCACCCAACTTCTTCCATAAAAAGCCATTCCCATTACCAACTTTCCAATTGGGATGCCAGCATCAACATGATCTAAAACTGCATTTTCTGCGGATCTCGCCTCCCTACCCTCTGCATACAGATTTGTGTGGTGACCAGTTGGCTTATTACCCTGAACAATAAAATCATAAGTCATGATATTGATGAAATCTAGATATTTTTGGGCCTCAGCCATGTCATTGACATCAAGGTACTCATTGAATCCGGCAGAGGCAATAGTACTCAGGTAATGGGTATTGTTCAACGTGCCAAGACTGTCCAAGGCTTCTCTCACTGATTTAAGCATAAACACAAAATTCTCTTTGTCTTCACTTCTGAAAATATTGTCATCACCTGGTAATCCAGGATATTCCCAATCAAAATCCAATCCATCCAAGTCATGCCTAATTAGGTAATCAATGGCTGAATCTGTAAATCTTTTACGTGATTCATCTGTCAATACAGCATCAGAAAATCCCCCTGACCAAGTCCATCCTCCAATGGAAATAAGGATTTTCAAATCAGGATTGATTGATTTTAAAGATCTCAGCTTTGACAAATTTTCTTTATCCTGTTCTGCCCTTCCTTCACCTTCTATAACCACACCATCAACCACATTGGCAAATGCATAGTTAATGTGCGTCAGCTTATCGGCATGGATTTTTTCCAGGTCAACTCCTTTCCAACCTGCTATGTAGCCGATTACTTTATAAGAAGCTGATTCGCTTGATTCCAGTGTTTGAGATTTATTTTTTGGTTGGCATGAAATGCCTATCCAAACTAAACCTATCAATGCAGTAAATAGTGTCTTGTTCATATGTTTGAATATAATAAAAAAGGTGCCCGTGGGCACCTTTTTTATATAAGTGGATATTATGAAAGATCAATTTCCTCCATCCCACCAAACTTTGGTCATAAGGTCGTCTCCACCGATTCTGGCGCGGGCTGTTTCATAATTTTCAGGGTTTGCTCCAATCTCAGCTTCCCAGTATCGCAACCTTCTTGGAATTTCATTTGCCTCAAACCTGTTCGGATCCTGAGTTGGCACAAGAGTAGGGTATCCGGTCCTTCTCCAGTTTGACCAAGACTCGATATCATTCAACCAAGTCGCTGCCCAATATTCTTCACCGATCAATCTCAATTTGTTTTCAGTAGAAGCGGCCTGAAATCCTCTTCCCTGAATATACGCGTTGATTTCAGCAGTTGTTCTGGCAAAAGATGCATCGAAATCAACCCATGAGTTGATAGCTGCTGCTACGCCATTTGAAAAATGGGTATTCGCATCAGTTCCTATCCAGCCTCTGACAGAAGCTTCAGCCTTCATCAACTCCACCTCAGAATAGGTGATCAATTTATAAGGGTCAGACCAATCCAGATATTTCAAATTGAGCATGGAGTACATTCTGTTACCCACTCCAGGAGTCGTGAATAATTGCTGTTCTTCAGCAGAAAGGATGTTTTGAAGTGTCGCAGAATTATATCCATTGGGCATTCCTCTTTGAGCCGCAGGATCAGTATTCCAAGTAGCAGGATCCAAAGTCGGATCACCGATACCACCAGATATGATCATCAACCTCGGGTCATTATTGGCTTGCATCCAATCGATGAAAGTCTTACTGATCTTACAATCCCTTGAATACTTATAGGTATTCCAGTATCCGTCATTCAATCCGTTCCTGTTGACACCAATAGGGCCTTCATCATAATGAATATAGGCATTATCTGCTATGGATAAAAATGCACCTGAATTGTTGGCTTCTATAAAGACCTCTCTGGCCTTAGCTTCATCGACTTTGCTCATTCTCATCGCAATTCTCATCAATAACGCATTGGTGAATTTTCTCCATTTATCAAGATCTCCTCTGAATAAATGGTCTTGGGCACCAAGGCCTCTTGCCGATGGGGAAAACTTAGCTCTTGCGATCTTAAGCTGCTCAATCATATCATTGTAGATATCACTTTGACGATCATAAGAAGGAAACCAGTTTTCTTCACCCTCCAGCCCTCGTCCAGCTTGAAAGTAGGGAATATCTCCATGCAAATCTGTCATTCTGTGCAGATCAAAAACCCTCAGCACCGTTGCTGCTGCATTGACATTTGCCTCATTGGGATCATCGGCAGTATTGAGGATTACATGGGAAAATAATCTGATAACAGCAGTATAATGTCTTTCCATATATGCACCTGAATATTGGGCATTGTAGAAATACTTGTCCCCACTGAAATATCCCGCCAAGGAGGCAGTATGTTGTATCATCGTGGCAGAATATAACATATTTACACGGGTATTTTCATATTCCCCGCCTATGCCTAGCGTCCCCAAGGAGAACAGAAACTGCATATCCATTTCATTGACCGCATTGGGATCAATATTCAGATCCAATAAATCCTGCTCGTCACATGAACTGAAAGTGAATACCGAGGCAAGGATAAGAACTATTATTTTATTTATTTTTTTCATCATTTCTGTTTTTTAGTTTTCAAACTTATCCTTTAAAAATTAAGATTTAGGTTGAAACCAAAACTCCTAGTCGTAGGCATCGCGAAGAATTCCAATCCTTGGGAATTACCGGATACCGTGTAGGCAGATTCAGGATCAATATTTGGTACACTGGACCAAATCAGGAATAAGTTCCTTCCCACCAATGAAATGGAAGCTGCTTCAAATGGAGTCTTGGTCAACAAACTTCTGGGAATCGTATATCCAAAAGAGAATTCTCTCATTTTGATAAAAGAAGCATCATATACAATATTCTCCGTTACCATGGCATATCTTGAATAGTAGTTATCAACAAGGTATTCTGTAGGACTACCAGCAACTGCAGGAATGTTCCAGGTTCTGGACTCCCCGTTTCTATCTACCCCACTTACAGTAATGCCATTTTCTCTTCCCGCAAGGGTCTCCTTATGCAAACCATTGGTATAAGCGAAGTAATTGGTAGCAGACACCAGTGAACCACCAAATCTTCCATCAAACAACATGCTTAATCTGAAGTTTTTGTAGGCGAAAGAATTATTCAAACCAAGGGATACCGGGTGACGGCCTTCCGCTAGAGTTTCAAGTCCATTTGTAGGAACAGGGAACCCGTCATCATCATATACTTTTTGACCATTGATTTCAAGATGCTTGAATCCTGCAATCATTCCCAAAGGTTGACCCACTATGTGTCGTATTCTCTCTCTTCGTAACCTGGATTCATCTAAATTGATAAATTCAATAGGATCTCCTGCTGCATTGGTTCCTAAATTGAGTACCTCACTTTGGTTATTGGCATAATTGAATGAGATATCCCATTTGAAATCTTTTGATTCTACAGCCACTATGTTGAATAATAATTCTACACCACGGTTTCGCAGTTCACCTATATTGATGATTGTAGATCCAAAACCAGAGGTAGAGGAAATTCCAGTGGCAAGGATGTCATTGGTTGTGTTTCTGTCATAATATGCGACATCCAAACCGACTTTATTGTTAAAGAATCTGAAATCCAATCCAAATTCGTATTCAGTGGAAAGGTAAGGTTGAAGGTTGCTGTTTGGAATTGAACCATTATTTATTTGGCCCAAACTTCCTCCTAAGTGACCTGCTCCTACCAATCCATAAGTCAGATTAAGTGCATAAGGATTTGGAGCGCCTCCGCCAGTTTGTCCCCAAGATGCTCTAAACTTAGTGAATGTAATTTGACTCGGCATCTCAATGACATCACTTAAAACAAAGCTTGTCCCGATAGAGGGATAAAATAGTTTACTGTTGTCAGGTGAAAGTGTGGAAAACTGATCCTGTCTCGCTGTCAAATTCACAAAAAGAAAATTCTTATATCCGACATTCGCTGATCCAAATATAGAGTTGATCCCCCACTCAGAAAAGCCATATCCTACTTGTGGTGCAGCTACGTTTCTTATACTGTGGAAGAATGGCACAACAAGATCATTACCTCCACCGGAAAGGGATTCTACGGACCTTCTCATCCTGTTTCCTCCAACCAAGGCATCTACAGAAAAATCACCGAACTCTTTTTGGGCACCAATGAAAATGTCAAAATTATCCTCCCTGATGGTCCTTTTCACTACCCTGTAATCACCTCTTGGTTTGTAGGCAGTACCATAAGGTTCGGAAGAGTCATCAGTCCTTGCCTGGTAGTCGGTCCCAAACCGGCCCATTATATACAACCAATCTGTTATATCATATTTTAAGGAAATTTTTCCAAGAATTCTATCGGTTACATCCTGACGATAAAATTGATGTGCAGCCCAATCAGGATTGGTCTGAAACACATTTTGTTGGTATCTCAATTCTGTTCCGTCTTCCAATGCGCCTAATTTATTCGTATTTCCTCTCATGGCTTCAAAAGGAATTGTGCCAGGTTTGTTCATTACTGCAAAATTGGCATTCCCCGGTGAATCCGATAATCTTGGACGGTTCAAGGCATTTTGGTTGGAGTATTGTCCACTAAAATCAAGCGTCAGTTTTTTCAGTTTACTGTTAATGTTCAAATTTAAAACATTCCTTTTGAAACCAGCATTCGGCATTATGTCCTGATTTTCCAAATTCGAATAACCAAACCTATAAGTTCCGGTTTCATTACCACCACTCAAGGCCACCGAATTGTTCAGTGTATAGCCTGTTCTATAAAAATCATTGATCCCTTCACCTGTATGTGAATAAGGCCTAGAAACCCCGTCAAACTGGACGACCGGAGCCCCATTATATCTCCCGCCCCAATGAGAGTTGCTTATTTCAACAGCCTCATCCTGATTGCCCGGAGCGGCACCGTCTCTACCTGGACCATAAGTTCTTTGGTAGTCTGTAAAGTCCCAAGCATTGTCAAAAGTGGTGTTCGAGTTTAAGGAAACCCCTATTCCCTTTCTTGCCTTTCCTGATTTGGTTGTTATCAAAACTACACCATTGGCCGCTCTTGCACCATAAAGGGCTGCAGCCGCATTTCCTTTCAGGACTGATATGCTTTCGATATCATCAGGATTTATGGCAGCCAAACCATCTCCTCCGTCATTTCCACCCCACATACCTGCACTGCCCAAATTACCTGTTTCAATTGGCATACCATTGACAACGTAAAGTGGCTGATCATTACCTGTTAGAGAGGATCCTCCTCTGATTACCACTCTGGTGGAACCCGCTGCACCGGAAGCTGGTGGAGATACATTCACTCCTGCAATTTTTCCTGACAGGGCATTACCTAAATTGACTGCTCTGGATTCTGTAAACCTATCTCCATCAATCTGTGTAACAGAATACCCAAGTGCTTTTTTGTCCTTCTCCATCCCAAATGATGTCACAACTACCTCAGCCAAATCTGAAAGATCTTCCGCCAAAGTAACATCCAAGATACTTCTGTTGCCCACCACAAATTCCTGTGGGGAAAAACCAATAAAGGAAAATACCAACACTGAAGTATTGGTAACAGTAATCGAATACTTACCGTCTAAATCGGATGTAGTACCCGTATTCGCTTGTTTGTCCAGGACGTTAACGCCTGGAATCGGTTCTCCACTAGCATCTAAAACTGTGCCTGTAAGAACCCGCGTCTGACCGTATGCCTCTACACCAGAGGCAAACATCACGGCCATCGCTAACATAAATAGTACAACTTTGTTCATAGAATTTAATTTAAGGTTACTTCATTTAATCATTGGTTGTTTTTAGTAAATAGTTCAGTTTAATTTCATTTCTAAGCATTTTATCTATGATTTAAGAATGTTTGTTTACAATAAACATGTTATGAAGAATTTTATATCGTAAGATCTATCATAAAAAGAATTAAGGGATGTGTAAAAATATTAAAAAAATATTATTGTTAAAATTATTTAATCTTTTTTTTTAAAAAAGTTATCTAACTTTCGTTATTTATTATATTTAATAAATCGGTTTAGCTAATAAATTTAATTATGATACTGAAATAGGATGGTCTTTTTAATATTTTAGATGAAGTTATTTGTATATAAGTCATTTAATTAAAAAATATGTGAACCAGTAGTCTTAATTCTTCTATTTATTAGACTTCTTTTTATTTAAAAAATTCAAAATATCAATTAAGCATCCGGTACTTTTAGAAAATTAAAAAAACCTGCACGCAAAACTTTACGGGCAGGTCAAAAAAAAACCGCCGAGGCGGTTCTTAATTTTTATTTGATAAACAACATTTCCCGATACTTCACCAATGGCCAAAATTCATCATCGACCACCAACTCCAGTTTATCTACCGCATATCTGATTTTTTCAAAATATGCTTCCTTGACATCAACGCCATAGCCTTTTGCTCTTTTCACTAAGTCTTCCTCTTTATTGAGTTTCTTTCTAGCATCAGTCATATCATAAACCCCTTGTTTGAGAGATTCAAGATGTTTGCTGATTTCTTTAACGGTTTCAATTGCTGCCGTATTATCAAGTCCAAGGCCTTTCAATCCATTTGCATTCTCAATCAGTTTATTCTGATACAAAATTGCAGTAGGAATTACATGGTTCAAAGCAAGATCTCCCATTACTCTAGATTCGATCTGAACTTTCTTAATGTAACTCTCCAACATGATCTCATGTCTTGCATGCACTTCAATGGCATTCAATACACCATGTCTGTTGAAAAGGTCAATAGTCTTTTTGTCATGGTAAACATCCAAAGCAAATGGAGTGCTCTTTAAATTGGACAACCCACGTTTCTCCGCTTCCGTTGCCCATTCGTCAGAATAACCATCTCCTTCAAACCTTACTTTTTTACTGTCTTTGATGTATTTTCTAAGAACATTGACTATAGCAATCTTTTTCTCTTTGCCTGAACTGATTTCTTTTTCAATATCCTTGATAAGTGACTTCAACACCTCTGCAACTATCACATTCAAGACTGTCATTGGACCTGCCGAATTGGCACTCGAACCCACAGCTCTGAATTCAAATTTGTTACCAGTAAAAGCAAAAGGAGAAGTTCTGTTTCTATCAGTGTTATCCAAAATGATTTCAGGTATTTTTGAAATACCCAATTTCATATACATATTATCACCTTTTTCGATTTTCACATTTCCGTTCTTTTCCAACTCATCCAATACAGAGGTCAATGTTGAGCCTAAGAATACAGACATGATAGCCGGAGGAGCCTCATTTGCTCCCAGTCTAAAATCATTACTTGCTGAGGCAATACTTGCCCGCAATAAATCAGCATGATCATATACAGCCTTTACAGTCGCTATCACAAAAGTGAGGAACTGTAGATTTTCCCTTGCAGAGTTGCTTGGCTGGAAAAGATTCACTCCTGTATCTGTAATCAGGGACCAGTTGTTATGCTTTCCACTTCCGTTTACACCTGCAAATGGCTTTTCGTGAAATAATACTTTTAGGTCATGCTTTTCGGCAATTTTGTCCATCAGGTCCATCAACAATTGGTTATGGTCAACAGCCTTGTTGATTTCTTCGAATAAAGGTGCAACCTCAAATTGTCCAGGGGCAACTTCATTGTGACGGGTTGAAACAGGAATTCCAAGTTTGAGGGCTTCAATTTCGAAATCCACCATGAAGTCTTTTACCCTAGTTGGAATAGATCCGAAATAATGATCTTCAAGCTGCTGACCTCGTGCCGGATTATGGCCAAAAACAGTTCTTCCAGCCATGACAAGATCCGGCCTTGTTGCAAAAAGTGCTTTGTCAATCACAAAATATTCCTGCTCTACACCCAAAGATGGTGTTACTTTTTTAACATTTCGGTCAAATAATTGACACACCTCAACCGCTGCTGCATTGATCGCCTCCATAGACTTCAGCAAAGGAGTCTTATAATCAAGTGCTTCGCCAGTATAGGAAACAAATATGGTAGGAATGCAGAGTGTTTTGTCAAATATGAAAATCGGAGATGAAGGATCCCAAGCTGTATATCCTCTCGCCTCAAAGGTCGATCGAATTCCACCATGTGGAAAAGATGAAGCATCAGGTTCCTGCTGAACGAGAGCAGATCCCTTGAATTTTTCAATTCCTGCATGTGCATCAAAAAAAGCATCGTGCTTCTCAGCAGTGGAGCCGGTTAAAGGCTGAAACCAGTGTGTATAATGTGTAACTGATTTGGATAATGCCCAAACTCTGACAGCAGATGCTACTTCCTCTGCAGTGGCCGGGTCAATTTTGCTACCTTTATCTATGGCTTCCATTACTTTTTTAAATACAGAAGGAGCCAATGATTCTTTCATCTGCTTAATTCCAAATACATGGCTTCCAAAGAAGTCAGAAATTTTTGGAGAGGGGGGATTGACAAATGTTCTTTGTCTTCCTTGCGCTATTAGAAGCGCACTTTGTCTTAAAGTTGCCATTTTCTACAATCAGTGGTTTGATTTTATACCCACAAAAATAGGAAATAATATGAATTTCAAAGACAACAACCCATTTTTGAAGCCATTCTTTTTAATTTTTATATTATTTTTAAAAAATAAGGGTCAATTTTAATTAGAAGACTTAAAAAAAACATGATTTTGCCCTAAAAAATAGAAAATTGAAAACTTCAGGATAATATTTAACTTTGGCGCGAGTTAAAGTTTGGAGACAAGTGAAAAAAGTTGCGTTTTATACATTAGGCTGTAAATTGAATTATTCGGAGACATCTACGATTAGTAGAATGTTCGAGGCGAAGGGTTATGAAAAAGTAGATTTTCAAGAGAATCCAGATATTTTCATCATCAACACCTGTTCGGTAACTGAGAATGCTGACAAAAAGTGTAAAAAGATAGTTAAGGAAGCCAAAAAAATATCACCAAATTCCTATGTCACCATCATAGGATGCTATGCACAGCTCAAACCAAAGGAAATTTCAGAGATTGAAGGTGTGGACGCTGTACTTGGGGCAGCTGAGAAATTCAGACTGATAGAGTTGCTTGATGGGTTTGCCAAAGCACAGGAAACCAAAGTACTTGCATCAGAAATCCAGGAAGCAACTATTTTCAATAATGCCTATTCTATTCATGACAGAACAAGGACCTTCTTGAAAGTTCAGGATGGATGTAATTATGGTTGCGCTTTTTGCACCATCCCACTTGCTCGAGGTAAAAGCAGAAGTGACAGTATAGAGAATATTCTTGCCGCCGCAGAAAAAATTGCATGCACAGGTGTCAAAGAAGTTGTATTGACGGGAGTCAACATTGGAGATTTTGGAATTCAGGAGGGAAAAAGACAAGAACGCTTTGCTGATTTGGTGATGGCTCTTGATGCTATGCTAGGAATTGAAAGGTTCAGGATATCTTCTATTGAACCTAATTTGCTGGCTAATGAAATCATTGAATTTGTCTCCAGATCCGAAAGGTTTGTCCCACATTTCCATATTCCATTGCAGTCAGGTAGTAATTCCATATTGAGAAGTATGGGCAGGAGATACTTGAGGGAATTGTATGAGGATCGGATATCAAAAATCAAAACGTTGATGCCACATTGCTGTATTGGCGTAGATGTCATAGTAGGATTTCCTGGAGAGACGGACGAACTGTTTCTGGAAACTTACAATTTCCTGAATGAATTGGATATTTCTTACCTGCATGTATTCACCTATTCAGAACGTGCCAACACCAGAGCGACAGAAATGGACGGAGTGGTCCCCATTAAAAAAAGAAACGAACGTTCCAAAATGCTAAGAATACTTTCGGAGAAAAAACGAAGGAAATTTTATGAAGAAAATCTAGGGAGAACCTATACAGTTCTTTTTGAGGAGGATATCGAAGATGGTCAGATGCATGGATTCACAGAAAACTATATTAGGGTTGCGGCAAAATATGACCCTTTACTTATCAACGAATTGAAACAGGTAACTCTAAGTGAAATTAATGATAAAGGAAATGTTGATATATTGGAACCGGAGATGATCTTGGAAAAACATTGAGTTTTAATTGATTTTTTTCAATACTACTTTAGTTTTATCAGCCTTTTCAATTTGTGAAAGAAATTCTTTATAACTATCAAATAATTCGGGAGTGTATATTCCATCTCTCATTTCAAGAGTTCTTCTATATGTCAATTCATCTCCATCTACTTCGAATTCTGTCTCATATTCACCGAATGCAGTAACATGTTTTACCCTACTCGGCAGATTTTCTATTTCAAACCCTTCCGGTAATTTAAATACCATGGTATCAAAGTCCCTATACCCTAAAGTTCTTTGAAAACTTTGGGTCCTGCTTCCATTTGCTGTTGATATAGAATTTGTGAAAACATTGATCTGATTTGGTTGTAAAAACAGTCTGTTCCCAGATTTATTGGCCAGATTCCTAACATTTAGCACAGTTTGGACATTGACTTCAGGAGTTTCGCTTTGACTGACAGTAAACTCCATATTTTGGACTTCCAATGAAGGCAAATTAAAGTACTGTTGTATCCATTTGGTTTTTTCTTCTTTGGAATTCCTTGCAACCGAAAGCATATTTCCATTCTCGATTTGAAGACCTTTGGTCTTAATTTGGATTTCCACGACTGCATTTCCGGATTCATTGATGAGAAATCTGCCTTCTTGAACCTGAATATTATCTTCAATACCGTATTTGGGTGTTTTTGCCAGTTTTCCTCCATTTTCTGTTATCAATAAAGCTTTCCTATCAGAAGTAAAGTCACCTAAATACCCAAAAGGGTTGGTTTGACTTGTACATTCCAACCAAACTGTATCCTTCTCAAAGGGAACAGCCAAAATAGCATGATTAAAATAATGACCGGGAAATTCTTCAAAAAAACGTTTCTCATCTGTGCCTCCATAGATTAAAGCATAATGGCTTTTAATATTGACCTCTTCCAATAAGGCTGACATATAATTGGACAATGCCTTACAGTCTCCATATCCATATTTATCTACTGTAGCTGCATCAAAAGGCATCAATCCACCAATTCCCAATTGAATACTTACATACCTTGTTTTGTTCTGCATGTATTCATAGAGCAATTTCACCTTATCCTTATCAGAATCCACTCCAACCAATAATTCCCTGACTTTATCTTTTGTTTGGGTAGGTAGGTTTTTTTTCCCTTTATTCAATTCCTGAAACCATCTCCCCATTGATTCCCAGGTGCTCATATCACCTTTAAAGCCATCATATTCAAACTGACTTGCTGATGCTAATAATATTTTTGTCTCCATTAAATTGATTGGCACGTATGGCTCCGGTTCATAAAGTGGCAAGTTATTGATAGTCCATATTTTCTTAATCATGCCATCAGGCATTTCAGATTCCGTATGTTTAGCATCTTCAATATTTTTGGAGAAAAATCTAAGATTGCTTTCTTTAGGGAAATAATAGCTTGTGGATGCTAATTGAACAGGGATTGTTGGATTGGATTGAGGAACCCAATCAGGCAAATAATATAAATTAGGGTATTCGACTTCATAATCAAATTCAACTGTATAGGGGTATTTAACCTGCTTTAAATTTAGCAACTTGACTCTGTTATCTTCGTAAACCGAAAAAGAACTGAAGTTGCTGAAATCTTCTATATCTGATTTTTTTGATTTGTAGATTGATTTTCCTGTAATGTCAAAAACGTTTCCGGTAATATTTTTTACTTTGATTTTTGAAGTATATCCCACATTCAGTATAGCCAGATATGAGGCTTCGCTTTTGAGAATTGTTACAATCAATTTCTTTTTCAACAAAAAACTTCCTGATTTATTTACCTGTATTTCTTGACTACTTTGATGTATTAAGGCAGGTGCCTGAAGCCACTCAGATGGCACAGTCAAAAAATTTTCTTGTGCTTGAAGGTTGATACAAACTAAAGAAAACCAAAACAAGAAAAATAACAACTTGGGTTTAGACATTACCATGAGCTATATTTTTTTTAGGACTATGTTTTCTTTT
Source organism: Aquiflexum sp. (assembly GCF_041751335.1). Lineage (GTDB taxonomy): Bacteria > Bacteroidota > Bacteroidia > Cytophagales > Cyclobacteriaceae > Aquiflexum. The sequence goes on from NZ_JBGSXS010000076.1 coordinate 38,993, forward strand.
TGCTTTTGAGAGATCAAATCAAAAAATTCACGAAGATCTTTGTATTGTGAATGGTGAAACATTGTTTCATTTACCTGATAATTGATCATCACATTTACCTTTTCATTCCCTTGCGAGGCTATTCTATAAGAATAAACAAGATCTTTATCATTGAAATTATTAATCATACTTTTAGGCATTTCATCAATAACATATCCTTTCGGAATTTCAAAACTATAAACAATTTGCCTTTTTTGTGGAAAAATAAAGTCTATCGGAAAAACCCTTGAATCCAATTTAAAGGGGTTTTCAGACAAAAACATATTTTCAAATGGATTGAAATAGATAAAATCTCCTGAAAATATTATCCCTTCATTTCCTTTTATTTCAAACTTTTCAATAATCGGACTTTCCTTTGATTCCACATTTTCCAAATTCAAAGAGAGCAATTCCCAATTTTTAAGTTCAACCTGAAATTCCTGTTTGTATTTTTCCAGACCATCTGATACCACTTTACTTTTTGAAGCAGCAGACCTATAGCCCTGATTATTCCTAATGACGTTGACCAGAACCCCTTCTTCCAAAATTTTTGATGTAATAATCGCTGTTTCCGAATTAAAGCTTGAATTGGCCATATCGACCCATTTTGAACCATTGGGTATCACCGCCCAACCTCTCAAATTAATGGTATTAATGGGTAGAAAGCCCAAAGGCAAGTCAGGAATAGAAGCATCCACTACAATTTCCTTATCATCCAACTTTACCAATGAGGTGATGCAGTTTAATTTATACATGACAGGATTACTAGGATTCAAAAAACCCAAATCCCTAGTAGAACTTACGATTGGATGCGCTTCAAGACCAGCTTCTCTTAAAAAAACAGTCAACAAAAAATTGATTTCGGCATAAGATCCCTTTCCTTCTTTATACACTTTATCAAGTGATTTAGATGGATAAATGCCCCGCTTTCCATCCCATTTGACATTGGCACTCAAGTGATTCACAATCAAAGTAGCTTTTTCTACATCGCTTTTGGCGTCTTTTACCAATCCTGCAACGATGTCTCCTGAAAATTTGCTTTTGCTCAGGTGCTTACCAAAGTCCTCATCATTTAATAATTCCTGAGATAATTTATCCCAATTTCCACTTATTGTTTGCCTTTGCTGATTTGGAAACTGAAGCGCTTCTAATTGGAATTCAACTTTTGTTACATAGCTCATTGGATTATCAATAAAAGGTTCCGGTCGCATAGCAGGCGCATCCTTAACAGCCCAATGAAAGGAGGTTCTCCCATTTCCCGTCTTTCTTTCCATTATTGAATAACTTTCAAATCCTTGGTTAGTCTGGTTGAATGAATAATAGTCTGGATAATCAAATGTAAATTCACTCCATTTTGTCGGGATGGACGACTGAAATTCCCACTCCCTTATCAAGCCAAAAAGATCAGAAGAAATTTCATAATAAATTTCGATAACTGTCCCTTCTTTCACATTGGGTGGAGATACCTTCTTCATTTTGTAGGTCTTTGTGATTGCCTCATCAAAAACATGAATTTTCTCAATTTTTTCTCTTACAATTTCTCCATTTTCATCATTGTAAACGAATCCTTTAATTGATCTAACTATATCAGTTCTTCCAGATATATTGTAATACGGTACCTGAAAATCTGAATGAGAAACTCCATCTTTAGAAATTATCTTAATCACCTTGTGGATTAGATAATTGATCTGGAACCCAACTGGGTTTTGGTATATAATTTTAGCAATCCCAACATGAGAAAGTACCACGGCATTAGCACCAAGATCTAATTCATAAACTTTATTTCTTACGAAATCATCAGGTACATTACCAAATTTTATTGCATCATTCGCAAAGGATGAGGTGTCTAAACAAATAAGTGCACCAAAAAACAAGCACATTGATAAAAAAGCTTTCATAGTCTAGGGTTAAATAAGCATACCAAAATATGAATTAAACCAAATATCAAAAAATACTTGTCAAAAATTTTTAGTAGTTAAATACAACTAATTGATAATCAATTGTAATTTTTTTTCAAACCTTCTATTTTTATCCATTCATTAATATTTACAGAAATATTTATCAGGTAAATAACGCCTCTCTTCACCCAGTTGGTACATGTGGCAAATCCACCTTGGGGTACGATATATTTGAAGATAATAAAAATGAAGGTGATACCAAGCTGAAGATCATCGTTGCATTTAAGAAGAAATATTCGTTTGAGCGTCTGACCATAGTGGTTGCGTCAGGACTGATTATCAAATATTCTGACAAAAAATTGATCTTTTCAAAAAAGAAAAGGAGCTCTTAAATTTGAGACAACAGATTGAAGCAGAGTTTCTTACCAATTAAAACTATTGTAAAAAATAAACATTTCATAATTATAACATGTTAATATTACATGAAATCAATATTTAATCCAAAAGGAAGAATTACCCGAAGAAAGTATTTGACATTATTTTTAATATTCTACTCTATCAATGTTTTAAGCTTAATGATGATTTTTCAATCTTTTCAATCCAATGAATGGATTGCATTTTGGGCTTTTAGTATTAGCCTTATCAGCTCAATCATATTATTGATGGTACAGGCAATCAGAAGATTGCATGACTTAGGCTACAATTGGATGTATTCTTTATACCTTTTGATACCACCACCTATTAATTTCGTAGGTTTTATTTGGTTGGCTTGGGCTGAAGGACAGAATGGTGAAAATATGTATGGTCCTGATCCCAGAAGAACTGATTTGATCTAAATTATATATTCCCCTTTTTCATCTCCTTTACAGCATAATCCACAGCCCTAGCAGTCAAAGCCATATATGTTATGGATGGATTTTGGCTTCCGGTAGAAGTCATACAAGCGCCATCAGTGACAAAAACATTTTTGCAATGATGCATTTGATTCCAGCCGTTCAGCAATGAGGTTTTCGGATCTCTTCCCATACGGACACCCCCCATCTCATGAATATCCAAACCTGGAGCTTGTTTGGTATCCCTAGTTCTGATGTTGAAACAGCCTGCTTTTTCCAGCATCTGAGTTCCCTGTTCAAAAAAATCATTCATGGATTTAATGTCATTTTCATCATAATCCACATCCACATGCAAAAGAGGCATTCCCCAATTATCAACTTTATCGGGACTTAGGGATACTTTGGATTGCTCTTTGGGTATGGTTTCCCCCTGCATCATCATAAATACCCCCCAAGGTCCCGGTGTGGAATTCTGATCTTTGAATTCTTCACCAAAAGGCGCATTTGGTTTACCTCCCCATCCCCCTCTCCCAGCGCTGTAAAACGTCATATACCCCCTAAGGAAATCCATCTCTTGTTTTTCAACATTCCTGAAGTTGGGCATCATTACAGCACAGGGTCTTCTACCAAAATAAAATTTATCCTCATAACCTTCAAACGAAGAGCTTATGTTTCCGCGATAATTATGGAATGCAATGTATTTACCCAATAATCCACTATCATTTCCCAGACCATTGGGAAACCTGTTTGAAGAGCTATTCAAGAGTATCAGGTTTGAATTGATTGCTGAAGCATTTAAGAAAATGACTTTAGCGTAATATTCAGTGGTTGTTTTAGTGAGGCTATCAACTACCCGCACTCCAGTCACCTTTTCTTTTGCATCATCATAAATGATGGAATGTACAACCGAATCGGGTCTAATTGTCAAATTACCTGTTGCAGCAGCGGCAGGTAATGTAGATGAATTGGAACTAAAGTATGCATTATATGGACATCCTCTTTGGCATTGATTTCTCGCCATACACTGACCTCTACCCTGCTCTAGATGATGTGGTTGAGGTTCAGTCAAATGGGCACATCTACCTATCATGACATGCCTGTCTTTGTAAGCCTCTACAATCCTGTCCCTGATCACTTTTTCTACACAATTCATTTCCCAAGGAGGAAGAAATTCTCCATCAGGCAAGGTTTCAACTCCTTCTTTACTGCCACTGATTCCAACAAACCGCTCCACATAACTATACCATGGATCAATTTCATTGTACCTGATAGGCCAGTCTACGGCGAAGCCATCCCTTCCTGGTGCTTCAAAATCGTACTTGCTCCAACGTTGGGTTTGCCTTGCCCAAAGCAAAGACTTTCCTCCAACTTGATATCCCCTCACCCAATCAAATGGCTTTTCCTGTACATAGGGATGATCTGTGTCCTTAACAAAAAAATGCGCTGTATCTTCAGCATAAGCATAACAACGATTGACAACGGGATTTTCCAATTTATCGGAAAGTGGCATCTTATTTCGATGGGGCATATCCCAAGTTGCAGCAGTCATGGTAGGGTAATCCTTCTTCTGATCCACATTTCTGCCTCTTTCCAAAACAAGAGTTTTAAGCCCTTTTTCACATAATTCTTTTGCTGCCCAGCCACCACTAATGCCTGATCCAATTACGATTGCATCAAATTCATTTTCTTTGTTCATATTTATTCGTATCTGAGTGATTCGATTGGGTCGAGTTTACTGGCTTTTCTCGCAGGAAAGTAACCTGAAGCCAAGCCGACAAATATACAAATGGCAAGTCCTACAAAAATCCAAAACCATGGGACCAAGAAACCTCCCGGACCAATAATATTTGCAACAATATTTCCAATAGCTATGCCAAAGATAACTCCTAAAATACCTCCCAAAATACAGATTACGATTGCCTCAATTAAAAATTGCTGCCTGATCCTCAATGGTGTAGCACCTAGCGCTTTGCGTATTCCAATTTCCCTTGTTCTTTCTGTTACAGATACCAACATGATATTCATAAGACCGATAGCAGCACCCAAAAGCGTTATAAAACCAATACCAAATCCACCTATCCTTAGATAGCCGGCAACTTCCTCAAGACTTTCGGCCACGGATTGGCTTTTGACGATTTCAAATGAATCTTCCTCAGTTACCCTATCCTGTCGGATTTTCCTCATGATACCTGTGGCTTGTCCCATTTCATATTCAAGTTTCAATGGATCAGAACCACTTGCCGTAAGGGAGTATCTAAAAGTACCTCTACTATCCAACCTGCTTGCATTCTCTACAGTTATAAAAATTGCCCTGTCAGCACCTGAACCACCTCCAACACTACCCTGTTTTTCCAGAATGCCTACAATAGTGTACCTTCTGCCATAGAAAGTAATGTAATCATTTATGGGATCTTCATCCTTTGCAAATAACGTCTCTACAATATCCAATCCAATAACGCAGACACTGGTACCGTAACGAACCTCTGTATTGCTAAAGTTTCTCCCCGTCTCTACTTTTAAACCTTTAATCTTGAAGTATTGATCATCGATCCCGGTAACTCGAACGTTGGGATTGGTTTTTTTTGAGCCCCTTTTCACCTCAACAGCACCTGATACGGTAGTAAATACCGTAGATGGGCCTATTGAACTGAATTCATCCTGAAAGTTGATCACCTCTTTATACCTTACAATAGGATAGGTTTTTTCCGCAACTCCTTGCTGGACACCCCTTCCTCCAGAAAATCCTTTTGATCTGATGTCAAAATTATTGGCTCCCAAACCAGAAAAACTGTCTGCTATCTGCGCCTTGATTCCATCAATGGCGGTCAGCATTCCAACAAGGGACATAATCCCTATAGCTATAATAGTTCCGGTCAGTATAGTCCTCAGCAGATTAACTTTAACCGACTTCAGTGCTTCTTTTATATTTTCGATCAAATTCATATTCTGTACAAAATGGGACACAAATAACTTTATGCTTCCCGTTGCAATTTTAATATTAAGTATATTCCAGAAAAAAATCTTCCCATTGATAAAAAAAAATAATTTCACTTAACTATAACTACAAAAGGTCAATGCATTCTATCATCCCTTATTTCAAGATTCCGAATTACTTCAGCTTCATAGGCTAACCATTCTTTCCATCTTGTATTGACTTTTTCCTCGTTTTTGTATTTCCGTGCCAATTCAATAAAGTTCACGTAATGGCCCGCTTCGGATACCATTAATTCATAGTAGAATTTTTTAAGCTCTTCTGCAAGGATATTTTTGGAAAGAAGCTTAAACCGCTCACAACTCCTTGCCTCAATCAAAGCATTCATCAATAAATGCTCTACCAATTGGTCTTCCCTGCTCCCTCCTTTTTTGACAAATTCTGATAACTTGATCACATATTCGTCTTTTCTTGGCTTGCCTAATTTGTACCCCCTTTTTTTGATCTGATCCAACACCCTTTCAAAATGACTCCATTCTTCCGCTACCACCGTAGTCAAAATTTCCACCAATTCATCGAATTCATGAAAATTCACAATTAAGGAAATACAGGAAGAAGCCGCCTTTTGTTCACAATAAGCATGGTCCACCAAAATCTCCTCAAGGTTCATCTCTGCAATATTTACCCAACGCGGATCGGTTGGTAATTGCAGGTGCAACATTTTATTTTTAGTGCTTTCTTCCCAATGCATCATTTTTTAATCAAACAAAGGCCAACTAATCCCAAGATCTAATGTCCTCCTCAATCCTGTGAAATAAGGGGTGACAAAATAGCCTGGTTCATTCATCATATTGATATTGATATGATTCATTCTCACCAAAACCCGGGTTCTGTTTATCCTTAAATTCATAAAGAAATCCAAAACAGGGTAAGCAAAAACATTGAATTCATTTTGTAAATGAAATTGCTGCAGAGCAGGATTATAAGCTTCGGCAAAATTATCACTTCTAAATCGTCCTTCGAGTCCGATTTGTATAAATAGATTTTCATCAAACATCGGGCTATCGAAGTAAATCCTAGAATTTGCCACAATTTCAGGTATCCTTAAATTATCTTTTCCTTCCCCTGTAATGATTGTATAATACAACTCTGACTCCCAGAAAAATTTCTTTTTGATATGGAATGAATAGGTCAATCCAGGAATCAACATGAAAGCGCCGCCATCAGATTGAATGGCTTGTTGGTTTTCATTGAAAAAGACATAATTATTCACCCTGTTCAATGTGATATTGGGCCTGAAATTCCAGCTGGGGAAATCCGCTTTAAGAACTCCCTTAATTTGATCTACCCCAATATTGGAAAACGTATTATCCCAGCTATGGTGATTGCCTGAGTAAAACTCCTGAACAGAGGTCGGTTTATACAAAGCTTTGGTGTATGAGGCTTCCAGAAAAGGTGAGACAAAAAGTCCTTTAACCCTGAAAGCACCCGGTAGTAAATATTCCCCCTCTGCTTCAAACCTCCATTTCTCGCTGATATCACCCCGAAGCGCTCCACCCAAAAAAAGTTCGTTGAAATTGTTTCTTCTTCTCACGCTATCATACATATGCATTCTCCCTGACCTGAATTTTGCAAATGCATTGTAATATAAAGGTCCAATATCACCTTTGAACCCTACCTCATTTCTCCATTCTGAAAAATGACCTCTATTGTAAGTACTGTCATTAGATACAAACCTTTCAGGATTGAATCTATTGAAAAACAAAGTATCAGAACTATTGAGATTGGATCTGAAAAGAACATCTTGCTTTCTTTTATCAAATACATGGTAAACCTGCCACCCCTTTACTATTTCGTATTCATGATACAGGTGATAATCGAGCCTGAGATCTGTAGCCCGGGAATTTCTCAGCCAGACCTTGGCATCTTCATAGGCAAAGAACAAAGAAGTAGTATCAATATCTGGTGAGATGATTCCCCCCTGTTCATTGACTAGATGTCTCGTCCGTGAAAGGTTTGCCAACAATAAATACTTCCCGTCTTCTGACTTATAATTTGTATGCAAAGAGTATGAAGTGTTTTCGGTTAAGTTATCATCCCTTGCATTTGGATTGAGGGTTTTTCTTGCTTTGATGGTATGGAAATTGAAACCTACATTCCATCTGGGATTTACATTTCTTGCAAAGGCAAGGTCCAGCATATTCCTGTTGCCTCCACCAAAGAAAGCATTCATTTGGGTATAGGGGGATTTACTGTCAAAATACCGCATACTGTCAGCTGAGTGATGGTAAAGATCATAGACATGAAATCCAGAGATAGTCCCGATCATTTGGGGGGTATCATAAAAAATAGGTTTTGCAGCACTCCCAATATTGCTCAAATCCTGGTACATCCAGCCTGACTTAGCCACGGGTTCATAATAGTGAAAACCAGTCAGGACAGTATCCACTTCAAACTTTTTTGTTAAATTCTTTTTGATATCTTTCTCCAAAAAATAAAGTGTTGTCTTGGGTCCGAAAACCATTTTGGTACTGTCATCAATTAGTTTTTTACGCTCACCTGATTGTTCCTGAGATTCCTGATTGAGGTCCCCTTGCTGCAAATTGGTATTTCTTTCTTGGAGCGTCCTAGTCGGAGGTCCTGTTGGAGGCCCCGTAGGTCTGATTTGAGCATGAGACTGGACTGCCCAAAAACTTACAAGTAAAAAAAGAAAGATAACTGGGTTAAATCTCACGGATATACGCTTTGTCCTTGACAATTTTGGTGATCTGATCGAAAAGGAATTTTTTATCCTTCTCAATCAATTTTATTTTTATCGGTAAGGCAAAAATCGGAAATTCTGCCACATATTTATAAAAGGCTTTGTTTTTAAGTTTAACAGCATCCTTTTCAGTGGTCAAAATCATACAATCCTGATGTTTTTTAACCAAATTTGATATTCTGATCAAGTCTGCCTCTTTATACCTATGATGGTCTTCAAAGGTTATGGTTTCCACTACCTGAAATCTTCTTTTTACTTCAGAGACAAACAAAGTCTGGTTAGCGATACCTGATACAAGGATTACCTTTTCAAAAGACTTGGGTTGTGGATCGAAAATAGGAACAGGATCCCCATACTCAATTCCTGAAAACAGCACCGGAACATTAGTGATTTTATTTATCTCAGTTATGTAAAATACCTTATCACTCTCTGAAAGATGATCAAGACATTTGGTCACAATGATCACATCGGCTCTTTTTGCTCCATTGATATTTTCCCTCAAAGTACCTAAAGGAAGAATTCTGTCCTTGAAAAAAGGCTTCTGAAATGTGGTCAAAAGTATGTTAAAATCCCCTTTAACATACCTGTGCTGAAAAGCATCATCTAGCAGTATTAAATCAGTTTGTGGTTTTTGTTTAATAATTTCAGGAATTGCCAGTATCCTTTTTTCTCCTACAGCCACCGAGATACTCTTTCCGAATTTTTCATAAATCTGAAATGGCTCATCTCCGATTTCAGATGGGCCTAAATCTTTACTGGCCATCAAAAATCCCTTAGTCTTCCTTCCATATCCACGGCTCAAAGTTGCAATCTTTAAATGAGGGAGTAGCAATTCAATTAAAAACTCCACCATGGGTGTTTTGCCGGAACCTCCGAGGTTTAAGTTACCTACAACGACGGTCGGTATCGAAAATGATATACTTTTCTTGTTTCCTGTTTCAAACATCCTGTTACGGTAATAGGTGATACCATCATAGATTGCAGCAAAAGGATAAAGCAAGGGGTCGTACCAGCGCATTGGCTATTTTTCCTTAATTTTGGACAAAGTAAAATAAAAAATATGGATTACACGATTCGGGAAATAGTTTCTTACCTCGAAATAATAGCTCCGCCATCCTTTCAGGAATCCTATGACAATGCCCAATTAATAACAGGCAACCCTAATGATAGAGTCACTGGAATACTTTGCACATTGGATACAACTGAAGAAGTGGTTGAGGAAGCCATCAGTTTGGGTTGCAATTTGATCGTTTCCCACCATCCGATCGTGTTCAAAGGATTAAAAAGTCTTACAGGTAAAAACTATGTTGAAAGGACTGTTATAAAAGCCATTAAAAAAGATATTGCCATTTATGCCATTCACACTAATTTAGATCATGTGGCGCATGGTGTCAATAAAAAGATTTGTGATAAGCTGGAATTGACCAACACCAGAATTCTTCAACCCAAAAAAGAATTGTTGTCAAAGTTGACCACCTTTGCTCCTCTTGAAGTTGCAGAAGAGGTTCTACAGGCTTTGTTTACTGCAGGTGCAGGATTGATAGGTGAATATTCAGGTTGTAGTTTTTTGTCACAAGGGACCGGAACTTATACTCCTTCTGAAAAATCAAACCCTCAAAAAGGGACAAAAGGATTACCCCATAAGGAGCCAGAAACCAGAATAGAAGTTCTTCTTCCAAAACATTTGGAACGAAAAGTACTTGAAAGCCTCAAAGAAGCACATCCCTATGAAGAAGTGGCCTACTTTATTCAGCAACTTGAAAACGAAAATCAAGAGGTTGGTGCAGGGATGATCGGTGAACTGATGCAGCCAATGGAAGAAAAAGCTTTTCTTATTCATTTAAAATCCAAGATGAACCTGCAGATTATAAAACACACTTCGTTACTTGAAAAGTCAATCAAAACCGTTGCAGTTTGTGGAGGAGCGGGTATTTTTCTATTATCTGAGGCAAAAAAAATAGGGGCTGACATTTTCATTACATCCGACATCAAATACCACGAATTCTTTGATGCTGATAATCAATTGATTATTTGTGATATCGGTCATTATGAAAGTGAAATTTACACAAAAGAATTACTCTTGGATTTATTGTCGCAAAAATTTAGTAATATTGCACTCTATTTGACAAAAGTAGTTACGAATCCCATAACTTACATATAGTACATGGAAAGTACAGTTGCACAAAAGCTTGAAGCCTTATTAAACCTTCAGAAAATAGATTCCAGACTCGACGCGATTTTTAAAGTAAGAGGAGCACTTCCAGAAGAAGTCCAAGACCTTGAAGATGAGATTATTGGGTATGAAACCAGATTGGAAAAATTCAATACTGACCTAGGAACTTTGGAAGATGATATCAAAAGATTCAAAGATAATATCAAAGAATCAGAGAAGCTCATCAAAAGATACCAAGAACAGCAGATGAATGTCAGAAACAACAGGGAGTATGACGCCATCACGAAAGAATTGGAATTACAGGATTTGGAAATTCAGGTGTCCAAAAAGAAGATCGGAGAGTCACAAGCCAAAATCGAAACAAAAAATCTTGAAGTAGAAGAATTGAAAGGTATCCTTTCTGAAAGAAAAAAGGATCTTGACAATAAAAAATCTGAATTGGATACCATAGTCGCTGAAAGTGAAAATGATGAATCCAAACTTAAAGGTGATAGAGACAAAGCCCTCAAAAAAATTGAGGAAAGGCTTTCAAAATCTTACACCAAAATCAGAACCAATGCCAAAAACGGTCTTGCCGTGGTAATGGTCAAAAGAGGTGCATGTGGTGGTTGTTTCAATGTAGTACCACCCCAAAGGCAGGCTGATATCAGAGAGAAAAAGAAACTCATCGTCTGCGAACATTGCGGAAGAATATTTGCTGGTGTGGAAGACGAGATAGAGGAAGAAGTAACCAAGAAAAAGAGAAGCAGAGCTTAATCCATATTACAAAAGCCCGATAATATCGGGCTTTTCTTTTTTTCGGAATATATAACTGAATTCGAACCATTTTTTGTTTAACCCGTTTTCTTTTTATAGTTTGCACTTATGAAAAGAATATTTCTATCCATCTTTTTTATCAGTATAGTTTCTTTAGGATTTGCTAAAAATCCAGAAGAAAAAACCTTTTTGATTCTTTTCGACAAAGCAGAACTGAAAGCCAACAAAACAAGTACTACTTATATCGAATTAAGCTTGAGTAATGTGTTTAAGACAAAATCTTATGCAGGTAATTCTGATGCTGCTATAATCATCAAGGTTCCCTATGATAACATAGATAAAGTTCAATTGGCTGATTTTTTAATTCGTGTGAATGCCAATAAGGTTTCTTCCTTAGGAGAATTAGCCTTTCAGATTATTGATATGGATGAGAGCAAAAACACTTATCAATACCTTTTGGCTTCTTTTGAAGATAAGTCACCAAAAATTAAAAAATCAGGGAAAGCCATTAAAGTAGTTCCAAGTCCTTGAGGTGATCCCCACAATTAAATTTTTCAACTGAAAAATTCCCAGAAGTATTTTGATCCAATAGGTATAGTCCGAGATTTTGATGTAAAAACACATCCATATATCTTAGATCATAACCTAACAAGACTGCAAGTAAAATTCTCATTGCCCTCCCATGCATACAAATTAAAATAGTCTCAACTTGCTGCGAAAGAATGTAATCGATACCCTTTTGAAGCCTTTTTGCTACCATATTGGGACTTTCTCCACCTTCAATTGCATAATCAAGATCGCCTGAGCTCCACTTTTCCAACATTGATTCATAATATTTATTTTCTTCGTTGGACATCGGTAAGCCTTCATATTTCCCCCATGAAATCTCATTTAAATCAGGAACCCCCTCGTGTGGCAATGCTAGGTCAATAAATCCCTGAATGGATTGTTTGGTACGCTGAAGACCTGTATAATATACTTTTCCAAATGGTACATCTTTGTAATGTTCAAAAAAAGCAGCTGCCTGTTTTTGACCGTTAAAATTTAATGGTGCATCTATCCCACTGCCCTGTACAACTCCTCGGAGGTTGTAATCAGTTTGACCATGCCTTATCAAGTAGATTTTTTTAGTTAGCAAGTTTCTTTATTTTTGTTTTCAGTTTTCAAAGAAAAAAAATTTATCTCACAATCCATGATATTTCCTGCAAACCTCAGTCTAGAAACTCTTAATAACATGGGAAAAGGTACCATGACAGATTTTTTGGACATTAGGTTTACACATATAGGAGATGATTTTTTGGAAGCAACTATGCCTGTAAATTCTAAAACCAAACAGCCACTTGGTCTGTTACATGGAGGGGCCAATGTAGTTCTGGCCGAAACATTAGGTTCTGTGGCAGCAACAATGACGGTCGACCAAAGAGAGCAATACTGTGTAGGTTTGGAAATCAATGCCAATCATCTCAAATCCGTAAAAAGTGGAATTGTTAAAGGAATTACCAAACCAATCCATCTGGGTAAAAAAACCCAAGTATGGGAAATAAAAATCTTCAATGAAGATGACGAATTGAGCTGTATCAGCAGAATTACAATTGCTGTTATTGAAAGAAAGTAATATGTACACTACTACCGATATTGATCAAATATCACTTCAAAATTACCTTGGCAATCTAATATCCCAGCAAATGCATGAAGGACATCAAATTGCTATTTGGAGAAAACCAAAATCCGGTTTTTTACAGGTACTGATTGACAAGACAGGTATTTTAAAAAGAGTAACTCCTAATCTTGAAGAGCTGACTCCTGGTTTTATTGTGCACCCTTTTGAAGACCAAGAGGATAAAAAAGCTTTTTTCCTTGAAGCTAATTCTTATTTTAAAATTGACTTGGATATCAATTTTACACACCAAAAAGATGATTTGGAGCCAATCACACAAATCAAATCCAGGGATGAATTTGCTAAGGATATCAAAAAAAAATTTGTAGAAGATGGAAAGTCAATAGGAGAAAAAGCATCGATAGAATGTAGCAAAAATGAATTCTTAGAGTTGGTAGAAAAAGGAATCAAAGCCATTGATTCAGGTCAATTAAGCAAAATTGTGCCTGCAAGGATAAAAAAAATAAAGTTAAATCATGACTTTGACTTGATCTCATCTTTAAAAAGTTTGATACAATCCTACCCAAATGCATTTATTAATTTTTTCCATATTCCTGATTTAGGCACTTGGATTGGAGCCTCCCCAGAAATACTTATCCAAACCCAAGGAGATGAATTTTATACCATGTCACTTGCCGGCACCCAAAAAGCACAAGGGGATAACCCACTTAAATCAGTAGCATGGACTCAAAAAGAAATTGAAGAACAGGCATTGGTAAGTCGGTATATCGTGGATTGTTTCAAAAAAATCCGATTGAGGGAGTATGATGAACATGGACCAAAAACAGTCTTGGCGGGTAACTTATTGCACCTGAGATCTGATTTTAAGGTCAATATGAAGAAGACTAACTTTCCTCAACTTGGGTCCGTAATGCTTGAATTGATGCACCCAACATCCGCAGTATGTGGTATGCCCAGAAAAGAAGCACTTGAGTTTCTTTTGGAAAATGAAAAATTTGACAGATCACTTTTTGCGGGATTTATCGGTCCGGTAAATATAGAACAAGAAACCTCAATCTATGTGAATCTACGGACTGCCCGACTATTGGAAAATCAAGCTATACTATATGCCGGAGCAGGCGTAACAGAAGACTCTATTCCAGATCAAGAATGGGAAGAAACTGAAATGAAATGTGACATTATTGGAAAACACCTTAACCTGAACAACTGATTTTGACCTTACAATCCATTAACGATCTAGTTTCTCTTTGCCACAAAATGGGTATATCCAATGCGATATTGTCCCCGGGTTCAAGATGTGCACCAATTACTTTGGCATTTACCCGTCATAAAGGCTTTCATTGCAGGACCATCTCTGATGAAAGGTCTGCGGCTTTTATCGCCCTAGGGATGGCCCAACAACTGTCTCATCCGGTAGTCATTCTATGTACCTCGGGTTCGGCGGCCTATAATTATGCTCCTGCAATTGCGGAAGCGTTTTTTCAGCAGGTCCCGCTTTTGGTAATTACGGCAGACCGGCCTCCGGAATGGATAGATCAATGGGACGGGCAGACCATACGGCAAACGAATATATACGGGCAACATGTTAAAGGTTCTTTCCAGTTTCCAGATGAATATGGTCATCCTGATAAGGTATGGCATGCCAATAGGTTGGCAAATGAAGCTATAAACCTGGCAATGCAGTTTCCCCAAGGACCGGTGCATATCAACATTCCACTGCGTGAGCCTTTCTATCCCGAAACAAATGAGAAATTCAGTTTCACGGAAGATGTAAGATCTATTGAGGCAATTGATATAGAAAAATCCCTTTCGAATGAAGCAAAAAACCTACTTTCAGTTTCTTTGGAAAAGTTTGAAAAGATATTGATTGTACCCGGTCAGCAAAGACCTGATCAGGACATTCAAAAAATATTGGACGATATTACAATCTCAGGAAAAGCAGTTGTAGTATCCGATACTATTTCCAACATGCAGTCAGAGCACACAGTCGTTTTCCATGAC
>NZ_JBGSXS010000077.1:0-2128 GCF_041751335.1 Aquiflexum sp.
TTACAATTTTTAATTAAATTGTGTCAACCTATTTCAGTACACGACCGACGAAGGAAAGCCTGTCCCGTCCCGATAATTATCGTGATTCGGGGCATCTCATGAGGATCAGCAAATGATTAAATAAACATAAATAGGACTTCTGGAGATCCTTCGTACCTCAGGGTGACGGCTGCCTAGCGAGTAACTTGATGTCATTAACTATTCTGAACATTTACAATGTTGAGGACTACCAATGACGCCACCACCTTCATCCCTCAAACTCACCTCTCGCATCTTGTCTCTTGTTTCTAAAATCTCAAATCTCACGTCTCAAGCCTTCCCTTCCCCCAACTTCTGCGCAATAGCCGAACCTGCCATCAACTGTAAGGAATGGTACACCATTAGCGGTAAAAGAATAACACCAAAAACAACTGGATCAGGAAACATTACCCTGCCCATGACTGCACCTTGTACAAGTGATTTTTTACTCCCACAGAAAACCAAGGTGATCATGTCTTCTCTTGAAAAGTTAAAAAACCTTGAAACCATGTACATCAAGCCCATCATCATAAAGAAAAATCCCAACATCAAAAATCCTAACCAAATTAATTCACCTACACTTTGTCCTTCGAACATATTCTCAGCAAATGACTCCGCAAAAGCTGTGAAAACAATCAGTAAAATAATCGCCTGATCAAAGTTTTTGAGTGCAACCTGGTACCTATTTACAAACTTAATTAAATAGGGATGTACCAGTAATCCAAGTATCACAGGCAATAAAACCTGCAGACTCAATTTGATAAAAGTATCAGTAAGGTCAAATCCCACTGCTGATTCAGGCAATATCAAATCCATCCACAGCGGGGTGATAAATATCCCTACCATACTGGAAATACTGGCATTAAAAATCGCTGCAGGAAGGTTTCCTCCAGCAATACTGACCATCACCACCGATGAGGAAACAGTGGAAGGTAAAGCAGCTAAATAAAAAGTACCTAACCAAAGGTAACTGTCCTCACTGCCCCAAATGGAATAAAGGACCAATATGATCAATGGAAATATCAAAAACGTTGTCGATTGGACGAAGAGATGTAATTTCCAATTGGAAAGGCCTTCTTTCAATTTTTGTGGACTCAGTTTGACTCCATAAAAAAAGAAAATAAAGGAAATACCTGCACCTGTAATGGTCTTGAGAGGTAACGGGCTTTCTGCTGTCCCCCACTCCGGAAAGAGTTTTGCCAAAAAAATCATTCCGACCAACAAAAAGAAAAATGTGTTCAGTCCGGCCCTTTTCAGTGTTTCTCTAAACTTGGACATAATTTAAAGTGGCTTTTGAGAGTTAAGAAAAGATCGTCTCCTTACATTGTCACAGATAACAGCTGTAGCAACAGCTACATTGAGGGATTCAGCCTCACCGAATCTTGGAATCGTAATTTTTTGTTTTACCAACATTTCCAGATCTGGTGAAATACCTTTTGACTCGTTTCCCATTAGAATGATTCCAGATTCTTCAAAGTTTTGCTGGTAGATATTTTCCCCTTCCAGGAATGCTCCGTAAACTGGAAGATTAGAAGATGTTAGATAATGCTTCAGGTCTGTATAAAATATATTGACCCTAGTAAAACTGCCCATACTGGCATGGAGTACTTTCGGGTTGTAATAATCAGCTGATTCCAAGGAAAGGATGATTTTGTTGATTCCGTACCAGTCTGAAACTCTGATGATTGTCCCCAAATTTCCTGGATCCCTCACATCATCAAGTGCAATGCCCCATTCATTTGATCCTAATTCAATATATTCATTGGATCTTATTGCCGCTACAGCCAAAGCCGCATCATTGGTTTGAAAGGAACCTAAGGACTCCAGTGTTTTTTGGTTTACTTCAAAAGTCTCTCCATTGAATTTATTGATGATAGCTTGATTTTCTTCGGCAAATTTGGGAGTAAACAAAAGATGACTGACCTGAAAATTTGAAGTCAACAATTCCGTTACATTTTTGCCACCTTCTACAAAAAAAGCATTTTCCTGTTTCCGGAATTTTTTCTGGTGCAAGGATTTAATAAACTTAAGCGTATTTTTGCTTAACATTCGGTTAATTGCCAAATAGTGAATAAAGCCAAATATATAAACTTTCTCTTTCTGCTTATTT
>NZ_JBGSXS010000078.1:0-4239 GCF_041751335.1 Aquiflexum sp.
TGAAGCGCTATTCTCAAACCGTAAAATCCGGGAGGTTTTGGGATTTGAAGAGCAGCATAATTGGAGGAAGTATGTGAAGGGAGAGTGATATATGGGTTTCGAAGTCTGAAGAAAATGACCCTGTCTAAGTGAAATAGGACACTTGTTTGGTTCATCTTGTCTGGGTGTAGTTTGCAACTACACCCTTTTATCGACTACAATTTACAATGGATTATCCTTTCCTTGTTCAAACATTTTTGTTAGATCATTTAATTTTCCCAAATGGAAGTTGTTCACTTTAGCTTTCACCTCCAGCACCACCAAAATTGATGGCATTTTCGATTTCTTTGGAGTAGGCTTCAATAAATGCATTTCTCAATAAGTTGAATACTCCCTGCCAAGGATTGTTTTCAATATTCTCGATATGTCCCGAAAGCTCTACCCAGGATGCAATTTGTTCTTCTTTTTTATTTTCCAAAATCCTGCCAACAAAATCAACCACTACATCATAGACCTTTTCTGGAAGGTTTCTGTCCTCTGCTTTTAGGTTGACCTTAAAGTCCTCGATTACAGGTTTAATATATCCGGTTATCTCTCCATTGTTCACTACCGTCTCATTGTAAACACTTAGGGTTCCACTTTCCAGTTCTAGGTTGGCATAAGCCTCTATAAAATTATTAAACTTTACCAGATCGATGTCCTCAAAGGCCAGATTAAGATCAAAATCAGGAATTTGTTTCAATATGTTCACGTGCATTTCCATTTCCATACTGCCTTCACCCATTGCCTTTGAATCTATAAAAATATAACCCGGAAGGATTTTTTCCTCATCCACTACATTACTCAGGTTCTCTCCCCGGAGGTTAAAGTTATCAAAATATATATCAACCTTAGGATCTGCAGTGGGATCCAGATAGGATATCTTGGCGTTGGTGATCTTTAAATTGTTGATCTGAATGGGATTGAGTTCTTGAATTTGTTCGGCAAAATGTTGTCTCGGTTCTTTATCTTTCTCTTCCTCTTTTAACACAGTCAAATTCAACTCAAGGGAATCCATTGATATTTCAGAGACAATTTTACCCTTTAAAAGAGCCCGCCAGTCCAGATTGAAATCCAAAATCGGAATAACGATAAAAGGTGTTTCAGGATCTTCTGAAACTTCTTCATATATGACAATGTCTCCAATATTAAAAGCACCCCTGTAAAGACTCATGGACAGGTCGTCGATAGATCCATGATAACCCTCTATGTTTGCCAATGCCTTATTGATCTGATTCTTGGCGATGTATGGTAACATTAGCCGAACTACAACCAACAGCACCAAGATCGAAATCAATACGATATATCTCCTCTTCATTTTCCATTTATTCTCTTTTAAGAATCCAACATCTATGCCATGTTGGAATGATCAAATAATGGCTTTCCAAAGCAGTTGTTATCCATCTTCCAAATCTTTCAACAACAATTTGTGACAGATTAATCACAGAATGGGAGCTGAGTGAATTGTTTTTTTTCACCTTTTACCCCCAATTTGTAAGAATCTCCCACCATATTGGTACTAATGGTGTAAAGAATCAAAAGTGACGGAAAAAGAACAAAAACAGATTTATGAAAATTGGCTGATGCAGTACAGGGCACTGGTCTTTAAAATTGTGAGGGCTTATGCCAATTCCATGGAAGACCAAGATGACCTTTTTCAGGAAATCAGCATCCAACTTTGGCATTCCATTTCCTCCTTCAAAGCCGAATCATCCCCGGTGACATGGATATACAGGATCTCCCTCAACACAGCGATCAAATGGGGCAGAAAAGCCAATAAGCACCAACACGAACCCTTGGATAAGGTCCAACATGTATTGCAGGAGGGTAGTAATCCAATAGACCCAAGGCTGGATTGGCTCTATGCTCAGATCCAACAATTGGATGAAATCGACCGTTCTCTGGCCTTGTTATTACTGGATGATTTCAGTTACAAGGAAATGGCAAATATTCTGGGAATCTCAGAATCTTACGTCGGTGTCAAAATCAATAGGATCAAAAAACAACTAATCTCAAAACTTAACACATACAACAATCATGAAATTTGAAGAAATGAAAACAATCTGGGATTCACAAAACAACGAAATGCTTTTCGGCATCAACGAACAAGCCATGCACAACCTGATCCAATCAAAAATGGAAAAAGGGAAACATATCACCAATACCAGCGAACTGCTCATGGTTGTGGTCAATATCATAGCCGGTAGTTTCGTTCTCGGAATGAATGTATTTAAAGGCAATGAAAATATTTTCATGTACCTCTTGTCTGCTTGGATGTTTGGTACCGCTTTCTTTTTGTTGGCCAGTAGGGTACGCAGGATCGGAGCCAGCAAAAAGTTTGATCGGACGATGCTAGGGGATTTGGAACAAGCGATTTCCGTGGCCACTTATCAGGTTCGCTTTTCATTTTTAGGTCGATGGAATATCCTGCCTATAGGATCCCTTGTTGCCCTCGGGCTTTGGGATAGTGGTAAATCAATGTGGATTCTAGCAGCATTTATTATCTTTTTTATTCTGACTAATTATGCTTCGGGTTGGGAACATCGAATCTATGAAGGCAGGAAAAGGGAATTGGAAAATTTGAAAAGCAAGTTGGAGATGTCTAAGTAAGCACACCAACATTTGAAGATATGGTGGCGGAGGGGCTAGTTGTAGATTGAAACTGCACCTAAAATATCCTTGGAATTTGTAATTCCAATTCTTATTCAACTAAGTTTGGTATAGAGACATTGTTTACATTTGCATTAAATGAAAAGAATTCTGACTTTATTGAAACGTACCATGATCATATTCCTTGGCTTAATTCTGCTTTTGGCATTAGGCGTAATTCTGTTCTTGCAGCATCCAAAATTCGGGAAGGCCCCAAATGGAGAAAGGCTGGCCAGAATCCATAAATCCCCCAATTTTAAAAACGGGAAATTTGAGAATTTTAGCCACACACCACCACTGACTGAAGGGTATTCCTATACAGGAATCATTTATGACCAATTCATCAAAAGTAATCCTTACAAGGAACCCAAAGACATTATCCCTTCTACCAAAACTGATTTACACCAATTGGATCATGAAGAAAACATCCTAGTCTGGTTTGGGCATTCATCTTACTTTATGCAATTTGAAGGAAAAAGGATTTTAGTAGATCCGGTGCTGAGTGGCAATGCATCTCCTTTGCCGGGTAGTGTAAAAGCCTTCAAGGGAACAGACCAATATTCAGTTTCAGATTTTCCGGAAATCGACTACCTCCTGATCAGCCATGACCATTATGACCATTTGGATTACACGACCATTGTTGCCCTTCGAGACAAAGTGAAAAACGTGATTTGTGGCTTGGGAGTGGGTTCCCATTTTGAACATTGGGGATATTCGCCAAATAATATTATTGAAAAAGACTGGGACGAAACGATGGATTTTGATGAAATAAAAATCCACACCACAAAAGCAAGACATTTTTCTGGTAGGGCCTTATCCAGAAGCAATACCCTTTGGCTTTCTTATGTGATAGAAACACCAAAACGGAAAATTTACGTCGGAGGAGATAGTGGTTATGATAGTCATTTAGCTGAAATCGGGGCTGTACATGGACCTTTCGATTTGGTGATATTGGATAATGGGCAATATAATGTTGCCTGGAAAGAGATTCACTTTATGCCTGAGGAAGTGATATTGGCTGCAAAAGACCTACATGCAAAACGTCTCATGCCTGTTCATTCAGCCAAATTTTCACTGGCAATGCATCCTTGGAATGAGCCCTTAGAAAAAGTGTATCAGTTGAGCAACCAACACAATATACTTTTAGCGACGCCGATTATTGGTGAAAAAGTAAGACTTGACGATGATACCCAAATATTCAGATCATGGTGGAACGAGGTGAATTAAAACTAAGCTTAATTCAATCCAGGACTCCTGAGGTCATGTCCTGCTTTATAAGTCCAGAGATATCAGATGAACAGTTTATCCCTGAGCATATTTTCTTTTTCCTTGTCAAAGGATTTGGAGTAGGGTATAACGGCACAAGAAATATAACCTCCAACCCGTTGACAATTGCTTTCTCAGAAAAAACCATCTGGCCCGGTATGCTTTCTTATGATCTGAAATTAAAATAAAACTGAAATGTCCTTATCCAAAGTTTCGATTCCAACCAATAATACATTCCGATATATTTTAGGGATTTGGTTGTTTTTGCTTTCTTCATTGGTTCCATTTTCAGGATGGTCACAAACC
>NZ_JBGSXS010000079.1:0-3662 GCF_041751335.1 Aquiflexum sp.
CAAAAACCAAAAAAGCCAGGAATAGGAAGTAAGGCCAAACCCTGTGCATCCCAAACCATATCCCGGATAGGAGAGGAAGGAGTACAGAAAAGGTAGAAAGTATTTTCAGGTAATAAGCTGCGTCTGTCATTCAATAGTAATAATATCAACAAAGCCGGAAAGCCAATCCCCCTTCCGGTTTATTTCTCGGTGTTTGGCGGTGGGGGAGGCCATGAATGTTGGAGCAAAGTTTCATCAGAAGGAATCGGAGAAATTTTGTGATCTTGAAGAATAATTTTACCCTGTTTGTCAACGCCTGCAAGAATGGGTCTGAGGTAATTTGGGAAAAAGTCCCGATGTTTAGCATATCCCATGAAATAGCCCACGGAAATGGGTTTTCTGGCCATGAACTGATCATAAGCTTTATTTTTTAAAAAAAAAAGCCACTACATATTTGGAGTATGGATCAATTGGGTTACTCTCGTCTTTTGAATTTTTTCTGATAAAATTCCTAAAATTTGTTGAATATTCAAGAACCAATCCTTTTGGGATTGTCCTGAACTTTCCTGAGATTTTTTTAAACAAATTTGATTTAAGGTGATCAAGGATATCATCCTTTTGGGGAGATTTTCCATTATATTTTATTGATTTAGGAACATTTAAATTTATTGCCATATTGGTTGTTTCCTCAGGATTAGTGTCATCATAGGAAGTTAACTTTTCAAGTGCCAAGAAGAATTTCGGAAATTTAGCATTTTCATTTACCATACAATACCATAATCTAATCCCTACATGGTTTGTTAATTCAAATTCAGAAGCATTAAAATATCCTCCAAAGAATTCATGGTGATTGAATCCCCCATTTCTTGGTGGGATATTTAAATAGATATATGCCAAATCTCTTGCCGGCTTAACCCCAATTGGGTCAGATACTAATTCCTCGATTGTTTTTTTGCTTAAGATGTAATCAATCTTTTCCATGGTTTTTAAATGTTTAAAGTGGTGTTTTTATTTGATACACGATTTATTATACTCATATTTTTGAATTGACTCCGAGAATGTAACACGACCCAATTTTCCAATTTTCCAATTTTAATATCTTCCAATATCCCGACTTTCCCAACCCTAAACCCTCACTCCTCCCCAGTCTTTCTCTCCCTTTCCCAAACGTTTGGTCAGTTGCATTTCGGCGGATTTAGGGGAAGAAATGCTGAGGGTAAACTGTCCACCTATAGGACTTTCCACGTACCACTGCAGGACATGTTCATCATCACTGAGTTCCATTTCTACCGGAAATTGGGGAATCACCGGGTTACCATCCAAAATCAATTGAATCTGACCCCTTTCTACAAAAGCACTGACCACAAGTTTTTTCATCTTAAAATTTAAACATTCCGTCATTTATAGCCCAATGAAAATTAGTAAGAGGAAAATTCTCCAAAGAACTTGGTATAGTTACCGTTGAATTCGGCCATACTACCGGATTTTTTTCAGGAATTCATCCTTTCTCCTTCTCGATACATCCACATAGCTACCATCCTCCATTTTCACCTGTCCCCCCTCGCCTTTGAGATATTCTTTGACATAGGCCAAATTGATCAAATGACTGTTGTGTACCCTGAAGAAGTCTTGTTCCAGAAGCATTGTCTCACATTCTTTCAGTGTTTTCGAAACAATAATGGTTTTCTTATCAATCAAGTGGAATGTAGTATATGTATTGTCGGATTCGCAGCGGATAATTTCCCGGATGGGTACAAAAAGGTACCCGGATAGGGTAGGGAGGGCAATCTTCTTTTTCTGCGGGGATTTATTCAGATTATTCAGCAATTCCTGCACATGGTCTAAACTGTTTGCTTTTTGGTTTTTTGCCCGGAATTTGTCCAAAGCCTGGTTCAATTCCTCTTCCATCAATGGTTTGAGCAGATAATCCACCGCTGCCAGGCGAAAGGCACGAATGGCATAGGTATCGTAAGAAGTGGTGAAAATAATCGAAAAAGGGATACTGGGTAAACCCATCAGCCAATCAAAAGCATTGCCGGGAGGGAGGTCCACATCACAAAATATCAAGTCGGGTTCATATTGTGACACCATCCTGGATGCTTCTTCCAGATTAAAAGACTGACCGGACAGGTGTAAATCCGGATGTTTTCCCAACATGGCTATCAATTGGTCTTGGGCGGCCTTTTCGTCTTCTACAATAATGACATTGTATTTTTTCATGGTCAATCTTCAAAAGGTATCTTTATGCTAAGGACTTTTCCTGGAATCCCGTCTTTTCTTTTTTCAAGCGTATATCCCGAATTTTTTCCGCTGATCTGGTTCAGCATATCAAACCGTTCTTTCATCAAATGCATGCCCATAGAAGTTTTTTTGATTTGTTGCAGGTGATGGATATCCTTTTCCAATGGTTTGGTATCGGTCTTCTCATCCTTTATTTCGCATAACAAGTGAAAGTCGTCCATATGGGAAATCCTCAATTCTATTTTTCCTCCTCCCGATACCCCATGCCAAACGGCATTTTCCAGAAATGGCTGAATCAACATAGGAGGAATATACAGGGCTTCAACATCCAATCCATTTTCAACATGGATAAAAAAATCAAAAGTATGGTTCAAGCGCAACTGTTCTAGTTCTAGATAAATCCTGTTTGCCTCCAATTCATCCGCCAAGGGCACGGTTTTTCGCTCACTGCTTTCAAGGACATAGCGGATTTGTTGGGAAAATTTTAATAAGTATGCGCCGGCTTCATTGGCAGGATGGCTGTACATGTAATGGTGGATGGAATTCAGACAATTGAAGATAAAATGTGGATTGATCTGTGCCTTGAGGGCTTTGAGGGTAACTTCAGTTTTTTGGAGCCGGAGTTCTGTTTCCTGTTCTTTAATCAAGGCTTCCCTTTTGGAACGATAAAAAACAAATATGACAAATAAAAAAGCCACCAGAACCGGGATAAGTGCAAAAAATATCAAGGTTTTGATTTCTGAATCAATCTGAATCTGTAAAGTTTTGGAAAAATTCAGAAAAGAGAACAATGTGTCGACATTGCAAAAATTTCTATAAAAGCGTATTTCTTGCATTAAATTATGAATTTTACTTTTAAATGTAAGATATATTTTTTTGTATTGAAGTGTGGGGGAATTTTTTTTATGATTATCCGCTTTTTTGCAGGTATCCAAAGAATAAATTGTCAACCATAAAAATTCCGTCCCGATTTAAGATTGGCCAGCAGGCACGCATCTTCCATCTCCTGTCCCCGTCTCTTGTCTTCCGTCTAGCTATAAAAGGAATACTCTATCAACCTGCAAATTAGAGGATATACAAATATTTCATTACCCCGGAACCGAATTCAGACTTATTTATACCGTTTTTAAAGTCATACCCGCCGTCGGCTATTTCCTGTTTTCACACAGCATCCACACCCTTACATTTGATTATGTTTTTCTCCTTATTGGTTTCCATTTTAAAGCAAATAGGGTAATGTGCGCTAACTTTTCAAGGCTGTCTCCGCAAGGAGACGGCTTTTTTTATGATGATCAAATGAAAGGTGTATTACCAATTTCTTCCCGCATCCGACAATTTCTATGTGGGACTTGCCGATTGCTAAGTCACCCTATTCTGAGATATTGATCAACACTACATTTAAATTAAAAAAATATTCCCTTTCCATTAAAACTTTGTTTCAA
>NZ_JBGSXS010000080.1:0-4787 GCF_041751335.1 Aquiflexum sp.
ATATCTGCTTTTGATAGCGGTCCAATCTAGAATATCATTTATCTGTGAAAGATATTCCCTTTCATAAAACGAAGTGTAGTTATCTGTTGCATGTCCATCTGAAAAATACAATTCAACTTCAAGATTTGCAATATCTTTCAAATCGATTGCCAAATAAATAATTTTATTGGCTGAATAGGCTTTTGGAACAAAGTTACCTCCATTTTGGATTACATATAACATGGGCATTTTGACTCCAAAATAAAATGGCGTGAAATCACCAAGACGGATTCTTTTTTTGTTTTCAGAAGAAATTTCTCCGTTGTCAATGTAAACAAATTTTTCATCTCTATTTGAAATCAATGACACATCGCCTATTGAAACAAAGTCTAAATTTACTTTAGATGAGTTTTTTCCAGTGATCCCATTTAATAGAATAAAAGGAATATTGTCAATATGAGTCAACCTGTAAACCCTCATCATTATTCCTCGCTAAAAAACTTTCTCTAATTTTTTTCACAAACCCAATCTCGGATCTGCCCGGCCGACAGGCAGGTCTCGCTTCTAATCTCGCGCACTATCCCACATTCAATTTTACATCCTTCTAACTATTCCTTGTCACCAGTCTTTTGCTAATAAATAATCTAAGCTTTTCAATATAAACGTTCCGATTAATCATAATTATTTAGGGTTATAACCATAAATATATTTAATATATGGTATATTTTTGGGGTTATAACCGAAAAACTTTGATAAGTGGATAGTGAGTTGTTATTAGTTATTTGTAATAATTGAAAAGTGAACAGTGGGGTTGGATTAGAAGATAAATTGAAACCCATTCAGGTACATTTTGATTATGCTTATATTCATCGGGACAGTTATTGGCTCTCGCATCTCGCCTCTCGCTTCTTGTCTCTTGTCTCCCCGAAATTCTTCGGGACAAGCTTTGTTTCTTCTCGCCTCTCGCTTCTCGTGTCTCAAATCTTAAATCTAAAATCATAAATCTAAAATTCTAACCTCCCTTTCTGTCCTTCACACCACCATTACCGCAGTTCCCACAGCTTCGCCCTTTGAGTCCCAAAAAAGGCCATTTTCAAACGAGTAATTTTATTACTCATAGCTGACAAATTTACTCCCAGCATTGAAATATCCAAATTTATTAGGTCTGATTGGCATAAAAATTTCGAAGTCCTACTTGGTTCAAGTCTTCAGACTTGGACCACAATATTGCAGTCTTCAGACTGCCCCTGTTGCCGCTGTTTGGGATTTGCAATCCCGAACCCAGATAAAAGGGATTTGAAATCCCCACCACAAACCTAAAAAATCCCAAATACCCATGATAAAGTAATCCCATATTCAAAATTAGATGCGAGATTTTAGACGTGAGATATGAGACGTGAGACGTGAGACATGAGACATGAGACAGGTTAATTGTTGAGAAAAAGGTTTAAGTTCCAGATTTCGTGCTCCCCCAATTCCGAGATAGCCCCTACAGGGCTGCTACAAAAAAACCTTAATTTCGTAACGTGCCTTATCTGTATGGGATAGTGGGCAGGAAGACAATGAGCCGGGCCGGCACTGGCCTCGCGCGATGATAGGATCTCATTGTCTTGTCCCGATAGCTATCGGGATTGTTACTTTTTTGGTCAAGCAAAAAAGTAAGAGAATTGATAGAAATCAAATGAAAAAGACGGCACTCACTAAAAAAAGCATCGAATAAATTCTTCTTAATCAGACTTTCCGTCTATTTCGGGAAACATGTTCCTGTTCCAATAACCTCAGGCGGTAGTGCAGGGAGGGTGGGAAAAGCCTCAGGCCTGGTAAAAAGTCTCCTAATATCCGAAGGTAAATCCACCCCTCACCCAAACAGACCTCAAACTTTCAAAAGCTGCTTTAACCTCCCTTGATATGCCTGATGGAAATTTCTCTTGGTGGATTCATTGAGAAAAGATGCTCCTATCAATTTTTCAACCGAGTCTGATTTGGAGACCATCAAAGCATAAATATCCTGGAAAGTCTTGTCACTGATTGCTGTTTCCTTAGCCAATTTGGCAAATTGCAAGCTGATTTTCCCCTGGGCTATATTCCCGGGCAATAGACCACCTTCTAAAGCAAAGTCCTTGTCCGCTATATGAATGCGGCTGTTAAGCAGGTCATAAGCAGGGCTGAGTCTAAAGTCTCCCATGGGGGTTTCCAATATTGAGAAATTCTTAAAGTGGGCATCCCAATTTGAAAACAAGTAATTGAACAACAGTATTTTCAAAAGCTTGGGAGCTTCTATTTTGTAGGTCGGTATATACCTTTGCATCATTTCGAAAAGTTCCAGATAATTCCCCAAATACTTGTAATGTGCTCCATGGGTTTGCGGTGTCCTTCCCGACAGGGAAGCAAAATCCTCCTGAGCCAATTTCTCTACCTGTCCTGAAGGCGGGGCATCGCCTTCTTTGACATCAAATCTCTTGGTGATATAGGCCGGAGCACCATTCCTGAAAAATATCAAAGCATTTTCCGCAGTCTCTATACCATAAACCTGACGGGCAATTTGCATGGTCAGGTGTTCATTCGCTGGCATTTGATCAGGATTTTTGCCGGCCCCGGGAACAGGTTTCAGGATATATGTACCACGTTCGCCTTCTTGGGTAAGTCTAAGCTTGTTTTTATCCAGCAATACTGAAAATTTTTCCTGCACCCCTGAAATAGAAATGTGTTTTCGGTTCTGTTCAAAGTGTTCATCCGAATCGGAACTGTGTGCCGGAGAATCGTATGGCAAAACATGATGTACCTTCTTTCCCTGAAATACCCGCTTCAAAGCCGTCCTGCTATAGGTATCAAAACCTTCGGACAATGTTCCGGGACAATATTTAATTTCAGGTAATCCCATCACTTTTCTGTTTTTATGATCCTGACGGCACCTATACTGTCATTTTTAGCAGTTGTCATCAGCAATCCGAAATGGTCTTCCGGATCTATTCTATTGAGTTTACATACTACCGCTTTATTGGATCCTTCAGGAAGTATATGGTAAAAAAAAGGAAACAGAAATTCAGAATGGAACTCCTGTCCGGATTTAGGCAAGGTCAGACTGATACTTTGTTTATCCATGTCTTTTACCCAAGTATCGTGGTAACGGAATGAAAACGAACCATCATCGTGTTGGCTCAGTATACCCACTTCCTCATCTTTAAACAATACTTTGGCATGTCTCATGGATGGTGCGTAACATTTTTAATTTTCAGGCAAACCTCCATACCCAACACATCCGCTATCTTATGCATGGTAAGCAATGTAGGGTTCCCCTTGCCACTTTCAAACTGCTTTAAGGTCCTTAACCCAACTCCAGCTAGTTCTGCCAAGGTTTCCTGTGTTACTTTCAGAACTTCCCTTCGTTCTTTGACGGTTTTAATCAATTCAGTAAAGTGCATTATAAAGCATTATTTGATGTAAATGTAATCTTTAACTTTTAAAACACAAAAAATAAGGCAATAAACTGCACTATATCATAGTAATCCCTATCTCTCCTATGTATTTATATTAAATAGTACATCATAATGCACTATTCACGCTGTTCCCGCGCTCTTCGGGATATTCAACCCCGAATTTACCTGCCTCATCGCCTTTATGCCCCCGGCGGCAATACAGGGAGGTTAGTAGAGCTGCTGGTTCAAGTCTTCAGACTTGGACCACAAACTTGCAGTCTTCAGACTGCCAACCCCAACCTACCAATTCATTCACCCATAGTAGCGGTGCTTGAGATTCCAAGAATATCTTTCACCAATTGATTTACCCGAGTCTAAATCTAACCAACACCATCCTTAACAAGGTCTGTTTTCCACATTTAGGTAAAGAGGCCTCGTGTTCCAAAAACAGACTTTCTAACCGAAATTACTTGAATCGGCGCTATCAAAACCCAGAGTTGCGGTGCATATGTGTTAGAAGAAACCGAAAGGTATTACCTGCACCTTACCTTGGGCTTCACCCCGGCGGACGAGATAATTAATGTTCAGCCTCCCGTACCGATAGCTATCGGTATGGGACAGGCTTTCTCGGGGCTGCTATAAAAAACACCTGATTTTAAACCCACCCCGATTCTGTCGGATACAGGAAAAAAAAACATAATTGCCTCTCTTTGCCACAAAGAGGCATAAAAAACCACTTTTTTTTAAAATTCTTTACACTGCATAAAAAGATGCTAAATATTCAATTATTGCATTTCAAAAATCTCAACAACTTTCCCAAAGAATGGACACATAAAACTCATTACCAATACTTTATACATATAATTTAAACCCAAAAACTTGCAAAAAAACTCCACTCCAAAAAACAGATCAATTTATATTACCATTATTAAATCTGAGAAAAATATTATTTATTCGTTCTCTGATCACCCAAAAACCAGAGTATTGTTGTGTTGTATTTGAAGCTATTGGCTATAGGTGATTGAATGGTTTAACTGTACATCTATCTCAATTTATTTTAAGTCAAAATAATAAGCCCGGTCTATGCTCATTATCCAACATTTTGCCCATGATTACTTTTCACACAAACTTGACGAAAACTATTTAGGCCTAACTTTTAACATCAAAGGCAAATACGAAGGTACCATGGAGCTTTTTCCTTCGGACCAACCCAACATCATCATCCAAGAGGGATATATCTGTATCAAAAAACTGGACCTGACTGTCGAGGGAAATAACATTACGAGCAGTTTCAGCAAAAACCTCGACATCAAATTCAACGAAATAAAAAAAATATCCTTCGACAAAGGAAATGATTCCGAGGATTTCCAGATCAATGTCCCTCAGGGCAAT
>NZ_JBGSXS010000081.1:0-5715 GCF_041751335.1 Aquiflexum sp.
GGTTCACTAAAATTAATTTGAATATAAATAGAAATATCAATGGCAAAGTGGTTGAAAAAAGGAAAATCAGATTCCGAAATTCTAAAAGAAAAGAATGAGCTTAATATCATTGTTAGTGAAATAATAATGGAAGTTGAAACTCAAGGCGACAAAGCTGTAAGAGGGTATTCAGAAAAATTTGATGCTTGGAATCCAACCTCTTTTTTACTTTCCAAAAATCAAATAAAAGCCATTTTTGATCAAATGGATGATTCAGTCATAGATGATATCAAATTTGCTCAGGAACAGATTCGGAATTTTGCGATACTTCAAAAAGAGTCAATAAAAGACATAGAAGTAGAAACTTTGCCGGGAGTTATCCTTGGTCATAAAAACATCCCAGTCAACAGTGTTGGATGTTATATCCCTGGTGGGAGGTATCCCATGGTAGCATCAGCACACATGAGTATTCTTACAGCCAAGGTTGCAGGTGTCAAGCGGGTGATCGGATTTACCCCTCCAATTAATGGTAAAATACCCAATGCGACTGTAGTTGCCATGCACTTAGCTGGTGCAGATGAAATTTATATTCTTGGTGGGGTACAGGCAATGGCTGCAATGGCCATTGGTACAGAGACAATTGAACCGGTCGACATGATTGTGGGACCTGGTAATGCCTATGTTGCGGAAGCAAAGCGACAATTGTTTGGTAGAGTTGGTATAGACCTCTTAGCTGGCCCAACCGAAGTTTTGGTCATAGCAGATGAATCTGCTGACGCTGAAATGGTGGCATGCGATTTATTGGGCCAAGCGGAACATGGACCCTCTTCTCCCGGGGCTTTGATTACAACCTCCGAAAAACTTGCCAATGAGACAATTCTCGAAATTGAAAAACAGCTCTTAGTTTTACCAACTGCTGATATTGCCAGAATTGCTTGGGAGGAGAATGGTCAGATTATTATTGTGAAAGATGAAGAAGAAGCACTTTTTGAAGCTGATAAATTAGCATATGAGCATGTCGAAGTTCTTACCAATAATCCGGATTTCTTTCTCAAAAATTTAACAAATTATGGAGCCTTATTTTTAGGAAAAGAAACAAATGTAGCTTACGGGGATAAAGTAATAGGTACCAATCACACCCTTCCAACCAATAAAGCCGCAAGATATACAGGCGGACTATGGGTCGGCAAATTTTTGAAAAACTGTACCTATCAGAAGTGTACACCTGAAGCAAGTTTAAATATTGGAAGATATGCAATGAGATTATGTGAACTAGAGGGATTTATGGGACATAAAGAACAAGCTGCATTAAGGGTTAGAAGGTATGGTGAACTGGAAAATTAATCAAATTGATATAAATATAAGGTTTAGGTGTTCATGTCCTTTTGATTTATTTTCTAATGTAACTTAACTCCTCTTTATTGAAAGTTAAAAAGATGCAGAATCTTTATTTGAGACCTTAACATGGATATTTTAATCATTTTATTTTCCTTGTCCTTTTTGATTTTTGTAGCTTATAAAGGGTACAGTGTCATTTTGTTTGCTCCTATCGCAGCCCTTATGGCTGTTTTCTTGACTTCCCCGTCATTGGTAATGCCATTTTTTTCAGGAGTATTTATGGAGAGGATGGTTGACTTTATAAAGTTGTATTTTGCAGTGTTCCTTCTTGGGGCAATTTTCGGAAAAGTAATTGCCATTTCAGGCTTTGCAAAATCAATAACCGCATTTACCATAAAGATTTTTGGGAAAAGAAATGCAATTCTTGCTATTGTGGTTGTTTGCGCTGTACTCACCTATGGAGGAGTATCTTTGTTTGTAGTCGCATTTGCTGTTTACCCTTTTGGTGCAGAGTTATTCAGGGCCGCTGATATACCCAAAAGAATGCTCCCGGCCACAATAGCACTTGGGGCATTTACTTTTACTATGGACGCCTTTCCTGGCTCTCCTCAAATCCAAAACATTATCCCCACATCCTTTTTTCAAACTGATTCATGGGCGGCACCGTGGTTGGGTCTCTTTGGTGGTTTGTTCATTTTCCTGGCGGGGATTATTTACCTGCATTGGAGGAAGAGAAAAGCAATTGAAAATGGAGAAGGTTATGGGAATGACCATATCAATGAACCGGTTGATGAAATCCATGAAACTCTGCCCAAACCCATAATAGCATTTCTTCCTTTAATTATTGTTGGTGTATTAAATAAAGCATTGACTGACCTTATACCAAAATATTATGGTGAGCAATTCGAATTTTCATTATTTGGTTTTAATGGTATAGACAATCTTGAAATCTCAAAATTAACTGCGATTTGGGCAGTTCAGATAAGTTTGGTTTTAGGAATATTATCCGTGGTGATTTTTGCATTTTCCCAGATTCGCAGAAATTTTATTGCGGAGATAAACACAGCAATTAATGGTGCCTTACTTGCTACTTTAAATACTGCTTCTGAATATGGATTTGGGGCAGTCATTGCAGCCTTACCGGGCTTTCAATCCGTCAGTGAATTAATATCCAAAACCTTTAATAATGTTTTAGTAAACGAGGCAGTAACGATAACCATCCTTTCTGGTATAACCGGTTCAGCTTCAGGGGGCATGAGCATTGCCTTGGCAACTATGCATGAAACCTATCTTTCAGAAGCACTTAAATTTGGGATTCCGAATGAGGTGCTTCACCGGGTAGCCTCAATGGCAAGTGGGGGAATGGATACTCTTCCGCATAATGGAGCTATAATAACACTACTGGTTGTCACAGGACTAACTCACAAACAATCTTACGGTGATATTTTTGTTATGACAGGAATTAAAACTGCTGGAGTTTTTTTTATCATTCTATTATATACAGTTTTTGGAATCGTCTGATGGCTTCTAATTATTTAAGAAAATTATGGTTGATTCACTAAATAAATATCGATGAAGGAAGAAAGGAGAAAGTTTATTCCAAAGGCCATTTTGGGGACAATGTCAGCTGCAGCTCTACCATTATATTCGTGTAATGGGCATTCAAAAAATGAAATCCCAAATATTGCATCAGAAAGGTTTAAGATTTTAGATGAAATTCTCCATATACCTGTTTTTAGAAAAGAGTTATTTTCTGAACCTGTGATCATTGAAATTGTACAGTTGTTAAATTACAAAGACAGTTTTTTGAGTATGGTCTGTTTTTCAGATGGAGCAGCGGGGATTTAATTAAAGTCTAATTAAATATTTCAAAATAATATTTCATGAAAAATAAGAAATTGATCGAAAATGAAAGATAAAAATAATGAATATCCTGTTGCTAGAATGATCATTGGTGATAATTGGGTCCAGAAAAAAGAACTTCCTACTACACCAATATTTAATCCATCTACTGGTGAAATCATAGGATTGACACCGATCGGAACAAAAGAAGATGTGGATGAAGCCGTAAAAGTTGCCGAAAAGGCTTTTAAAAAATGGTCCCAATTACCTTCTCCAAGAAGGGCGGACATACTTTTTCGATATAGAGCGCTGCTTGAGTCAAATATGGAGTCAATTGCCAAACTTATCTCAAAAGAAAATGGAAAAACAATTGATGAAGCAAGGGGAGATATCAGGAGGGGGTTCGAGGTTGTTGAATTTGCCTGTGGGATTCCCCATCTGCTCAAAGGTGAAAGCCTTTCGCAGATTGCTCCGGAAATTGACGGTATTACCTTGAAGGAACCATTGGGTGTTTGCGCAGGTATAAGCCCATTTAATTTTCCTGCGATGGTTCCCATGTGGATGTTCCCTATTGCCATTGCTTGTGGCAATACCTTTATTCTAAAACCCAGTGAGAAGGTCCCCTTAACTGCCATAAGGTTGGCGGAACTTTTTTTGGAAGCAGGATTGCCTGAAGGGGTATTAAATGTGATTCATGGAGGCAAAGAAGTAGTCAATGCAATTTGCACACACCCGGGAATTGCAGCTGTCAGTTTTGTTGGATCCTCACATATAGCAAAGCATGTTTATAGTCTTGCAACATCTCACGGGAAAAGAGTCCAAGCTGGAGGTGGAGCCAAAAATGTTCAATTGGTTATGCCCGATGCAGATCCGGATGCAACAATCAGGTCTATTTCAGGTGCAGCATTTGGATGTGCAGGCCAAAGATGTATGGCTGGTTCATTGTTGGTTGGAATAGGCGATATAGTTGAACCACTCAAAGAAAGATTAATTAATGTAATGGATTCTTTTACAATTGGAGATACCTCAGGAAGTGGTCCTGTTGATATGGGACCTGTAATCGATGAACACAGCAAAAGGAGAATATTTGGAATTATTTCCGCCTCAGAAAAAAAAGGAGTAAAAATATTGAGGGATGGTAGAGCTGACATTCCTGAAAGTGGATTTTTTGTTGGTCCAACTTTATTGGATCAGGTTAATCCCGAAATGGATTTGTTTAAAGAGGAAATATTTGGCCCGGTACTTTCCTTGCTTTCACCTAAAAATCTTGATGAAGCCATTAGATGGTTAAACCGATTGCCTTTTGGCAACGGCGCGACCATCTATACTTCAAATGGTAAGGCTGCCAGACAGTTCAGCAGAGAGATTAATTGTGGTATGATAGGTGTCAATGTTGGTGTTCCCGCACCTATGGCACTCTTCCCTTTTGCGGGTTGGAATGATTCATTTTATGGAGACCTTCACATGCAAGGGATAGAAGGAGTGATGTTTTACACAAAGCAAAGAGTAATTCTTTCAAGATGGGATAATAATTATCAACGAATTCAAGGCTGGTAATATGGGGAATATAATTCAATTTAATGCTCCGGGTACATCTTTGATAGGTGGGGGAGCCGTCAATCAATTGCCGGATTTAGTAGAAGAATTCGGAGCTAAAAAAGTGATGATCGTTACTGATAATTATTTTGTAAATTCTGGTTTTATTGATGATATAGTCATCAAATTAAAGTTAAAAGGGATACATGCTTTTGTCTTTTCTGATGTTTATCCAGATCCCACTTTAGAAAACGTAAATGATGGATTATCAAAATTCAATTCAACAAATGCAGAAATTCTTATCGCAGTCGGAGGAGGAAGTCCTATAGATGCTGCCAAAGCAATTTCAATTCTTGCAACCAATCCACCACCTCTAAACCAATACATGGGATACCATAAAATCAAAAACGCTGGAATTCCTGTTATCGCAGTTCCTACCACTTCTGGAACAGGAAGTGAGGCGACAAAAGTTGCGGTGATTACCGATACGCAATTGGGGGTAAAAATGATGATTTTTGATAAAGCCCTAATGCCATCTGCAGCGATAGTTGATTATGAATTGGCAAAATCGATGCCTAAGGATTTAACAGCATTCGTAGGTGTGGATACTTTGACACATGGTATTGAAGCTTTTGTTTCTAAAAAATCTAATCCTTTGTCTGATCCTTTGGCGCTTTCCTGTATAACTCTTGTAGGTAAAAATTTAAAAGCAGCTTGGGAATACCCAGATGACAATATCGCAAGAAAAGGAATGTCTATTGCTGCATATCATGGTGGATTGGCATTTACTAACAGTAGTGTTTGTTTAGTCCATGGAATGAGTAGACCCCTAGGGGCAATTTTTCATTTGGCCCATGGATTTTCAAATGCAATGCTTTTACCTACTGTTGTTTCTTATTCATTAAAAGGTGAATTGGAAAAATATGCCATGATTTCCAGAATCATGGGTTTTTCTGATATTTCTGATTCAGATGAAGCAGCGGGTTCCAAACTGGTAAATAGGTTAATTGAATTAAACAA
>NZ_JBGSXS010000082.1:0-3739 GCF_041751335.1 Aquiflexum sp.
TTTTATCCTTTCCCAAAACGGCTTTTGTCACTTCCAATGTTTTTTCATTATAATGTTTGGATCCGTATTTTCTGGATCTCAAAAGATCCCAAGTCCTAACTGTATAATTGGAAATATTATTTATGCTTCCTTCATCCAATAAGTCGGTAAAGGTCAGTTCTATGCCTTTTGAGGTTGCTTTGATTCCTATCGGAATAACCATTGGTTTTTCTACTTTTCTTATCCGATAAAGACCTCCCAATTGGGGTTGGGTAGACCCCCAGGCTGATAAGCCGCACAAATATAGTTGTTCATCTCCGGGATTGAACCGGCCTCTCATTACACCTGTAGAAAACCGCGGAATAGGCAATTCAAAAATCCCACCTTGTACTTGCTCTCCTATCTTTTCGAAAGGAACCACAAAGATTTTTCCATAGCCATAGGAGAAGTTGAGAAGTTTTCCATTCAAAGCCCCCCATTTTTTGCTGTCTACCCAAAGTAGTTCAGACGGAGATTGATCCCGTTCTCTTTCGACCCAGACCAAGGGAAGTTCCATCCCATTTTCTGTGCTATCAGCTGGAGGATTATATCCAAACATATTTCCATAAAAACCTCCTTTTTTCACCCAGTTGATTCGGTTCATGGGATTCCAATGGCCTTCTTGATCGGTTACTATAAAAGTACCATCCGGATTGATGCAGACACCATTTGCTGCCCTGAAGCCATTGGCCATAATTTCCGTTTTCAAGCCATCTTTACTCACTTTGATCAAAGTCCCATGCTGAGGAACCAAGGCTTCTCGGGCATGACGAGCACTTTTTGCATAATAAAGGTTTCCATCTTTGTCGGCTTGAAGCCCCATCGCAAATTCATGAAAATGATCTGTGACTTGATGATCATTGTTAAAACTTTCATAAAAATCCGTTTCTCTGTCTCCATTATAATCGTGTAACCTCACGACCTGATCCCTGCAGGTGACAAAAATCTCTTCCTTGATAACCTTGATACCTAAAGGTTGAAATAAGCCCGAGGCTATGCGTTGCCAAGTGAGATTTCCTGCATTTTTGGTGAATCCTTCCACCAACCACACATCCCCATCTGTAGAACAGATAACGCCTTTGTTGGTATCTCTGAAAAAATCAAGTCCACTTAATCTGAATTGATTTTTCCAGGGGCTGTCAAATGGCGGGTTCAGGATATCCACTTGAAAAGGACCTTCTTGCTCCCCTTTCAACACTTCGGAAGTTAGTTTTTGAGGGTACCTTGCTGGGCCACCTTTGATGAGCTGTTCCAATGATTCAGGTGAATTAGAGTCTTTGGCATATGCTTGAAGTCCCTTCGTTCCTTTTTTGGCAATCAACAACTTAATTTTCAATGATTGAGACGAAGGCAGCTCCATCAGGACAAACCCATCTTGATCTTTCAATACCCCTCCCTCTCCTAAAATAGCAACAGCTGTACCGCTTGGGGCAATTCTCATTTTCAGTGGCTTGTCAGAAGAAGTAATGTTTAAGGTCCTTGTGAATACCGGATGATCTTCAAATGTTTCCATTCCAAATGTTTCCAATATTTTTGCCTGACCTACGGTATAAGAGATAATAACCCGATCCCGGTATTGATATAGTCCTTTGTAATGCGCCCATTCCCGGGGCAATGGACCAAACTTTCTTTTGTCTCTTGCCATAAACCTGGGGTCTTCAAAAGCCCCTGTATTGGGATTGGCCCAAGCCGGAACAACAGGGTTTTCAAAATGAAGATCACCTGCCGTTCTTGGCGATATATTGTGTCTCCCGTTGAATAAAATTGCTTCCCAATCTATAAAACCCTCTCCGGTCCAGGCACCCGCCACTCTCATTAGATCATGGTCAAACATCATCCAACCTTTACCTGCCGCTACCCCTCCTTCTCCCTGGTCTAATCTTACAGCGATTCCTTTGTAGGCAAAATTGGAATTTATATAGTTCTCATCTTTAAGTGGCTGAATGGGGCCACTGGATCGCTCTCTGGGAGCTGCGTTCAATCCGACCAATTCATACGTGTTGATCAAAAAATTACCATAATCCATTTCAGCCCATGGTTTAAATTCTTTAGGAGCCGGACCTGTAGACGAACCTGTTGGCAAACTTGCTAGATAAACTGAATCAATTTCGAAAAATTGTTCAGGATTATCTTTTTGCAGAAAAGCTTCACGCAGGTAATTGATGATATCATACTTTTCAACAGGCGATAAATTAACCTGCGGTGGCATAGAGCCATATCCCCGGGTGAGGGTCTGGTAAATTGAGTAGGGATCTTTACCTACCTTGAATGAATCTTTCCAAAATTTAAATGCATTGGGGATTGACCCTTCCTGTTCCTTGTTGCCATGGCAATTGAAACAAAGATTGTTGTAAATGTGCTCCCCCGTCCTAATTGATTCCCCATGACGGTCACCCAAAGCGGTAAGCAGCCCCTTGTGGTCTATGTTTTTCTCATATTCAGGTAGATCTGATTCAAGCAGTGTAAATTCCTGAACAATTTTAGACTCGGTATCATTACCACCATTCTTTGTATTACAACCTGAAATTATTAGAAATAACAGTGGTATTTGCAGTACGTTTTTGATTCTATTCATTCTATTTAAGGTACTTATTTTGGTCAAAATTTGATTTAAATATTATAATTTGAAGATGTGCCCATTCACTATTTAATTTAAGGTTCTTCCCCACCAAGGCCCTTCATCCCTTATGTCTAGCCACAATCGCTGCATTCTGGGAATTAATTCCAACAGGGTTCCGTATTCCTTAATCGCTAAATCATTGCTTTGGGAAGGATCATCTTTAATATTGTACAATTCAAAAGAAGAGGGGACAGCTGTCTTGATCCAATCAACGTCCCTATTTTTTCCTTTTTCATTGTCAGTATTAAAATTTTTCCAAGAAGCAGGTAAGCTGGCGATCAATACATAATCCCCTTGCCGCATTGCCCTGTGGGCCATTCCCGGCAAATGAGAATATCCGACAGGGAAAAACCAGATTTGTGGAATTTCCCTTTCGTATTCTTTATTGAGAAATGCATTAAATGCGTCTGTTCCGTCAATGGTCCTGTCTTCGGGAAGGCGGGCACCCGCGAGATTGCTAATAGTCGGTAGAAAATCGGTTCCGTTGAATAGTTTATCACTCACTATGCCCTTAGGGATACGGTTAGGCCACCTGACAATTCCGGGAACTCTATGTCCTCCTTCGTAAGGAAACCGTTTCATCCCCCTCAATTCACCTGGGGATCCAAAACATTTGTCCCGAATAGGATCATTCCATTCTCCATTGGACTCCCCCAGGTTCACAGGATATTCCGGACCATTGTCACTGGTAAATACAACCAAGGTATTATCCTTTAAGCCTTTCTTATCCAAATAGGCCATTAATCTTCCAAAACTATCATCAATTTGAGATACAGTTCCATAATATTCCTTTTGATAAACAGAGAGGTCATTTAAGGGTCTATCGTATCCTCCATATTTAATGGAATTTGATTTTTCTTGGACTTGGGCATTGTCATATTTGTCCGCAAAATTTGTAGGGGGATCAATGGGTGTATGAGGTTCATTGGTAGAGATAATCATAAAAAAAGGTTTTTTCTTATCTCTTTTTGTGGAGATCCAATCTGCTGCTTCATTCGAAACAATATCTACATACCAGCCCTCTAAAGCACCTACCGGCTTTCCATTTCTAAGGAATTTATCTGGATTTTTGGGACCTGTATTGAAGGAATTGACTGAAGT
>NZ_JBGSXS010000083.1:0-2516 GCF_041751335.1 Aquiflexum sp.
TGCAGATTTCTTTTATGGTATGCAAAACAGGTTTAGTTATGGTAACTTTTCCCTAACAGTAAGTTTGACAGGATCCCATGGAAACCAAATATTGGCAGAGGCTTACCGATCAAATGCGAATACTAGAGGTAGGATGAAACAGGTAATAAGAAATTGGAATTATTGGGAGTCTGAGGAAAACCCAGGCGATGGAATGACCCCAAGACCAAATGATGGTCCAAAAGGCGGTAACAGAGAACAATGGAGCCAATTCCATTTAATGGATGGGTCGTATTTAAGGATCAATAACATAAATTTTGGTTACCAATTGCCCAAATCCATAGTGGAAAGATATGGGTTAAATGGTGTGAGATTATATTACACAGCCTTCAATCCTTTTATATTCCCAAGCAAGGACTACAATGGATTTAATCCTGATGTGAATAATAGTGGTACAGCCCTTACACCCGGTGTGGATATAAATAATTATCCGATCCCGAAAAGTCATATTGTGGGCATTAATATTTCATTCTGATAACCATTCTCATATCAAACAAAATAGATCATGAAAACTATTAAGCTAAATATAAAAATATTGTTCCTGTCTTCGGTTTTGGTTGTTTCTACCTTAACCTCATGCAGTGAAGACTTTATTGACTTATTGCCCCCATCTTCAGTGACGGTTGATCTCCTTTATCAAACAGAAGCAGACTTTCAACAGGCTCTTGTAGGAGTTTATACCGGATTGAGAGGACAATATACTGGATTTTGGGAAATTGGTGACCTTAGGGCTGATGATGTTTGGCAAGAAGCCACCAATCAGACTGGAAGAGTTCTGACTGATAATTTTCAAGGACATAATGCAGCAAATGGTCTGTGGTCAAATGGCTACATTATGATCAATCGCGCTAATTTATTGCTTGAAAAAATAGAAGGAGTAGATATTCCAAATAAAGCTGAATATATAGCCGAGACAAAGTTCATCAGGGCTTTAGGTTATTTTAATCTCGTAAGGGTTTTTGGAGCAGTTCCTTTTATTTCTGCCTCTCTAGCACCTGAAGATGCTTACAATACAGGTAGAACTGAAGTGGACAGAATTTACAACGAAATGATTATCCCGGACTTGATTGAAGGTGCTAATGCCCTTCCTGTACAATATTCAGGTCAGAATGTCGGGAGGGCGACTAGGGGAGCAGCCAAAGCTCTTTTGGGAAAAGTTTATTTGACAAGGAAAAATTATCCTGCAGCTGAAATTATTCTCAAGGAAGTGACTTCAATGGGTTATAATCTTTTGAATAATTTTAATGATGTGTTTGACCACAATAATAAGCACCACCAAGAATATATTTTCGACATAGAATATACATCAGCACCTAATGCCGCTGGCAATAATATGACCAGCATTTGCTCAGCCAATTGGCCGGTTGTTAGGGCATTGTATGGTATGGTTGGTACACTTCATGATAGCTGCACTCCTAGAATTTCTTTTAGAAATTTGTTTGAGGTGGGGGATAGTAGAAGAGATATATCCGCAGCCTTAGGAGTGACAACAGGAGATGGAGTATTTAACCCACTTCCAGCAAGGTGGTCAGCCATCACTGGAAAATATCTTTCTGAAGTACCGAGCGGAGACAATGGTAATGCCAATTTTCCAGTCATAAGATATGCAGACGTTCTTTTAATGCTTGCTGAAGCCTTAAACGAAAATAATAAAACAGGTGAAGCACTAAATTATTTGAATTTAGTGAGAGCAAGAGCAGGTGTAAGTACTTATTCAGGAATTTCACAAGCCGAAACCCGCGATTTGATCGAATTGGAAAGAAGGCTTGAATTGAATATGGAAGGCCACCGTTGGTTTGATCTTATAAGGTGGGGTAAAGCGCTCCAGGTTTTAACACCATTTGGAATGGAACCTCATATGATTCTTTGGCCATTACCTGAAAATGAAGTTCTTCTAATTAATGATCCTTCAATCTTACCGCAAAATCCTGGATATGATTGATTAATATGTAAAAATTCCGGCCATATCAAATAAAGATATTTATATCCCAAACAATATGGCCGGTCTTATTTTAAATAAATTTTCAGATTGTTTTTTTTATTACTCTTCACTTTCCAGTTCCCTTAGCTTTACTGGTTTAAACCTATGATATTATGAAAAAATTAATAATTGGACTATTTTCTTTCTTGGTCTTAGGACTAGGTTATGGGTTTTCCCAATCAGTTTATGTTTTATACGATGCAGATTTATCCCAAGCCAAATATGCAAATAAAATCATGCGTGAGGCTTTAATCAGCAAAGGATATAAAATCAGTGAAAACAGGACTCAGTATGATTTTTTGTTGAACCTTGATGTAAATGCGGTGAATTTAGATAAGGAATCTTATAGGATTATACCTGATAGAAAAACCATTACCATTAATGGCGGAGATGCAAATGGCTTACTCTATGGTTGTTTATCATTAAGAGAAAAAATAAATAATGGTATAAAACTGCATGAAATTGTTTATGAGGAAGAAAAACCTGAAATGGAATT
>NZ_JBGSXS010000084.1:0-16212 GCF_041751335.1 Aquiflexum sp.
CCGCATACTCCCTGGGTACCCTCCGAAAAACACAAAGGCAAATCAGGGATCGGTTTATATGGAGATTTCGTCCTGGATATTGATGAGGTAGTGGCAAAGGTTAGGCAAACCCTGTCGGATAATAAAATTTCGAACAATACAATTGTGGTTTTTTCATCGGACAACGGAGCCTACTGGCCGGATTTGGAGATCGACATTCATAATCATGATTCCAATGCGGGAAGACGTGGACAGAAAGGAGATGTTTGGGACGGTGGTCACCGGGTTCCGCTGATTGTTTCTTGGCCAGGCCACATTCCAGTAGGTTCGGAAAATAGCTCACTGATCAGTTTGACGGATTTTATGGCAACGTTTGCAGAAATGACCGGTCAGCCTATTACGCAGGGCGTGGGTGAAGATAGTCATAGTTTTTGGTCCATCCTGAAAGGAACGTCCGATCAATCATCCCGTGAAGATATGGTCCACCACTCTTCCCGCAATTTCTATAGCATACGGCATGGAGGTTGGAAATACATCGAAGGGTTGGGATCAGGTGGATTTACCGACCCCGCTGTTATAAAGCCTAAGGAAGAAGGTCCAACTGGTCAACTCTACAATGTAGATTCTGACCAGGAGGAGCAGGTTAATCTATTTTCTGATCGGCCGGATCTCGTGAACCAAATGGCAGCAAGGTTAGATGAAATAAGGGAAAAATAAGTTCTTGTTAAGGATAAATAGTCCCCCCCCCCTCCTATATTATAACTAAGCTTTCGGTAGGACTAGGTGTAGATTGCATCTACACCTTTTCTATCCTTGGATCCCTTACAGTGGTCGGGAGCAATCCCAAACCAGATGCAATAATTTTAGTTATGGGAGAAGCTTACCAACCCCGATAGCTATCTGGGGAGATCAAGAATTGCCCTATATT
Organism: Aquiflexum sp.; assembly: GCF_041751335.1. GTDB lineage: Bacteria > Bacteroidota > Bacteroidia > Cytophagales > Cyclobacteriaceae > Aquiflexum. Next base: position 908 of record NZ_JBGSXS010000084.1, read on the forward strand.
TTGACCTTCCAGGTAGTTGGATGGGCTGATGTTTTTCAAGAAAGGATTAACACCCAGGCCTACCGAAAACTTTCAATTATAACCAAAGCTAGGGGAGACATAAAAATTTTAGATCAGGGAGGCTTCCAAATTATCAAGCCCTTTCCTAAACCATCATAATAACACCACCTCGCTTTTTCATTAAAATGATACCGGCAATAATAAACGGCAAACTCAGAATCTGTCCCATATTCAAAACCAAATCCGATTCGAAGCCTACCTGATCTATTTTGAAAAACTCAAGGAAAAACCTGGCAGAACAAGCCAAAACCAAAAAAAGTCCAAATAGATACCCGCTTTCTTTTTTGACTTTCTTGGAATAAAGGTTCATGAAAATAAAAATGGAAAAATAAGCCACTGCTTCATAAAGCTGTCCAGGATGCCTTGGAATGGAATCAATCCTTCGGAATACAAATGCCCAAGGGACAGTAGTGGGATGACCGATCATTTCTGAATTGAAAAGATTTCCCAACCTGATAAAACCACAGGCCAATGGCACTACCAGGGCTAATTTATCCAAAACCCAATAAGTATTGATTTTGTTCTTCCAAGAGTAAATAAAAACCGCAACCAAAATCCCAATGGCTCCTCCATGGCTTGCCAGTCCCTGAAAACCCGTGACTTCAAATTCCGGAGCAAAACGGACAGGTAAAAATATTTCCAATGGATTGTTATAGTAATAGTCAAATTCATAAAACAGACAATGACCCAGCCTAGCTCCGATTACAGTACCGATAATAACGAAAACAAACAATTTTTCCAGCTTTTCTTCAGGCAATAAGTCTTCCCTGAAATGCCTTTGCAACAGCAGAAAGCCAAAGACAAAACCCAATCCAAACAAGATTGAATATATCCTTAATTCATAAAATCCCAGTTCCAATAAGCTGCCATCATGGCTCCAGTTTATATAAAGGGGAATCATGATGAACTTAAAATGAGCAACCGCCACCGAGTGCCAAAATCATAGAATAAACAAAGATATTCTGAACAACCCTTTTGGAAAACATTTTAATTGAACTGTTATCTTGAGATTCCATACAGGAAAGAATTTCCGATTCATCAATATCCATCAATCCATTGATTGCCTTGAACTGATCCCAGGATGGTTTTAATCTATTTAAATTCATCTTGTAAAGTTTTTACTGTCTTTTTAAGTTGTGTTTTTATCCTGTTCAATTTTGTACTGACATTGGTTTCTGAAATGGATAGCATTTTTGCCATCTCTCTATTGTCGTATCCTTCTAGGTAGAGGATCACCACTGCTTTGTCCATGGGTTTGAGATAGCCAATCGCCTGCTGAAGGACCAGCAGGTTATCATCAGAACCCGCATGCTGAAAATGATTGTTTTCGAAAGATTCTGAAATCGGTTCCGTCAAAATAACATGCTTCTTTTTCCGCTGGATGGATATCAAAGTATTGAGGGCTACCCTATACATCCAGGTACTTACTTTTGATTCCTCTTTGAAATGAGGGTAGGCACGCCAAAGTGAAAGTAGGACGTCCTGCCTGTAGTCCTTCATTTCTTCATGGGAAGTAGCATATAGCCGGCAAAGACTATTGACAATACCTTGGTTTTGCCGGATCAATGCTACAAACAATATTTTCGAATCAGACCCCATATTGAATATGCTATATAAACCATTAGTCGCAAAGATTTCAATTTTATCACAGGTGGGAATAAAAAAAATGGAAATAATGTTCTAGGCTTTATCCAACGCAGGATTAAAAGGTTTTTTTGAAGTGGATTTTTGGTAAGCCAGTGTTGATTGCCAATTCTATCCCGAAAGCTAAAACGGAAGGTTTTGATACCAGTTTGACAAAAGCACTAAAGGGGGGGACAAAAATATTTTTGTCAAGTAAATGTAACACAATACTTGACAAATTAGCTTCGCCTATGAATCTTCAAAGAACATCAAAAAAGCTTTACAACTACATCGACCACGTCCCAAATTTCCTTGTTCAATAATATTTTGAAGGATGGTAAATAGAGGTGGGTGACGTTACAAACTGCACACAGTCACCGCAGAATGCTAGATTACACTCTGAGGGGTAAAAACTTCATCATAATATCTGGCTAGGTATGGATTGCCCCCGTTTACAGGAGCGGTTTGGCAGCTTTGCTTTATATCTCCTAGTTTTGAAATCGAACAATACCTCTATGAAAAATATATACTTTATCGGTCTTCTTGGATTACTCCTCTTTTCCTGTAATCCAGGTCCGAAAAATCCTGCTGATCAGGTTTATATCAATGGGATAGTCTATACTGTTGACGAAGCCAATCCCAAAACCGAAGCCGTGGCTGTCAAAGACGGGCTGATTCTGGCAGTCGGGACTACCGAAGAAATCCAAGCATTTGTTGGCAAGAATACAGAAACCATAGACTTACAAGGCAAAACCATGACCCCGGGATTTATTGAATCACATGGGCACCTGATGGGAATTGGGTACAACAAACTGGATATCGACCTGATGTATGTCAAAACGTATGACGAACTGATCGAAAAGGTGGCTGAGGCAGCAACCAAAGCCGAACCAGGCGAATGGATTACCGGCAGGGGCTGGCATCAGGATAAGTGGCTACAGATGCCGGACAAGACCGTTCAGGGTTTCCAAACCCATGAACAACTCAGTGCCGTCACACCCAACAATCCGGTTTACCTCGCCCATGCCTCCGGACATGCTTCCTTTGTCAACCAAAAGGCAATGGAAATGGCAGGTATCAACCCCCTAAGAAGTGAAAATCCAAAACAGGAAGTCGAAGGTGGTGAAGTCCTGCGTGATGAATTGGGAAACCCAACGGGGGTTTTGGTGGAAAGGGCTTCAGGCTTGGTCTCCCGACTTATTCCTGAAGACACACCAGAAAGGGCTGAAAAAGCCCTTGAACTTGCCCTTCAGGAATTGGCAGAAAAAGGCATCACCTCTTTTCATGATGCAGGCAGCGGACAGAAGTTTATCGACATGGTTGGGAAATTCAAATCCGAAGGCAAATTGACTTCCCGAATGTATATCATGCTCACGGGACGTCAGCCTGAACTCTTGGAGGCATGGTATAAAAAAGGTCCCATGATCGATCCCGACCACATGGTCACTGTCCGCTCCATCAAGCTGAACTGCGACGGGGCATTGGGTCCTTGGGGAGCTTGGCTATTGGAAGATTACAGCGACAAACCCGGTCAAAGGGGACATGAAACCTTACCTATGTCAATTGTCACACAAGTTTCTGAAAAAGCCATTCCATTGGGTTTCCAAGTTTGCGCCCATGCCATTGGCGACCGTGCAAACCGTGAAGTTTTGGACAGATATGAAGCGGTTCTAGCCAAATTCCCTGAAGTGACCGACCACCGATTCCGTATCGAACATGCGCAACATCTACATGTGGATGATATTTCTAGATTTGGGAAAATGGGAGTTATTGCAGCCATTCAGGCCATACATCTAAGTTCTGATCGACCATGGGCGATCGGTAGATTAGGTCCGAAACGTATAACAGACGGGGCTTACGTTTGGCAAAAACTTTTGGCTTCAGGAGCCGTGATTTCCAACGGGACCGATGCACCTGTAGAACCATTGGATCCTATCCCCTCTTTCTATGCTTCTGTAAGCCGTAAAACCCTCAAAATGCTGCCCGAAGGTGGCTATGAACCCGATCAGAAACTGACAAGAGACCAGGCGTTGAATTCTTATACCCTGGCAGGTGCTTTTGCTGAATTTGAGGAAGATTTCAAAGGTTCCATCGAAGTCGGAAAAGCAGCAGATTTCACCGTGTTTGACAAAAACATCATGGAAATCGCCGAAGATGAAATCTTGGATGCCAAAGTTAAAATGACCGTTGTGGGGGGAAAGATTGTATATCAGATAGATTGATAGAGGTTGGGAAGTGTTCTAAATTGAAAGATTGGAAAATTGGAAGATTGGAAAATAATGGGGTTGATCAAATTACAAGATTGATGATAATTGACTATTGGTATTTTGAATCAAATGATGGATATTCTGGAAATCAACTGCTTGAAAGTTAAAAAATGGAATTCATTAGTCAACTTTCTATTCTTATTTCAATTCCGGTTTGTTCGATTTCGTTTGCAAACGGATTCAAGGAATTCCAATCCTGTGCTTTAATTGGGTCACTTCCTATATCTATCCTCCTCCTTAATTTCATCAAACAATTCAAAATTCATGTATTTTTTTCTTGGCAAGAAAACATTAAATATAATTATACTTATATTTAATATCTTCTAAAAGCCTCTTCAAATAGGCAAACTGGATTTTATCCAAGAGGGTACAAAATCAGGATTCTTTTACTATTAAATTTTACCAAGATGAAAAAGCCATTTTATTACCAAATTCTAACGCTTTCCATTTGTTATATTCTGATGGGCTGTAGAGCAAATCTTTTGATGTTGGAAGATATGTTGCCGAGTGCCAAGCAACAGAATTTTGATGTTTCCTTTGACCAATCTTCCTTGCTGGATTTTGCAGTCAACTTCAATTTGACTTATGAAATATCCAATCCCTACAAAAAGAACCTGCCGATTCCTGCACATGCTATGGGAATTTTTGTCAATGGGAAAGACATCGGCATGTCTTGGGATCACAATGAAGTAACGATACCTGCCAAATCTTCTTTGATTTTACAATACCCATTCACACTCAGTTCGGCTCAACTTCAAAATTTATTGGGAAAGAATAATAAAATCACTTTTCAAACCAATATAGAACTTGACCTTACCGATTACACCGATATGCTACCCAATTTTCAACTTGCGGTCACGGAAGATTTTGACTTAGAGTCTTCCAAGATGAATCCCTTCCTCAATAACCTATTAAAAAAACGAATCGGTAAATTCAATTTTTCTTATGAACACAGTGCCCAAGTTAAACTTCCCACACCACCATCTATTTCCAAATCGAATGAACCGATTGAGATCAAGCTTTTGGGAACAGGAAATAATCTCATCAATCCTAATGCGATCAAAAATGCCATGTTGCCATTTGGAGATTTGCTGATAACCGGGGAGTTGAATGGAATAAAAGATCCATTTATAGATAAAGTAGTTGGATTGACACTTGAAGTACCGGATCCAATCCCTCCCTTAGGCTGGGACAATACTAAAGAGGTAAAACTTGAAGTATATATGCTAGATCTATTAAGAAACTTTGATACAGGAATTGATAAAAAGTGGGAAAAGACAAAATCTATTTTATATCAGGAACAAGAATTTCCTGTTACTGATTTTTTTGTGGATAATTTTCTTCAAGGAAAAGTAGATGACAATGCTTCGGATAAATGGGATCACTTTCAGGATGCCTATGAGGAATTCAAAACAACTGTTTTCCCCACTGAGATACCCGGACCACAAACCCGGGGATTTGAAATCGCTATCCCCTTTAACTTCAAAAATCAAAATGAATTCCCCATAAGTATCCCTATATTCCGTTCGAGTGTAATCATGAGTGGGGGAAATCCCTTTTCCATGTATGTCAAACCAAAAAGTATGGGTGATATTGAGTTGGGAAAAGTGCCTTCCAATCAAACCCAAATTGAGGCCAAATCACAGGAAACCATGTATGTAGTCTTCTCATTTGATATGAAAGCATTTAATCATGGGATTTACAGTCTGTTTATGAAAAATCAGTTTGAACCCAACTTGGGCGGTGTGATGTCCTATGATTTTGGGTATGGTCCTTTGTATATTGGTTATGATTTGAATAAAATGTCTTTGGATTATAAATAAGACGCTTCACGGATTTATCTTTTTGCTTTATGGAAAAACATTCATTTGAAACTATTGATCAATACATTGACTCATTCACAGGTGATGTTCGGGAAATACTGCAAAAGATCCGGAAAGTTGTCAGAGAGGATGCCCCTGAGGCTTCAGAATCCATCAATTATGGGATTCCAACTTTTAAATTAGCAGGAAATTTGGTCCATTTCGCTGCTTACAAAAACCACATTGGTTTTTATCCTGCGCCTTCTGGGATGGAAGAATTCAAAAAGGAAGTGGCAACTTACAAGACAGGAAAAGGAACCTTACAATTCCCTCTGGACAAGCCTATACCTTATGAACTAATTTCGAAAATAGTGCAATTCAGGGTTGAAGAAATTAAACAAAAAGCCACTAAGAAAAAAAATGACTAGTTCAGTTAGTACCCATATTGAACTCAGGGAAGCAAGACCCTCTGACCTTGATATTCTGATTTTTTGGGACAAGCAGGAGCATAACATTTTTGCTGATCCCAATGATGATTGGGATTGGGAATCTGAGCTTGCCAAAAACCCTGAATGGCGCACACAGCTTATGGCTGAATTGAACGGGCGGCCTATCGGGTTTGTGCAGATCATTGATCCTGCCTTGGAAGAGAGCGATTATTGGGGAGAGGTTGAAAAAAACCTCCGTGCTATTGATATTTGGATAGGGGAAGCAAAGGATATCGGCAAAGGCTATGGAACCATCATGATGGATCAGGCAATTGATTTTTGTTTCTCCAGTGGAAATGTGGAAGGTATTCTGATTGATCCCTTGACCATTAATGTAAAAGCCATCCGTTTTTATGAGAGACTGGGATTCGAATTTGTTGAATTCAGACTATTTGGTGAGGATGATTGCTCTGTATACCAATTAACCCGAAAAAAATGGATGGAAAATAAAACTATTTCAACCAAATAACTACATCTAGGAATTTAGCCACTTAAATCAAATATGAAAAAACTACAGATCAATGCCGCTTTACAGATACAAAAGCCTGTTCAGGAAGTTTATGATGCCATTGTTGATCCATCAAAAATGAGCGTATATTTTATTTCGAAAAGTACCGCCCCAATGGAAGAAGGAAAAACGGTATGGTGGGAATTCCCTGAATTCGAAGGATCATCACCGGTCAGGGTCGGCAAAATGAAACCCAATGAATTGATTGTTTTCTCTTGGGATATCGGTGATAAAGCAATGACAGTTGAAATCAACCTCATTCTACAAAAAGATGGTTCCACCTTGGTCAAGGTTACTGAAGGAGAAATGGAAAATGACGAAACTGGGCTCAATTGGCTGAAAGGTAATACGGAAGGTTGGGCGAATTTTTTGGCTTGCTTAAAAGCTTATCTGGAGTACGGTATAAACCTAAGAAAAGGAGCTTTCGATTTTATGAGAAAGAACTGACTGTATTCATCCCTTTTACCCTGCATTCCTGTAGTTTAACTGGAAGGTTTCAACTTTGGATAATAATTTCATGAAAAAAATTATCATGAAAAAGCAGGAAATATTAGACCGATCAAAAAGTTTTTCAAGACTGATTTATGTGGTGATGATTTTAATTGCAGTTTTCAATCTTACTTATTTGAAGGATTTATCCAACGCAACCATAACTTTTGCCCTTGCCTTGGCATTTGATCCATTTGACCAAAGCCAAACATGGAACAAACGTCCCTTATGGCAGAGAATATGGTTAGGTGTACATTTATTCATAGCTGCATGTATGTTGGGCATGCAAATATCGAGATGGACATTATGATTACATTGTGGAAATTATTCTGTAAATGAGTCCTATTAAAGCTATCCAACAATTTGTAAGCCTATCAAAAGAGGAAATTGCCGAAATTGCCTCCTTATTCGAAAAAAAGGAAATCGTAAAAGGGGGAAGATTTCTTGAATATGGAAAAATCTGCGATAAAGTGGGGTATATTGAAAGCGGGTCTTTGATTTTTGTAAAACATGATAGCGAAGGAAATCAGATCGCCACGGATTTTTTGTTTGACGGGGATTGGGTCAGTTATTATAACAGCCTGCTTTTGGAAATCCCTTCCGACGTGGATATTATTTGTAATGAAGACTGCGTGATCCATGTGTTGACCAAAAGCAAATTGGAATTGGTATATGAATCCTTCCCAAAAATGGAAAGGTTAGGCAGGATGTTGGCCGAACATGCTTTTATCGATTTGGCCAAGCGATCCTCAAACCTCCAAAAACTATCCGGAAAGGAACGCTACCTTGACCTGATGCAAAGAAAGTCCATCGTCCTCGAAAAAATACCCCAGTATTATATCGCCTCCTATTTGGGCATTCAACCCCAATCACTCAGTCGAATCCGGAAAAAAATTTTGGGATAAATTTTTCTTAACAAATGTGAATTAAAACAGCCATGGCCTGTATCTAAATTTGATAAAAAAAAGCCATGAAAAATACGTTTTTATTCATTTTTGCCTTCCTGTTAATTTCCATTAAGTCATTTGGACAACATCCATTCTCACAAAAAACCCAAGTGGAATTTGGCTTGGGGATTTCTTTACCAAATCTGAACAGTGGACAGGAATTGATGCGGTCGCAGGAATTACGAAACCAAGGACTAAGCTATCTGGCAAATGCAGAAGGAAACCACAATAAAGTGGGCAACTATCCAAGGTTATTTGGGTTCAATTTCCATGTGGCTTATTACAAACCACTTCCAAAAACCAAAGGGCTGATGCTGGGAGCTATGGTACGAAATACCCAAACAGGCACGCAACCTGTTCAAGGAGGCTATGAGGAAGGCTATTTCTTCAATTTTATAACTGCGGGATTAGCCGCCAAGTTTTACCCGACAGAAAATCTTCCTATTTACTTGCAAGGTGATTTTGGGATATCCGCTGTTTTGACGAAGAATCGATTTCTAAATATGGGCAATCAGGAATTTTTCCATCAGTTCGGCATTGGTCCCGGAGGAGGGTTGGGACTAGGATACCCAATTAGAGTCAACAACGAAAAAGGCAAGACGTTGGATTTACAAGTGGGTTATCAAATAATCCAAACCAGGGTGGAGGTCAATGGCATCGGAGATGATAATTGGAGATTTGGAGCGCTTCATTTTTCGGTAGCATATAATTTCTGAAATTCAAGACCAGTTGGATGGTAAGTTAAACCAGATTAGAATATTTGACAATCATCTTGTCTTACTTTCACCCAACAGATAAGAATTGCAATAATGTCCTCAAATCCATATATTCATTCGTTATTAAAAACTCATTCAAATCTCAAAATATCATGAAGAAAATGGAAAGAAGAAATACAATAAAAAAACTCCTTGCAACAGTTGCTGGATTTGCAGGAATAGGTGCTGTTGCCAATGCGGAAGCTGATTCTACCCCTGAAAAAGAAGTATTCAATGTTGTCCAGGACCAGGATGGCCCCTTGTTTTCGGGTTCTACCAAACTGGGAAATATGATTTTTGTTGCAGGAAAAGGGGCACATTTTGACGGAGACATCAAAGCCCATACAGACCATGTCCTTAAAGAATTGGAAAAGGAACTGGTCAAAGCAGGTTCTTCAATGGAGAAAGTATTGAAGGTAAATGTGTATCTCCACGACCTGAATGACTACAAAGGAATGAATGAGGTCTATAGAGGAAGGTTTGGCAAAAAACCACCCGTCCGTACCACAGTAGCTACTTATGGCGGTGTTCCAGGAGACTCTCTGGTGGAAATGGACTGTATAGCTTACATCTAGTTATCATACCTCACCTCAGCACCACCGGTTCACTCCGGCCATTCAAACTATAAACAATTGCCCCGTCTTTGATGGTCATTTCACATTCGAATCGTTTATCGGATTCCAGTTTGTATCCGTTTTTATCCCAAATACCGAATTGGCCTTTTCTCACATTGATGAGGGCAATGTCAGCAATCGCACCCTCGGAAAGGTGACCCAATTCTTCCCTTTGGATCACCTGGGCAGGAGCCCATGTACTTGCTTTGATGATATGAGGGATTTCCATACCTATGGCCATGAAAGTATTCATCACATTGAGCATGTCCTTCATGGCTGCATTCATGCTACCTTTGTGAAGGTCAGTACTGATTGTATTTGGATAAAATCCCGCCTCAAAAGCAGGAATGGCCTGCCTGAAGTCAAAGCTTGCTCCACCATATCCTACATCGAATATGATCCCTCTTTCCTGAGCTTCCCGGACAAAAGGTTTGAATTTTCTAGTTTCATAATCTACAACAGGTTCCCTTGCACCGCCCAATTCAGCGAAAACATGGGTGTAAATGTCTCCGGGTCTCAAATGGTCAAAAAACAATTCCCTTAATCGCAAAGGAGCAAAGGCCATGGAGCCTCCGAAATCTATGATTACAGGCATTCCGGTAATATTTCCGGCCTCCACGGCCCTATCCACCGGAATCCAGTCCCTTTTGGCATAATGAGCTACTTTGAATCCTACCACATGTTCCTTGTAATTCAATGCAGCCTGTGCAGTCATTTTAGCATTCATATCTGAAGTATCCTGTTCGTACGCTCCGCCACGCATGCCCTCTCCCACTATATTCATAAAAGCCAAAACCCTTGTTTTTGAATGGTCAATGATATTTTCTTTAAAAACATGAAAATTTTTCCAACCTGGTCCACCACAATCCACAATCGTTGTCACTCCTACCCTAAAAGTAAAGCTGTCCGGATCAACTGCCACCAAACCGTCACTGAGGTAACTATTGGGTCTGGTCCCATAAAAATTATGGCCATGGATATCAATCAGGCCTGGCACGACTATCAAGCCATTGGCATCTACGACTTGCGCAGCTCCTGTTGCATCTATATTTTTTGCAATTTTTGCAATCACACCATCCTGAATGGCCACGTCCATCAATTCATCAACATTGTTTTTTGGGTCAATGACGTGTCCGCCCTTTATCACCATTTGGTAATTTTGGGCCATCAGACTCATTGGTGCAAAACATAAAAGATAGAGCAATAGGTATCCTGTCTTCTTCATTTTTTCAAATTTTGGGTTTTAAACTTTAGCAGCATTCAATTCCTCTTGAATTCTTCTGGCTACTATTTTTTCTTCATTTGGTCTAAGCATAAAGACCGTACAACTAACTTCATGTTCTCCAAATCCCACTACTTCTATGGATGGAGATCCTTTCCTTAATTTTTCCTGCATTTGGGTCCGGTTGAGGTTTATCACATTCGGGTCCCAAGCTATTTTCAAAAAAGGTGTATGGTTAGCAACAGGAGGAACTGAAACAGTGGTGGTCACACCATTCACTTTTTTTACCATATCTTCTATATAAGAAATTTTTTGCTCCCAGGATTTCCATTCTTTTTCATGGTCTTTATTCACATAAAGCTCCAGAGCCACATACATTCCGAGAATTTCTTCCTTATTGACCTTCATTCCTCTCCCAATGGTATTTCCTCTGGGCGGTGCGCTTAATCTTGCGGCTTCAATAATATCCTTTCTCCCCATCAGGATTCCCGCACTTTGGGGTCCCTTCATTGCCTTTCCGCCGGAAATACACACCATATCAAATCCCATGTCATTGAATTTCCAAAGGTTTTCTACCGGAGGTACATCTGCTGCAATATCAATCATGGTGGGGATATTATGCTTTTTACCCAAAGCCACCCATTCTTCATGTTGGATTTCTCCAGCAGGTGCTTGATAATTCAGAAACCAAAGCATGGCTGTCTTTTCATTGATGGCATTTTCCAGTTCCTCCACCGTTTCCACAGGAATCAGAGTAACTCCTGTATTTGTTAGCGAATGTACATAGGCGACGTTATGGCTTTTTTGGACAATGACCTCAGATTTCATCCCTTTCAAATTTGGAAGTTGGGCGATTTTTTCTTTGTCTGTGCCTGTCAAAACTCCTGCTAACCCCAACACCATGGCAGACCAGCAACCTGACGTAACTGTTGCCGCTTCTGCATGGCATATTGCGGCTATTTTTTCCCCAACTTTATCTTGAACCTCGTCCAACATGATAAATTGTTTGGAAGAAGCCTCTATTGTTTCCAACACCTCTTCAGGCATTAATGATGCTGTCATTGCGGTGTATGTACCAGCTGCATTGACAAATGTCCGCAAACCCAATTCCTTGATCAAATCTCTCTTTGGCACTTTTGGCATCTCTGCGAAAACCGATTGAACAGGAATTCCACTTCCTACTATTGTTCCCACCAAGGGGAGTGCAGAAAGTCTTTTAAGTAAAGTTCTTCTATTAATCATATTTGTTAAATCTAAATTATTTTAAAATATTCCGCAAACCATTACCAATCCCATATACCCATTGATACAATAATCAACATTAATCCAATAATTTATTCTTCATCTACCTGAATTCCAGAACTCCAAAAAACTGTGGTAAGTGAAAATCTGGTTTGGGATTATCAATCAGAGACCAAGTCAAGTAATGTGGATTGCTTGTAGTACTTGCTGTTTTGTAAAAATTAGCTTTCCACTTCACGCCTTTCATTGGTTGACTGATGTCCGCGTATTCTTTGAGTATTTTCAATGGCAGCTTGAATTCAATACTCCATAAAGTATCTGCTTCTATTTCGGGAAAAACCTTTCTGGGAAGGGAATGGGCTATTTCCACTTTTCCGATATCATGCTCATTTAAAAATTGGTACTCCTTTCGGGGAACAGTTACGTACTGCATCAAAGGAACCCCTCCGCAGTTGATTTCCAGATTGAAATAAAAAAGTGGTTTTGACTCATCGGGGGAAAAAAAGAATTCCACACAAGGATCACCTGAAACGTGGCCATTGGTCTCCTGTACCAAACAATGCACAAATCTATCATGCACCAAATAAATGCCATAGATATTTTCGTCATCATACAAGAGCTTGGCAAATGTAGTTGGTAGAAAATGGGGTTTATTTCCCATATATTGGGTGATTTCCAAAGCTGGAACATTTTCCCAAACCGGTTTTTCCCAAACACCATCAATCAATATTTCTTCTTCCAGTCGATTGACCTGGTACACTGGATTTTCTATTTTGTTATTCATCGTTTTCGAATCATTTTGCCCTTGGGCAACTGTGGTGGCAGTGATCAACCAAAAGCAGATCATATAAATCAAATCAATTTTTTTTCTGCCCATTGTTTTCTTAATTTTCTATCTGTGTTCTTACCTTCCCAACTTCAATGGCAGAAATATTTGGTGAATCATTTCCGAAATTTTTCCTGATATAGGTTAATACTGAAGCGATTTCAGTATTGCTGAGAAAAGAATGAGATGGCATCACACCATTGTAAGCCACACCCTCAACTACTATGGGTCCTTCAAGACCATTCAATATCAATTCAATCAGGGGTCTGGTTCTTCCATTTATAACCTGCGAATTGTGAATGGGCGGAAACCTGTTGCCATCTCCCTTTCCATCTCTTTGGTGGCAGGTACCACAATAAAGATTATAGACCTGAGCCCCGCTTTCGATCATTCCTGTTTCCAGGTTGTCCAATTCTTTGTCAGGGTCTTTGATATTGGTCCTTGTATTTTTTCTTTTCTCAAGTTTTGACAGGGCACCTTCACCAAATTCCTGTTTTTCACCTTTGTACATAATCCTCCAGATTTTCCCTTTGACACTTTCTGTAATATAAAGAGACCCATCAGGCCCCATGGCAATACCCATTGGACGGGCCAATGCATCACCGGTACTCACAATGGTATCCAAACCTGCAAATCCATCCGCAAAAACTTCCCAATCCCCAGAGGGTCTTCCCTTTTCGAAAGGCACAAAAGCAACAAAATACCCACCCTGCGGGTAAGGCCCTCTGATTGTAGATCCATGAAAAGCTACAAAAGCCCCATTTTTATATCTTTCGGGAAATTGATCTCCTTTGTAAAAATGCAGGTCATTCGGTGCGAAATGACCCGGAAAACCCATCAAAGGCTGCTCAACCAAATGGGCATCACCCTGTATTTCCCCATCCCCTCCGTATTCGGGATTCAGTTTCTTTTTACCTTCCAAATGGTCAAAATAATAATAGGGCCAACCGCCATCTATTCCTTCCTCCACCCTGAAAAATTCCTCTGAAGGTAAAACGGCACTTTCCCAAATGTCAAAAAATTCCGGCCAGGATTTGTTCAGGTCATCTCTTCCATGTTGGACGACATACAGTTCATTCTCTTCCTGATTCCAATCCATGGCCACCACTGACCTGATTCCGGTGGCATATCTTTTTCCATCTTTTTGGGTCTGATTCAGCTTATTGGCGTCAAACTGCCAGATACCCCCGTGCCATTCCAATTGAGGGCAGGGATTCATGCCCAGGGAACCTGGTTTTCGATTTAATTCCTGACAGATATCCCCCGGAGAGCCAAAAGGCACATAAAGATGGCCTTCATTATCAAATGCAATAGGTTTGGCAATATGCTCGTACCCATATTTTGCATTTTTATAATCGTCTATTAAAATCAATTCGGGTTCTCCTACCGGCAAAAGTTGGTCTTTGTCCATTCTATACCGATAAACTTCTCCGGCAGTACTGAAATATATATGGTCCCCATAAACCCGCATCCCTGTCCCATAATTTCCTGTATCCGGATATCCTCCAAAATATTCCACTAAATCCGCTTTACCATTTTTATCCACGTCCCTTATGGCTACCAATCCATGTCCGTTTTTATCAGGAACTCTAAGTTTCACATAAATATCACCCTTTTGATCCACGGCCAAATGTCTGGACCTCCCAATACTGTCCGCCACGACAATGGCTTCAAATCCATCAGGTAAAAACAAACCACCGTTATCAGTGTCAGCTTTTGGCAATGGATCAGTTTGTTGGCAGGAAAAGATTAAAATAAACCCCAAAAAACTGATGCTGCTGAAAGGTGTGTTCTTCACAGCGGAGAAAATATATTCCATAAACCAGGCACTTCTCTTCATCAATGGTTTTGGGCGATTAGAATTGAACATTTAAATATATGCTAATGAAATATAAGGCATTTATACAAACATCAGCATGCCATTTATCAAAAAAAAAGCAGTGTTTTGTAAAGGCAAAAACCTTGAAAAAAAAGATCAATTGCAGTTTTTAGGAATCCTCCACAAATAGATCAAATGTTCTTTTCCATCTGAAAGTGTAATCTTTTCAATTCTCTCGGGTTCCCAATCTCCCATATCAAAGCGATGGGAAACAATCCTTGTCCCGGGATTCATATTTAGAATCTTTGGCCTTAATTTTAGATTGATATCCGGGAAAAGATAAATCACCAAAACATTGGCATCACTAAAGTCCATCTCAAAAAGATCACCTTGAACAAAATTTACTTTTTCTGAAACACCGGATTTCAGGGCATTTCCCTTTGCTAAGACTACCAGTTCAGCGTCAATCTCCACGCCAATTGCTTTAGCTCCAAACTGCTTTGCTGCCGCAATCGGAATCCTGCCATCACCGGAACCCAGGTCGTATAGCAGGTCATTTTCATTAATTTCCGCCAATTTCAATATGGCCTCCACCACCTCATCAGGTGTGGTCACAAAAGGCACATAGTCCGAAAAGTCGGAG
>NZ_JBGSXS010000085.1:0-3280 GCF_041751335.1 Aquiflexum sp.
CACCAATTCGGGCAAGGGATAATGACTCGGCTGTCCGATATGGATAAAAGTATCACTGGTTCTGAAAAATCTTTTCAATAGCCCATTATCTTCAGTCCGCTCCCAAAACCAATCCCGGGGATTGGACCTGATAAAATCAAACCCTTCCTCATAGGCCACGCGTATCACCTCATCATGGTATTGGTTTCTAGGAAAAACCAGCGATTGCAGGTCCAATTGGAATTTATCCTTGGCCAATTTTTGACAGGCATGTAGGTCAGATCGGAATTCCTCGGTAACCTGTCCCTTTTCAGAAGTATAATAGTGGGCATAAGTATGGCTTCCTATTTCCTGACCGGGACAATTGATCACCTGCCGCACCAAGTCCGGTACAAACAAACATTCAACATGTTGGGGCTTTTCTTTTTCCATCCAGGCATAGGCTGAGTATTTCTTTTCATGATAATCTGGTTTAAGGACAGGACTATATTGCCGCCATTCCTCCAGGTTCTCAGCCATCAATGCGCCGACTGTTGCCCAAGTAGCCTCTATACCGTACTTTTCAAATAGCTCCAAAATATAGGGGACTACCCTCTTGGTCTCCGCATAATAGGACAGGTTGTCTTTCAGGGCATATTTATCAAACCTGCCCCAATGCAGCTCAAAATCGAGCGATATTGTAAAAGTTGCTTTTTTCAAATCTAAATATATTTAAAAAACCTTGTCATTGGAAAGTAGAGAGAAATCTAAAGCCCAAATTTAAACACAAAGTTGTAATTGTTATTATTACTGTGATGATTTGCCAAAGCTGGCAGGCACAGTGGACCAGTGTCATTGTTTCGCTATGGTTTGAATGTTTTTTATTGGTCAATAGTGTCAATGGCCTCTCCTTTTCATTTCGAACGTAGAGAGAAATCTAAGAACCCTTAGGTCATTTAAAAGTGTATTGTTTGTAGTTATCAGTGAGTTACGTCCAATTCATATTTCTACATCAATTCTCTTACTTTTTTGCTTGACCAAAAAAGTAACAATCCCGATAGCTATCGGGACAAGACAATGGAATCCTACTCCCCACAAGGCCTGCGCTGGCGCGGCCCATTGTCTTCCCACCCTATACCCCCACAGATTAAAGGGAGGTGTCGAAATAAAACATTTCCTCTGCACGATTTCCCACAGAAATATGGGGTGATGTCGAAATGATGTTTTTCTTTAGCAGCCCCGAAGTAGCCTGTCCCGTACCGATAGCTATCGGTACGGGAGGCTGAACTTTGATTATCTTGTCCGCCGTTGCGGAGCACCGGGTAAGGTGCTTGGAACGATCTTTCGGTTTCTACCAACCAACATGCACCGCAACCCGGGGTCATGGAAGCGATGATTAGAGCAATTTCGGTCACAGATTCTATTTTGGAACACTGAGCTGAATTACCGAAATGTGGAAAACAAACTCTATTCGGATATGTATCAAACTCTAACCTTTCAACTTATCCTTCCTTCAGCCTTCACCTCCTCCCTTCAGAGATTGCCACTTCGCACGAAGGACTATTATAAATATCAAAGTTACTTAAGTGCTCCTCGCAATGACGCGCTGCCTCTTTCAATTTTCATTCCTTCATCCTTCATCCTTCATCCTTTCTCCCTCATGCTTTCCTTCATCCTTTCCTTCATCCCCAAATCTAAAATCTACAATCTAAAATCTACCTTCCCTACCCCTCATCCTTCCCCAAACCCCACTCCACCAAACCAAATAGAAAAACACCATATACGTACTCTTCATCCGCATAATAATACCAAGGTTATTGAGGGTGAAGGAGAAGGCTAACGCCATCACCAACCCATAAATCAAACCTGCCCAAAGAAAGGGTGGAATTGCAAATTTTTCTTTTTTCAAAATATAGAAAGGCAAAACACCCAACAACCCCAACCCCAACAAAAGCCCAATACTATTTTCCAATGCCGCCGCCACCTGCCAAACACCATCCACCTCACCCCAAAATGGCCGAAAGAACAATGCAAAACCTTTTTCAAACACATTATACGTCTCCATAGGAATCTCAGATCCTGCACTAAAACCTTTCAAAAAATCCATCTGCCCACTACTGAACGCCATCAAACCCTGAAATGACAAAGCTTCCAAATGCATATATTGCAGTAGCCTCCAAATACCCAAACCCATCACCACCGCCATTCCTATTCCGACACCAACTTTCAATTTTACCGGAATCTCTTTTTGTCCTAAAAAATAAATCCCCAACATTCCCCCTAAAACCACTCCCTGCAAAGGCCTCACCCAAAAGGACAACAGCACACCCACCACTGCCACTTTCCAATGATAAGCCAAAGAAACAAACCCCTTCAAAGCCCAAACCAAACCCACCAACAATAGCGCCTCTTTACCAACCCCCGCTGACCAAAAATGCAGGTTGGGCAAAAAGAAAATCCCTATCAGCCCCCATTCCATCCATGGCTTCATTTCCTTCATTTGGAGCATCCAGAAATATACTTCCCTGATGCCTATAAAGGAAAACGCGGCATACAACACATTGCCACTCAAAAAACTCAATCCCAATACCTTGGAGGGAAGATAATTCAACCATTGCACAAAATGCGTCCGCTGCCCCCAATACCCCATCCAATGATCCGCATTTTCCACCCCCTCCGCCTCCAAAGCCCAATAACGCAACGCATCCCCACCGTTTTGTTGGATATAGTAATAAAACACAAAGGCAAAACCGAAATGGTAAATCCAAAGCACCTGTAGCCAAACGCTTTCCTTTTTTGACAATCCCCTCTTTTTTCCTAACCTATGGTTGTCCCAAAGGAAGAAGGTGAAAAGGAGGGTTATGATAAGGTAGGTAGTGATGACAGTGTTCAGTCTTAGTTGGCAGTCTCAGTTGGCAGTGGGCAGTCGCAGTATTCAGTTGGCAGTTACAGTTTGCAGTAGGCAGACGCAACCTAGGAATTGGGAATTTATCAGTTTTGGGTCAATAGTGTCAAAAACCCCTCTTTTGTCATTTCGACGTCAGGAGAAATCTATAAAACCTCAGGGTATAGACCTCTCCTGTCGTACCAATGACATAAATCGGAGGAGCCGTCATGCTGATCCCGATGGCTATCGGGAGAAGCATCTCCCGAGGTTCAGGAAAAGGATGACTGGCCAATAAGAGTTAAATACTTTTCCAGTAACTCAACCGTCTAATTGTACCCCTGGAGATCCCTCGTGCCTAGGGATGACGAGAAACCTGATGTCATTACCTATTTTGAACATTTCCAAAATGTTTTCGACTCGAGGTGACAAGCATAA
>NZ_JBGSXS010000086.1:0-1989 GCF_041751335.1 Aquiflexum sp.
AAACCTTAAAAACTGCCTACTGAGACTGAAAACTGCCTACTGAAAACTGTAAACTGCCTACTGAAAACTGTAAACTGCCTACTGAGACTGTAAACTGCCTACTGAGACTGTAAACTGCCTACTGAGACTGTAAACTGCCTACTGAGACTGCCTACTGAAAACTGATCATCCGATCTGAAAAGGCTGCGGAGTAAAGCACAGGAAAAAAATCACAATAGCAATCCAACCGATTATTTTTCTGTTACCGTTCAATTCTTTGAAGCCATTGACTTCGGGATGTTCTAATCCCATGATCCTGCCCAACAAAAAAGCAAATAAGAGCCAACCGCTGTAACCTTGAAAACCGGGAAAAAGATAAACCAACGTATATTGACTTGAGGCAATCAATAAAATGATCATCCACTTGGTCTGATTTTCAAGGCTTGCCTTACGATAGCAGATATAGAGAAAACCTATGTAAAGCGGAATACTGATTATCAAAGAATTTAAATCATCAAATGGATTGAGTATCCCCAAACCAGCATAAAAGACAAAAGCAGTATAGAAAACTAAGGAAATCTCTTTGTGCCTTTTTGGAAATAATCCAAAGACAACATGCCCTCCGTCCAATTGTCCAATTGGCAATAGATTCAATGCCGTAAAGAACAAAGCCAAATAGCCAGCAAATAAGTATGGAAAATGGATGATCTCAGACATATTGGGCATTTTCTCTGGGTCAGCCAATAATTTTTCCATGCCATAAAAAAGCAAATTATATCCCATTTCAAGATTTAGATACCCTTCTTCCTCAGAATGACCCTGAAACTCAGGATCTAGATATTCCGGATGAATCTGATAGATATAATCTGCATCTGGTAAGTGGGTGAATCCATATCCCAATACAAACAGCGCAATAATAAATCCTGCCAATGGCCCCGCCACTCCAATATCAAAATATTTTTTACGGCTATTGACAAAGCTTTTCATGCTGATAATGGCCCCAAAAGTTCCTAGGGAAGGCGCTATCACCAACCAACCCGGAATGAAATAAGGAAGAGATGATTTTACCTTATGATGGATAGATGTCAACAAGTGACCTAGTTCATGGATAAGCAGAATCCCGATAAACGGAATAGAAAAATGAAGAGATTTAAAAAAATATTCAATAGTCAAAGCATTTTCACCACCTGCTATCAGGGACTTTCCATACAACCACTCCCCTCCCGCCAAAGTGGCTGTAATCAGGGTAGCTAGAAATAGTAAACCGTGTTTTAGGTATTCTTTTTTAGTGTACATCCGCAAAGAATTGAATCAGCGCTTTTGGGTGTGTGATGTGATAAGTTTGTATTCCAACTCTTTTGGCCCCATCAAGGTTCGCCATGAGGTCATCAAAAAATAAAACCCTATTGGGTTCAACCTGTATTTCATTGATCACTGCCCTATAGATGGCTTCATCAGGTTTTGCCAATCCCATTTCATGGCTTAAGAATACACGGTCAAACATACCCGATAGACCATCAACAGACCTTTGCTCTTTGAGTAATTGATTGAATTTCAAAATATGGATTTCATTTGTATTGCTAAGTACCGCTGTTCCGAAATCACGGTTCAGCTTACTGATAAGTTCTATCCTTTCCTGTGGCAAATCATCCAACAAACTGTTCCAAATATGATCAATCTGATCATTTGAAAAGTCCTCCTGATACAATTCCCTGACAGCATTTCTGAATTGATCGGAATTGATCATACCTTTTTCATAATCTTTGAGAAAAGTAGATGGGAAAAACTTGGAAGTGAGATGGTGCTTGTCTTCGGGTAGGATTTTTTTCAACTCCCTGATACTTAAATCAAAATCGATGTCGATGATGACATTTCCCAGATCAAAAATCAAAAAATCAATATTCTCCAGTTTTTTCATTTGTAATCAGGTTGTAAAATTAAAACCAAATATGTAACATTGCAGTCCCAAAAGCAAGGTCAAATGCTAAAAAATCGGGGCATATAGCTCAT
>NZ_JBGSXS010000087.1:0-12271 GCF_041751335.1 Aquiflexum sp.
ATCAGGTCGTCGCCTGCGGCACCACCCCAGATGGTACCATTATTTCCAGCCACTTGGGAAACGGATAGTAATATTTTTTCGCCCAACCCAATATCCTGTGGCTTATCGATACTGTTACTTAGCAAAAAGGCCGGTCTTGAAAAAATCGTCAGTGCCTGCTCTGTCATTGTCTTAGCTACTTCCGCGACTTTCTTACCCGCATAATCCTCATACAATACCCGAAAGTTAGCTGGGTTCATATCCAATAATAAGACAGAAATCCCTTGGTGGCTGATGTCGCTATCTGATATCTCACCTCCCGTTGTGGCACCAAAAATCTGAATATCTTTATCGGAAAGAAGGCGCATTATGGAAGATATATCTCGCTTTACTGAAATAAAAACAAGAGCGAGTGTTGGTTTGAAGCCATCAGCCAAACTTTTTTCCAAAGCTGACTGTATTTCTTCTGCTGACTTCCCTTTGATTGATTTTGCTTTCATAACCTCTTTTTTTAATTTTTTATCCTAATTGTCATTTTTTAAAACCCATTGCCTTTATGATCTGCTGATGTTCCGCGCTGTTAAAAAATATTTTATCATATTTAAGAGGAATATAAAAGGTATAGGCGTTAGAGGAATTTTGCTCTACAGCTTTCCACTCCCATTCGATCGCTTTTTCATAATTCCCATTAAGGTAATAAATGGATGAAAGGGTGGACGGGTCTTTCACGGTGTTTTGAGAAGCATATGTTAAAAACCGCTCTATTACTGCGTCGGCTTTTTCTTTCTCATTACATTTTGTATAAATAAAGGCAAGTGCATCCTGGATGAGTTCCGAACCCCAACCATCTGCCAATAATGTTTGCGCCTTATCAGCCAGCATGATGGCTTCATCATACTCGCCCAAAAGTGCATGCCCATAAGCTTTCTTTATATAACCCCAAATCCAATTTGGATGTAATTCAAGCGCTTTACCAAATGCTTCATGACTTTCTTTGAAATTACTTGCTAATAGGTTGCACCATCCCAGGTTGTGCAGGCTTGATATAGAAACCGGGTCCAATTCGATAGCCTTATTTGCCAATGGAATTGATTCTGTATGTCTTCCTAAAATGGCCAGGGTTGTTGAATACCGGATATAAACCTGTACATCGGCAGGGCTAAGATCCAATGCCTTTCTATATGCTTCTAAAGCATCCTGCCATTCCCATTCATAATAAAAATTCAGTGCGCCTGTCACAGTATATATCATTGGAATCGAAGGATCCAGTGCCTTAGCTGCTTCCAATGCCGTTCGTGCTTCGTATATAATTTCTTTTGTGGAGGCTGTTCCGAACTGCCCCTGCACAACTTTCTCATTGGCAAGAGCGGCGTAAGCCAATGCATATTTGGGGTCTATTCTGATGGCTTCCCTGAAATGCTCAAGGGCTTTTTCCGATTCTTGTGGGGTTGATCCATAACTTAAATGCCGGCCCATCAGGTATTCGGCATAGGCAGCCGGATCTACTCCCCTGTTTTCATTTACTTCATTTTTGGATTGAATTTTCAGTGCCCTCATCAGATCTGCAAGAATAGAATTTTCAAGACCCGAAATATCATTCATGTCCAACAAGTACTTATTACCCCAAAGCTGATTCTGACTTACTGCATCCACCAATTCACACCTCAGAAAACTCTCGTTCGCTGATTTTTGCAAAGAGCCCCTCATGACCAGGTCGGTATTTAAGAGCTTATGCAAATGCTCGTTTGTTTTTGCGGAATCGGGCAATCCAAAAGTGGCGGAACGCGAAAATACTTTAAGGTGAGTTTCTAATGCAGATAAGCTGTTGATGAGATTTTCAGGAATGCCATCCGTAAGGAAATATAAAGTACTGTCCCTTTGTAAATTTTCAAAAGGCAGAATGGCCATCGATCTCATTTCTAAGGTTACACCTTTTGTACCAAACAACTGATCTTTAAATAGAATGAATGCCGCAACCAGGAATAGCAAAAGTCCTATCGGGATCCACACATTCTTTTTCCAGGTTGATTTCCCAGAAGCGCTTTTTAGTTTTCCATCCATTTCAGTCTTCTTTGGTACAGCAAACCCAGGATTGGAAAGCGCGAATATTTCCATGGGTTCATCTACATGTTTAAAATCGAAAGACCCAAGTGAAGTAAGTTCAAACCCTGATTTATTCTTTATTTCATTAGCGATACTCTTTGAAAAAAGAATGGATCCCGGTACCCCAAGCGTTTGAATGCGTGAAGCAATATTGACCGCATCTCCAAATACATCATTATTCTCAAAAATTATTTCACCATAATGAATGCCGATACGCAAATTGATTTCGCTTATTTTTTCACAGGCTTGCTGAATATTCATTGCAGCAAGCATAGCCTCTGAAACCGATGGAAAACTTAAGAGCATACCATCCCCCAACTCCTTTATAAGTCTGCCATTATGCGGCTCAATAGCATTTAGATGGATATCCCTGTTCATCTTGATTAGGCTAAATGCTTTTTCTTCATTGTTACCCATCATTGCTGTGTAGCCGACAATATCGGTAAACATAATGGCGGAAAGTTGACGTGATACTGTCATAGTAATTTAATTTGATTTCTCTTTCAATGCCACCCAGCAACATGCCGTCGAGTGGACATGCTGCTGTCCGTTTTTTGCCCTTCCAAATTCTCCATAAGTAAAAAACCCTGCCATGGGGCTTTTCCATACTTCGGCCAATCCTTCATTTTCCATGCTTACCAATGGGCCAAGCGCCGGTTCTCTGCCTGCACAGGAAAATACCAGCAAGGCATCTGCATCTCCACCTGCAGCATTTTTGACCTCTTTTGCTTCATCGATGATTTCCTCCACAATATCAAAATCAGGAGGAACCGAAAACCAGAAAGTCTCGCCCTCCTTCATCTCCATGTCCATGACCAGCGCATTTTCTTCGTGATCAATGTTCATGGGTGACTTGATTAATATCTCATGACTGTTTTCCCGCTCTGTGATGAATGGGTATTCGAATGAAAGCTCGTTTAAAAGGTGGAAATCCCGTTCTCCACCCTGTTCACTTTTGCCCAGGTACTTCAGGTACATCTCCACTGCGGGTTTTCCGTCAATGGAATATAAAAGTTTGCCCTTGCTGTGGGTCACTTTCCTGGAAATCCCCAATTTTTTCCAGCCTGTGATGGCCATGCCATTCAGGGAGACTTTGTCAGCATTCAGCACCAAAGCGACAATACCATGATTGGTTTCCCCATTTTGGGTAAAGACTGCCGTTCCTGTTAATGTAAAATCGTCTCCGGCCATGCCGCCAAAAAAGATCTTGTCCCGGCCCATTGCTTCTGAGAGTTCATGTACCAGGGTTGTTCCGTCAAATAATTCCACTGCCGGGGTTACACCGGTACTGCAAAGGATCAGGGTCGGATTGGCAAAATTCGAAACGGCGGAACCTGCGATTTGTTTAGCTACTGCCTGAATACTCCGCGCTCCCATATCTTCAAACACAATAGCGTATGAATCCCGGGATAAGTCCATCAACAGGATGGCTATTTGGCCCTTACTTTGATGGCCATCAACAAACTCGCCGCAGGAAGTTGCCCCAAAAACGTCTATGTCCTGTGCTGCAAGGATTTCCCTTACAGCTTTTCGATCCTGCTTTATGGATATAAAAACAATGGCCAGAGTGGGCATAAAATCATCGCCTATTGCTGTTTTTAAAGCCGTTTGGATTTTCGCAGGGGATTTTCCGTAAATTGATCTTGCTTTCATATGCTTAGTTTGATAATAAAAGTTGTCCCTTTATTGATAGATGTTTCTATTTCTAATTCTCCCCCGTGTGCCTTCACGATATCATGGGTAATACTGAGTCCAAGACCAGTTCCCTCGGTCCCTTTTTTGGTGGTAAAGAAAGGCTGTAGGATTTTGTCCTTGATCTCATCCGGGATGCCGGGTCCGTTGTCTTCGATTTCGATTAAGATTGTTCCATTCTCAAATTTGGTTCGGACGGTTAATTTGGGATGGTAAACTTCCAACCCTCCAAGGGATTGAAACCCTTGGAGGGGTTTCTGCCTCATTGCATCAAAAGCATTATTACAAAGGTTGATGATTACCCTAGTGAAGTTTTCTTTGATCAGGGATACCATGCCCAATTCAGGATCCAAATCCAATTGGATATCCACATTGATAGGATTCTTCCCGGCCCGCATCCCGTGAAAACTCAGGTTAACGTATTCCTTGATCAGGGCATTGAGGTCGGTGGGCTCTTTTTTGCCAGAACCTCCACGGGAGTGCTGCAGCATGGAGGTGACGATGCCATTGGCACGCGATCCGTGTTCATGGACCTTTTGGAGGTTTGATTTGATATCTTCCAGGTTGTCCATGATAAGTGTCTCGTCTCTCGCTTCTCGCTTCTCCATCTCTTGCATAGCTTCCTCAATCATCTCTATCGACACCTCCGAAAAGTTATTTACAAAATTCAGTGGGTTCTTGATCTCGTGGGCGATGCCGGCTGTCAGCTGACCGAGGGAGGCGAGTTTTTCTGACTGAATCAATTGCGTTTGAGTGGTTTTTAACTCCTCCAAAGAATGCTGGAGTTCAGCTGTGCGCTTTTCTACCTGTAATTCCAGTACTTCTTTTTGTGCCGCTAAAATTTCATGCTTTTCCTGTGACAGGCTTTCAACTTCATTTAGCTTTTCTTTAAGGGAACGAAGGGTTTGGACAAAGTCATAACCCAGATAAATGGAAACCGCTATCGGAATGCTAATCCAGGCCAACTCAAATGATGGGATTGAATTAATAAAAGTGTTGACGAAGAAGAAATTCGCAAGAATGAAATGCGACCATAAAACAAGGTAGCCAATACCACCGGCTGCAAGAATCCAGGCACCTTTCTTATTATTCGCAACTGCCATAAAAGCAACTCGTGTGATTTCAATACTTACAAGACTGGTAAACACGATGCCAAAAAGAAGCCAACCCCATTCATAGACAAAAGCACCTATGGGAATGCTGATCAGACCCAAAAAAACGAGTACGAAAAATGGCCATTTTCTTTTCTGGTCCATCAACACATAAATGGCCTGAAGCATAAAAAGGTAGCCGGCTACCATCAGCACTAATACAAGATTGAAGATTAGGTGAAGGTTTGAAAGGAAGTGGGGTTCATTGAAGGATAAAAGAATTGCCCAGGTTATAGCCTGCGAAAAAGCATATACAGAGAAATAAAGATTAACCCTATGAGCGGGGTTAAATAGATAAAAGAAGAGATAAAGAACACCAAAGATTCCAAATAAACCTATCTTAAGGCCATTCACTTCGCTATTTCTTGCAAGGGATTGCTGATAGCTGTTATTCGCATTTTCGGCTACATCTACTGTTATTTTCATGGCCTGATTTACATACTCCCAATTGGCGCTAAACCGGACGTCCGGCTGCAAGGCATAGCGTATTGCCAGGACCTGCTCTTGGGCGTCTGAAATCGGGAATGAAATCGGTTTATTAAATGGATTGTACGCCTTGATTTCAGCTGGATTGTCACTTAATACTCCAAATTGGCGTATTAATTTTCCATTTAGATAAATTTCAGAAGCTCCGGATTGAGTGATGGCAAGTGCCAAATGAACATCTGATGGATTGAGGACTCTTAGATGCACACGCAACCAGACTATACCTTTTCTAAGTTGTGGTAAATCATAAACATCTAGCGTTGGATTAATGCTTTGCCACTTACTGTCATCATAATCTATATCCGCATAACGAGGATTGTCCCCTGCCTGAAATTTCCATCCTTTGTCCAGTAAAAAGCCTTTTTCTGTAAGTGAGTCTATCTGAATTATTTCAGTTGTCGCCTGTGCCCAGCAGAAATAGGGAAGGAGAATAACATGAAAAATCAGGTATATAAACTTCATGGTGCTACCGTTGTAATTCATCCATGTTGTATATATCTTCTGAAGTATTATTTCCTTTTGGGTATTCATTTGGCGGAATATTTTTATATCGGTAATTGTATGATCATTTCTGTGCCTTCGCGCTCAGCACCTGCCTCCTCGGGCGACATGCCTGCCCGTCCGGTAGGCGGGCTTTTCACTTGTAAATCGCCCCCATGCGCTTTGATGATATCATTCGTGATGCTCAGCCCCAGCCCCGTTCCCTCAGTTCCTTTTTTGGTGGTAAAGAAAGGCTGCAGGATTTTATCCCTAATCTCATCGGGTATCCCCAGCCCATTGTCTTCAAGTGATATCCGAACCCGACCCATTTCAAGCATTGTGGTCACCTTTAATTTTGGCAAATATCTTTCATCTAACCCCGAACCATCTTCGGACTTCGGACTTCGGACTTCGGACTTTTTCACTCTCTCCCGCATGGCATCAAATGCATTGTTAGACAGATTGATGATTACCCTGGTAAAGTCTTCTTTGATCAGGGATACTTCCTTTATTTCAGGGTCCAACTCCAAGATTATATCCACATCAATCGGATTCTTCCCTGCCCGCATCCCATGAAAGCTGAGATTAACATATTCTTTGATCAGGGCATTTAAATCAGTAGGTTCCATTTTTCCTGATCCTCCACGGGAATGCTGAAGCATGGAGGTCACAATACCATTTGCCCGCGAACCGTGTTCATGTATTTTCTTCAAGTTTCCCTGAATATCTTCCAAAATCTCATCTTCCATCTCCTCAATTTCCTCCCTTTCCACTTCTCGATCCTGTTCGTCGGGCCGAAAGGTTTTGTCTCTTGTCTTCCCGATTCTCGGGACAGGACTTTGATTCTTGTATCTCGCTTCTCGTCTCTCGCTTCTCGCATCTCGGATTTCCTCAATCATCTCCATCGACACCTCCGAAAAATTATTTACAAAATTTAGCGGATTCTTGATCTCATGGGCGATGCCGGCGGTGAGTTGGCCGAGGGAAGCGAGTTTTTCCTGTTGGATGAGTTGGGCTTGGGTGGATTTTAAATTATCCAGTGTATTTTCCAATACCTTATTGGCCGCCTGTTTTTGGCGGTTGTTACGGTACATCAGGAACGCCACCACCGCAATCGTGAACAGCACACCCATCAGAATGGTTATTCGGAGCCTGGCCTGACTTCTCGCTTGAGCCTCCTCAAGATCCCTGAGTCTGAGCTGTTCGGCAAACTGCAGGTCGCTGGCTCGTCGTATCTGGTTTTCTTTCTGCAGGGTTTCCGAAGCAGCCTGTGACATTCTCAGATAATAAAATGCCTTATCTGTGTCATTCAGCTGCTCATACACTTTGGAGAGCATGAGGCCGACGTCACTGATAACTGCCAGGTTTCGGATCGAATCAGCAGCCTCGTAACTGTTCAGGGCGTTGTCTAAGGCGCGGGTGGTATAACCGGTCAACTGATTGAGCCGGGCCAGTTCATAATACGCAATCGCCAGGTGCCTGAAGTTATTAACTTCTCTGCTCTTAGCAATTGCCTCCAAATAATATTTCTCAGCGCTATCGAATTCATTTAGGCTCTTATGCGCTCTTCCCATACGAGCGAGATCATTACCCCGATACTTCATGAAACCAACTTTTTCGGACTTTTCAAGTCCAATACTGAGGTACATCATGGCAGAATCGGGATATTCTTCGATATAAGATTCTGCCAGACTGCTATACATGAAGGAAGCGATAGCATCGTCTCCAGCCTTATCTATTATTTCAATGGCTTTTCGATAGAGGGGCCTTTGCTCAGAGATGTTGCTGATCCACGTGTATAGTTGCGCCCGGTGAAAATAAGTCAGGGCGAGCTCGGTTAATCGGGCTTGTTCAGGGGTACCTGCGAGAGAAAGCCTGCTAGGTTCCCACACCTTCCGTTCGGTGGAGGTATCCATAAACAGCGTAAGGGCCTGCGTATTATATGAGAATGACTCCGAATAACTCCCCTGAAGATAGGTGAGATATCCAAGCCTTCTAAGTGCATCACCTTCCCACAAACGCTCTCCCAAGCTCCGGGCCAGTTGCAACTGCGTATTCACAAAATACATGGTTGTGTCTGGGTTGATATCAGTGTAAAAGAGACCCAAATCCCGGGCCAGGCCCATGCGGAGTCGACCTGAGGTTTCGGTAGAAAATCGGAGCAGCAGGCTGTCAATCTGATTTTCGGAAGGACCGTTGATATAAGCACGTTGCTGCGCCAGTGATTCGTCCGTCATCAGGATCATCACAAAGGCAAGCAGTGCTGTTTTAATCGGGAGCGAAACTATGCTTTTCAAGAATTTTAATGGCTTCATGACCTTTTTTAAATATTTTTTATCCAAATATGATTTAGGCATCATTTGTTATTAAGCCGGATGAAAAACACGGTTGATCCGGGTTGAGAAGCGATCTCCAATTCACCCCCATGCGCCTTCACAATATCATGCGTAATGCTCAGCCCTAAGCCCGTTCCTTCTGTCCCTTTTTTGGTGGTAAAGAAAGGCTGTAGGATTTTATCCTTAATCTCATCGGGTATCCCCAGCCCATTGTCTTCAAGTGATATCCGAACCTGACCATTTTCCAAATTTGTTGTAACCTTCAGTTTAGGATCGTACTTAATAATGTCATATTCCCCATCTTCCGTCTTCTGTCTTCCGTCTTCCGTCTTTAAAACCTTCTCCCGCATTGCATCAAAGGCATTATTACACAGGTTGATGATTACCCTAGTGAAGTCTTCTTTGATCAAGGATACCATGCCCAAATCAGGATCCAAATCCAATTGGATATCCACATTGATCGGATTCTTTCCGGCCCGCATCCCGTGAAAACTAAGGTTGACATATTCCTTGATCAAAGCATTCAGATCAGTAGGCTCCATTTTTCCTGATCCTCCTCTGGAATGTTGTAGCATCGATGTCACAATACCATTTGCCCGCGAACCATGCTCATGTATTTTCTTCAAATTGGCTTTTATATCCTCCAAAATCTCAACTTCCATCTCCTCACTTTCATCCCTTTCCCCTTTTTGGATCTTGTCTTCCTGATTCTCGGGATAAGACTTTGATTCTTGTCTCTGGCTTCTCGTCTCTCGCCTCTCGCTTCTCGCTTCTAATACCTCCTCAATCATCTCCATCGATACCTCCGAAAAATTATTCACAAAATTCAGTGGATTCTTGATCTCGTGGGCGATGCCGGCCGTCAGCTGACCGAGGGAGGCGAGTTTTTCTGATTGGATAAGTTGTTGTTGGGTCTGCTTGAGATCAACTAGCGTTTTATCTACTTGTTGTTTGGCAGCTTCCAGCTTGTTGAAATCTTCATAGCGAGCGTAGGCTGTGGAGAAGGCATCGGCAACGGATTGTATTAGCTGAATATCTTCTTCCTTTAATTTCAACGAGTTACCCACATAGAGCATTCCCTGCATGAAGGGAAGGCAGTGCAAATAAATTCCACCTTGAGGCACGGTTTTCAGGTAAACATCTTTGGAAGGCAGCGCGCCTTGTTTCAGCAACAGGTCGCCCAGTTCACTGAATGCGGTCTCATCCCAGTGCTCGATATATACTTGCTTGTGAATCCAATGGGCCAGTATTTCACTTGTTCTGCCGGGGGAATCATATGGCAGGTGAAAGGCGGCTATTGCTTTGCCATCGGGTGTAGATAGAAATGTGTGAATGAGTTCTTCCTGTTCATCCATGATAAACACCCCACACCGCACAAATGGAATACCCAGTGTGGTGAGTTCTTTCCAGATGAGGGGCGTGATGCGCTCGAGATCTTGCTTGGTGCGCATGGAAGCAATCTCAGCGCGGACTCTGTCAACCGATGCCCGTTTGATAGCTTCCAATGCCTGCGCTTCTGCTTTTTGAAGATCCATATACCTTCGGAAAGTTAGAGAATATGCAGAAGCAAATCGTTTCAATATTTGCCGATCTTCCTCACTATGGGGATGAAGGGAATACGACCAGATGGTACCTTCTTTAAAAACATAAGCCTGAAAATTCATGTCTGGTAATTCCTTAAGAGGCTGCGATAGATAATTTGGAATGTTGTTAATGATTTCTAAATACTCCTCTTTTGACTTACCGGCAAGGTAACTATGCATGTAATCCTGTTTGTTTTTCCAAGTATGGAACATTTGCACCCATAAAGGATGTGCATTACATTCTAAAATGCCGACTCCTTTTACAATTTTACCAGCTTCAATATTGCTTACACTCCATACTTCCATTGTTTGATCTTCCCGGATGATAGCAATACCACCCCGGTTGTTTTCAATTCCCAGTTTTTCAAGCTCCGTGAACATAGTAACTGTTGCTTCACTTACATCATTACTATTATGCATCGCCATGGTTCTAGACCGAACCCTTTCCAAAGCCACTTCAATCAGTGCCTCTCTGGCCTGAGCTTCGGCTTTTTGCAGGTCGAGGTATCGACGGTATGTTTGACCAAATACGGAGGCAAAGCGCATAAACACTCTTGATATTTCGTCAGATAAGGGAGTCGGAGAAAAAGCAAAAAGCGCCCCTTCGGGAAAGAAGAAATCATAGTGGATGATTTTGTTGGGTAGTTTTTCAAAATCTACCTGAAAAGAATATTCTGGCGCGTCATTGATCGTCTTAAAGTAATTGATCAAATCATCATCTACCAATTCATAGGAATTGGTTGTTTTTTTTGTTTCCCATGCTTCCTGGACTTCTTTCAGTAATTGATGTGATTCCATATCCAAAAATCCCTTATCAAGGGCTGTTTGTCCTGATGGGTTGGTAGAGGCAGTCCAAACTTCCATTCTCCTGGATTTGTCCATGATTCCAATACCTGAACGGATCCATTTATCTACCCCAAGTTTGAGTAATTCATCAAAGAGTGTTGTGACTATCATATCCACATCCTGACTGCTATGCATGGCCATAGTCCGAGACCTAACGCGCTCTAATGCCGCTTCAATCTGTGCCTCCCGGGCTTGTGCTTCGGCTTTTTTTAAGTCTAAAAAGCGGGTGTAAGTCAAATCAAAAACCTGAGCAAAGCGTTTGAATATTTCCTCCTCCTCACAGGGCACCTCAGTAATAATCACCAGATATCCGGTCTTAAAGTAGGCCGCATGTAATCGCTGCCAGTTTGGACGCGGAATGCCTGAACCTTCCATTTCCTCAAATATCTTCCTGGAGATTGGAATATTCATCAACCAATCGTAATGTTCCTGTAGCACTTCGTCTTGCAGGGTTACAGTCCGGTAGCTTTCGCCTTTTTTCCATCCCTCATAAAGGCTTTCATGGGCAAAGTCCCCAATATTGGGGAGGAAGAATGGTTGGATCAAACCATTATTTAAGCTCAGCCACCACTCATCTTCTTGGCGATTAGGTTCGCAGAGTACAAAACCACAGGTCCAAAGATTATCAACCAGCGCATTCATCTCTTTAAACAAAACCGTGGCGACTTCTCCCAATTCCTCGGCTTTTTGCATGCCCATGGTTCGTGATCTTACCCTTTCCAATGCGGCTTCTATTTGTGCTTCCTTGGCTTGTGCTTCAGCTTTTTGAAGATCGAGGAAACGGGAGTAAGTTTGATCAAATACTTTTGCAAATCGACGGAGTATTTCCCCCTTTTTTTCAGAAAGTGGCTCCAAACCAAAAACCTGCAGCGCACCGTAGCGGCAATAAGCCGTGGACAGTTTTGCCATTTTCAAACTTTTCATGGCCAGTTTTGCCTGCTCTGGAACATTTTTAAAACCAGTCTTTGAGAAGAAAATTTCATCAAAACGTTTCTTTTCTTCACCTGAATATTCCATCACGGCGTACTTTTCACCCTGTTTCCATGGTTCAATCTGTGCATTTAGGTAGGGGTGGTTGAGAAATGGAACGTGATAGCTTTCAGGATAAATATCCTGCGTAAAACCAGACACCCAATACTGCATGCTCCCTGATTCTTTATCCATAATGATGATATTGCAGGCAGTCGCTTCAAAATGAAGTTGTTCCAGCTGCTCGTAAATAACACGAACTGCTTCTCGAAGCTCATCACTTTTTTTCATGGCCATCGTCCGGGCACGTACTCGCTCAAGGGCTAACTGAATTTCGGACTCCCTTGCCTGCGCTTCCGCTTTTTTGATATCAAGAAAGCGGATATAGGTTTGCCTGAACTCTTTTGCAAAGCGTTCGTAAATTTCAAGTTCCTCATCTGTATAGGGTTCTGTATTCCATTTTACCATAGAAACAGTTATCTCTTCCAAAAACGCATCTACTATAATTGAACCTGGAGTGGCATTAACATAATTGACAAATTCATCTGACACAGCTGGTGCATGCTTCCAATAGTGGTCGAGAAATTCATTCTTCTCTTTCTTTGTGAATGTTTTTACTTGGATGGGCTGGCCGGTCTTTTGGTAC
>NZ_JBGSXS010000088.1:0-23949 GCF_041751335.1 Aquiflexum sp.
GTGACAATAAATTTTCTTCGTTCCATAATTAGTTGTGGTTTAAGATTATACACAAAAATAACCCAAACCCATAAATGAATACTGGTAAAAATCGGACGTTTTTATATTGCTATTTTATTTGAACTTTCTTAGAAAAAATCCACTAAAATGCCTTCCAGTCTTCTGAATCAATCAAAACCAAATAAAAAAACATAGATGAAAATATACCCTCTCTAACTTTTAAAGTATAACCTCTGATAAAATCTCTAACAATTATCTTTCTTATCCACCAGTTTCGAGAAATATTCCTGACTTGACATCGCTTTAAAACTATTGACTGTATTTCCATCATACCGATACACGCCATCTAAAGTACCGAACCATA
Organism: Aquiflexum sp.; assembly: GCF_041751335.1. Taxonomy (GTDB): domain Bacteria; phylum Bacteroidota; class Bacteroidia; order Cytophagales; family Cyclobacteriaceae; genus Aquiflexum. Next base: position 365 of record NZ_JBGSXS010000088.1, read on the forward strand.
TACTTCCATCATTTGCTTCAAGAATACCAAAAATCATCCCTTCATTTGCCTTTATTACTTCTGGTACAATGGCAATTTTATTAGACAAAGAATTTTCATTATAACGGGAAAGCGCCCAACCCTCGGAAGTTTCTGAACTTGTCCAGATGCTTCCTTTTGTATCTTCGTAGATAAACCCGCCAAAACCTTGTGAAATATTGGTGGAAGTGTTTCCGTCATATCGCCACAAACCATCATTTCCCCCAAGCCAAATATTACCTTTTTGATCCTCTATTAAAGAGCGGACATTTGTAAAAGGTTTACCGTTTTGGGTGAAAACTTCAAAACCCTTTCCGTCGAAAACAAAGGTATTGCCCCTTGTAGCAAACCAAAATTTGCCGGTTTTGTCTTCTATGATAGCATTAACTTCATAAAGGGGCCTTTCCGAAAATGTCCTGCCCATCAGGTCTTCATTCATCTCATTTTCATTTATGATATAATTCCGAAACGATTTTCCATCATACCGGCTAGCTCCTCCAAAAACACCGAACCAAATATTACCGGATTTATCTTCATAAATACTAACAACATCATTATTTAAAAGCCCGTCCTTGGTTGTGAAGTTTTGGAAAGATTTACCATCATAGTAAAAAACTCCTGAGCCAATAGAACCAAACCACATGTTGCCTTTGCTATCTTCCAAAACAGAAAAGAAACGGGCTGAAGTCAAATCCCTTGTAACATTGGTAAATGCCTTTCCATCATATCGAAAAATACCCTCCCATGAAGCCAACCATAGGTTGCCATTTCTATCCTGCTCAATATTACGTACAATACTGATTGGGGAATCAGAAGTATAAAAGTATTTGGATTCGGATTCGATACTGCTTTTTGATAATTCTGTCTTATTTTGTGGGTTACAGGAAGTGCAATAACCAACTGTCAATAACCAGGCGAATAATCTTACGTGTTTTTTCATTTTAATTGGTTTAGAATGCCCAAACTTATGTCTATACAAAGCTGAGACGGTAAATGGAATGTAAAAAGAATGTAAATCATGGTAAAATTGCTTTTAGGGTCACATTTAAACCTTAAATTTGATCAATGAAAAAACTGCTACAACCAGCTGGTCTCGGAATGCTCTCCATGATATTGATGGTGGCCATCCTTTGGCCTTGGAATTCAAATGACTTTGCGGAAAACAGGGAAATCAGATTGAGGAATGTTGGACATAAAATCCTACTCGCCTCAGGAGACACCACTTCAAGGGTTTTGCCCATCGATAAAATCAGTGAAGGTGAATTTATCATCCTATTTGAAAGCCCGTTCCAATTTGAGCCAGATACTTTGGTCAAAGTGATCCATGCCGGACTTAAGGAAGGTATAGATGGGGAGGAAAATTACCGGGTTAATGTACTGCAATGCAAAGGAAACCAGATTGTATATGGCTATCAAATGTCCGGCCACAAAGACAAAACCATTGTTCCCTGCCAAGGCCGAATCCAACCCAAGGATTGTTACAGGATCAAAATCCAGTTTGAACCAAACCAACTGAAAGCTTCAAATTTTTCAATCCCTATCTTCATTGGAATCCTTGCATTTGGCTTTTTGTTTATGTTCAAAAAAAATCATTCAAAACCCGAAAGGAAACAAGCCCTTGACCAATCCCCATCACTTTATATCGGAAAATATGATTTCAAATACGAGAGCTACCTCTTGAGAATCGGAAAAGAAGAAATCGAACTTTCACAAAAAGAAAACAAGCTGCTCAAACTTTTTGCCTCCCACCAAAACGAGATTCTTGAGAGAGATCGCCTGCTCAAAGAAATTTGGGAAGATGAAGGGGTATTTGTCGGCAGAAGTCTGGACATGTTTGTCTCCAAACTCAGAAAAAAACTACTACGCGATCCTAATATCGAACTCAAAAATATCCGAGGTCGAGGTTATGTACTTCAAGTGGATTGAATTATGTTAAAGGAGTTTTTTAACTCTGCAAAATTTTACTATTACTTTTTACTTTAGCGGCGGCCTGTTTTGCATCCAACCTGATGATAAATGTGCTCCCTTTGTTTTCTGTACTTTCAACCGCTAATTCAGCGTCTATGCTTTCTGCAAAATCCCTGCAGAGCATCAAGCCTATCCCAGCCCCGCTTTCACCGCCAGTGCCTTTGGTAGATAAAGTCTGATTTTTAAATAGTTTGGTAACCAACTCCGGTTTAATGCCTATTCCAGAATCCTTAACAAGGATTTCCCCATTATTAATGTCTTTAAAGTCCACCTCTATTTTACCACCCTCCGGTGTGAATTTGATCGCATTCAGCAGGAAGTTTCTGATGATAAAATTCAATCTCTCTTTATCGCTGTTTATAAACCTGCTTTCCGGAATATGATTGATTAATTCCACGTTTTTTCGTTTCATTTGAACATTGAAAAGCTGTTTATTTTCCTCTACGAGCTTGTTCAGATTAATTTCATGAAATTGTAACTCATTCGATTCCATTTGAGTTCTTGCCCATTCCAGGAGATTTTCCAACATCAAAAAAGCAGCATCATTATTCTTCGAAATCATTGACATCAATTCCTCCAATTCCTGAATTGATAGAATCTGCGAATTCCAAAGTGAAATGGTACTTTGGATATTGGCAAAAGGGGCTCTGAGATCATGGGATATTACTGAAAATATTTTATCCCTAAATTTGTTGGCAACATTCAGGGCTTGGTTGGTTTCTTGCAGGTTTTCGGCTTGTTTCTGGATCTGACGATGCTGCAGATTCACCAAAGCATGTGCTTCTCCTAGTTTTTTGTGTGTTGATTTTAGATTTCTATGATTTTGAAATTGAATCCACATTAAAAACAACAATAACAGCACGGCTGTGATAATGGTTATCAACAACTCATTTTTCCTTTTCAAGGAAAGCGCATAATATTCCTGGTCTTTTAGGAGTTGTTGGTTTTCAAGTTCTTTCTTTTCAGTTTCATATTGGACGGTAAGTTCGTCCCTGATTTTTTGCCTATTTTCATTGAACAAAATCTCCTCATTCGCTTTTTGAATAGCCAGGTATCGGTAGGCTAAGGAATAGTTTTTGAGTGAAGCTGCAATTTTGGCAATTTTTTCTGCAGCTACGGAAATTTGATATTCTGATTTGGAATTTTCGGCAATTCCAAATTGTTGATTGGCATAATCCAAGGCTTTATTCATTTCGCCTTTTTCAAAGTAATATTCAGCAAGGTTACTCAAAACTGCAAGTTTACTCTCCACATCATTGAATTTATTGGATATCACCCAAGCACGTTGTAGTAATTCAAACCTCTTTTTCTCGTCTCCGATTTCTTCATAAAGGTCCGATAACTGATTAAGCGTATTGATCATTCCCCTATGGTCTCCCAAGGTCTCTTTGATCTCTAAAGCCTGTTGCAGATATCCCATTGCCGCGTCAAAGTCTTTTTGATTTTTGTTCAAATTCCAATTATCCAGATGATAGCTTCCCAAGTTGTTATAAATGAGTGCCTGTCCTCTTAGATTATTGGTTTTTAATCCGAAAAAAAGTGCCTCATGGTAGAATTTCGCCGCTTTATCCAGTTCTTTTAAACGGTAGTAGATGTTTCCAAGATTAAGATTAGATTCCAACATACCTACTGAATCCAATAGCACTTCCCGGATTTTGAGTGCTTCATAATGGGCTTTTAATGCTTCCTCATAATCTGATTTGATTAAATTACTTACACCCAATATGTTTAAAGCATTGCCTTGGTTTTTTTTCAATCCTGACTTTTCAGAAATTTCAATGGATTTATTTGCAAAATAAATCGCACTGTCCTGATCAAAAGTGTAGTAATGCTTGCTCAGACTAAAATACAAATGCGCTTTAATGGAATCATTTTCAGCTTGATTAATTATTGCTTGTAAACTGTCGGGATATGATTGTTGGGGTGATAAGGGTGCTGTAAACGAAAAAAACAGCAATAGCACTGTTAACATAATAAATCAATTAATAAATAAAACTGGGATTAATGAATTGGTAGGATGAACTAAGGATGATTAAGTAAATATGCATTCAATCTTCTAATAATCAAAACTTAAACAATGACTTAAAGCACATGATAAGTTAAATATTTGAAATGCAAATCTCCCCACTTAAGGAAATCAGTAATAAATCAACAAAAGTGGATTGAATTATGTTAGAAAGCATGAATAAAGGGTTGATAATTTTTAGTAAAAAGTTTGTCCAATTTTGTACTTTTCGATAGCCTCAACCATATCAAGTTTGATCAACTCCCAATATTTCCCCTTTAGGCAATTTGGATCCGGTTTTACTTTTTCATGTTTTTTAATTTCTTCCTTCTTAATGTCATGGTATACCAATATTAGCATTAATGTCCCTTGTTCCATTCCCAATGCTTCTTCAATACTTAAAGCAAGTGATGTGTTTATTCTCCTTTTTCCATGAATAATGGCGCTTAAAGTTTGGGGATACTCACCAATAGATAAACCAAAAAGTAAATCCTCCCCAAAAAACACTACCTTTGATCCACTTTATAACAAAGCACGGCAAGTTGTAAGCCGCTTTTAATCGATCTCCCTGCTGAAACAGACCATACAACATCTTTTTCGGCTTATTTACATTCAGCCAAAATGGCATTCAAAAATTTAGGAATTATTGACCCTATTCTCAAGGCGGTCGCCAATGAAGGATACACTACCCCCACACCCATTCAGCAACAAGCAATCCCTCTCGTACTAGGAGGTAGGGACTTACTGGGATGCGCGCAAACTGGCACAGGAAAAACCGCTGCTTTTGCAATACCCATCATACAATTGCTCAGTCAGCACAAACAAAGAAGACCTGGAATCAAATCCCTGATCTTGACCCCAACTAGAGAATTGGCCATTCAGATTGACGAAAGTTTTGCCGCCTATGGCAAATTTGCAGATATCAGACATACCGTTATTTTTGGCGGAGTGTCCCAACTCCATCAGACCAATGCACTTAAAAGAGGTATTGATGTACTGGTAGCCACTCCCGGAAGACTTATTGATCTGATCAACCAAAAATTTGTTGATCTAAGGCAGCTTGAAATATTTGTTTTGGATGAAGCTGACAGGATGTTGGACATGGGTTTTATCCATGATGTGAAAAAAATCATCGCACTGCTTCCCCAGAAAAGACAGACTTTGTTTTTCTCGGCCACCATGCCTCCTGAAATCCAGAAATTGGCTGATACTTTATTGACCAAACCTGCTTTTGTGGAAGTTACTCCACCTTCATCTACAGTGGATAAAATAGAGCAAAAGCTTTTCCTTACCTACAAAGCAGACAAGCCAAAACTGTTATTACATCTTTTGGATAAAAAGAATATCGGATCTGCATTGGTGTTTACCCGGACCAAACATGGCGCTGATCGGGTTGTCAAATTTCTTGTGAAGGAAAATGTAAAAGCAGCTGCTATCCATGGCAACAAAAGTCAAAATGCTAGACAAAATGCCTTAAATGATTTTAAAAGTGGTAAGCTACAGGTATTGGTAGCTACTGATATAGCCGCAAGAGGAATTGATATCGATGAGTTGGCCAATGTCTTTAATTTTGATTTGCCAAATATTCCGGAAACTTATGTTCACCGAATCGGTAGAACAGGCCGGGCCGGGAATTCCGGTATTGCCATGTCATTTTGTGATGCAGAAGAACTGAAGGACCTCAAGGATATCGAAAAACTAATCGGAAAGAAAATCCCTATTGTCCAAGATCATCCTTATGAATTCAAAGGCGTCATGAAAGAACAAGCCCCAGAGAAAAAGAAGAAGCCACAGCAGAATCAAGGGAGAAGAAGACGGTATTAAAGTAGGCAGTTTGCAGTGTAAAGTAAGCAGTTTGCCCACACTTCAAAATGTCTACTGAAAACTGCCTACTGAAAACTGATCACTGCCAACTGAAAAACTACCTAAACTCATAATCCACACCTGAAACCTGACTCAATAAAGTCGCTGGGGCGTCAAGTGCTTTTGCATCTCCTCTTGGGGTTGGGGTGACAGGTGAGTTTTCTGCCAAGTAACCTAACATCGCTTGGTGTAGTGTATAGGGCGTATTGACCACATTTTTTACGTTGCTCATTCTGCATATCACATCTAGTGGGTCACCTTCTCTTTCACAGGCAGAAATGGAATAGGTTTTGTTAAGGTCCAAAGGTTCACCTTTGACAGTGAATGATTGAATTCTTTTACCCTCTTCCCCAAAAGCATTGAACGTGATTTTCATTCCTTTGAATTTGGTTACCCATCCACCAAACCTTTTTCCGGCATCCTCAGCAAATACATTGTTGAGCTCATTTTCCATCCAATCATAGAGCTGTTTTCCTGTAACTTCACCAGTCCGGACCACACTGTTCACAGGTAGCATGTCATAGATAAATCCCCTTGAAATCGGAATATTCCCAGTCTCATCAGGTGTAGCAAGTGGAGGACAGAATCTAAAACCATTGGAAAGAGAAATATCCACTTCAGGCAATTGCCATTTGACGGCATCCACCACCATGGTATCAATCGGATTTTCAATCACAAAATAACGGTATAGTGGAGTGGTGCTGTAACCGACAACGGTATTGATTTCTTCCTTATATGGTGCTTCTACCTGCTCAATAATTTTTAAAATTCTTTGAGACGGAGTTACCTTTCCTGCATCTATTTCCAACAATTCATAAGTATCACTAACAATCTTTCCGTCGTTGATCTGCAATTGAAGTTTACCCAAGAATGATCCAAAAGCGCCAGGCTGTACCACCTTGGCATATTTTCCTTGAATGGGCTTTCTGACCCTTTCATGGGTATCAGCACCCAAAATATAATTCACACCTTCACAGGCAGGATTATTGGAAAGTGCTATTTCCTGAGATAAACCTGTATGCGACATGATTGCCACAAAGGCGCAATTTTCCTGATTTCTTAATACATCCACATAATGCGCGAGATTCATATCCGGCTTGGTAAATATAATACCCTCACTGTAGCCAGGTGATTGCCGTTTTGGTATCAAGTGGTCGTCATACCCTATAAATCCAAATTTCACTCCATTTACATTCCAGATGTAATAGGGAGGGAAAATCAATTCACCCCTTTCTCCATTCCCAAGATCGTGGTACATATTGGCACATACTTTTCCAGCATGAAGTGCCCCCAATAACTGCTGCATTGGCCCTTTGTTGTAAACTACTTCCCAATTTCCTGGTGAGTATAAATCATAAGACATCGCATTTAATATTGGGACAATCGCTTCTCCCAGCGTTTTTACAGAAAGCATTGAGCCTTGAAACATATCTCCTGTATCTACTAAGAATGAATATTCAGCATTAGCTCTTTCCTGTTGAATAAAAGTATGGATGTTGGCATATCCACCTGTTTTTCTAAATACAATCTTTCCATCCTCCCAAAATAACTCATCATGTGGGTGGACCTGACAATGTACGTCTGTTGTTTGAAAAATAGTGGCGGTAAATTCTATTGGTGGATCTTGCTCTCCTGTCATTTTGGATTTTTTATCTGAAGATCCACATGAGGTTACTAAAGAACCCGCTCCGATTAAGCCTGAACTTGCTCCCACCGCAGTAAGTTTTTTTAGAAATTCTCTTTTGGAATTTTTCATTTAAGGTTTTTTGTTTGAATTAGGTTAAGTTTTTTTTAAAGAATCCAATCTGCCAATTTTTTAGAGTTAAATAGGCTTTTTTGTACAGATCAGATTTACCCAAAGTATTTATCGATTGTAAAATTGATTGTAAATGAACAATTAATCTGTGACATTTATTACCATTGCAAAATTCTGAGGCATCACCCAAATTGCTACATGAGAAATTCTGAATAATCAAGGAATAAAGAAATTTATCAATATGATGAAAATAAAGGAGGAAGTTAAATCATGCCTGCGTTTATAATCTCAATTAAGCATTGCTGTATTTTTAGAAATAAATGTTTTATTTAATCTTTATTTTTGATCCAATATAAATTATAAAAATTATTTTATCATGAATACTGTCAAATCAAAACACCTAATTGTCACCCTCTTTTTGGTCATGTTGGTTTTTCCTGTCGTTGCCAATGATGGAGATGAAAATTCACTTTTGTGGAAGATTTCGGGAAAAGGACTTGAAAAGGAATCCTATCTATTCGGCACAATCCATATCATTTGCCAAGATCAGTTCTTTATGGATGAAAGGATCGAAAATGCTCTGGAATCCACACAGAAAATAGCCTTAGAACTGAATATGATGGATCCGAATATGATGGCAGAGATGCAACAGCTTTCCATCAATGAAGGATTCAAAAACATCAAAGGTGAATTCACTGGCGATCAAGCAGTCGCCTTAGATGAATTTCTGATCAAATCCTATGGTGCTGGATTGGATCAATTGGGCGTTTTGAAACCCTTTGTCCTTTCATCCATGGTCATGATCAAAAGATTGCCCTGCGAGGAGCAAAGCAGCTATGAAATGTATTTTGTGGAAAAAGCCAAAGACAGAAAAATGGAAATGGTAGGCTTGGAAAGTTTTGCTTTTCAGGTTGGAATATTTGATGAAATACCTCAAAAAATGCAAATAGATGATTTGGCCAAACTTGTCACCGAAGATGAAGGCATGGAGGAATTCGAAAGCTTGGTGGCTGCCTACTTGGAAGAAGATATCGAAGGACTTTACGAAATGATCACAGAAAATGAAATGTTCAAAGAATATGGCAACCTGCTTTTGGCTGACAGAAATGCCAATTGGATTCCGATCATAGAAGAATTGATCCATCAGCAACCCACCTTCATTGCAGTGGGAAGTGGTCATTTAGCTTCAGAAACGGGAGTTATCGCATTATTGAGAAAAGCAGGTTACACTGTAGAGGCAGTGAATTAATCTGAAATTGATTAAAGATACTTCCTCTTATCATTTTTTTTATTTAATGTAATATATTGCTAAGTCCATACAACAGCCCAAAGTTTATAATAAGATTTGAACCTTGCGTTTTGGTTCTTATCGCAAACCCACCGGTCTGGATACAAGTCTCAAATCTGAATTCAAAATTTTAAATCAAGTCCCTTTGCTTCTCACAGCAATTATCATCTACATAGCAATCACCGTAGCAATAGGTGCTTGGTCTTCCAAGCTGGTAAAAAACTCAAGTGATTTTGTTTTGGCTGGAAGGCAATTGCCTCTTTTTTTATCGGCCTCAGCATTGTTTGCTACCTGGTTTGGTTCTGAGACCATTTTTGGTGCATCATCAGAATACCTCGAACACGGCCTTCAGGGTGTGATGGAAGATCCGTTTGGTGGGGCATTGTGTCTGGTATTGTTCGGTATGTTTTACCTGAGACCCATGTACAAGATGAATGTCCTTACAATTGGTGATGTGTACAAGCGGATCTTTGGAAAGCGGGTGGAGTTTTTTGCTTCCGTCTTTATGATTCCTCCATATTTCGGATATGTGGCCGCACAATTGGTTGCTTTATCCCTAATATTTACCACTGTTTCAGATATCAGCATTTCGCAGGGAATAGTCATCAGTGCAGGCATAGTGGTTTTCTACACTTTTCTTGGAGGGATGTGGGCCATCTCTATCACGGATTTCATTCAGACAACTTTGATTGTGATTGGATTGATCTGGGTGACATTTTTGGTTGCCGAGAAAGCAGGTGGCGTGATGCCCATCTTGGAATCAGCGCCTGAAGGCAGTTTTCAGTTTTTCCCCGATACCAACGCGATTTCATGGATGAATTATCTTGGGGCTTGGATGATAATAGGGTTAGGAAGTATTCCCAGTCAGGACGTTTACCAACGGGTGATGTCCGCCAAATCGGAAAAGGTCGCTATCCGTTCCACTTACCTTGCCGGAGGTTTTTATGTGACCATTGGGCTGCTGCCTTTATTTATTGCCCTTGGGGCAAAATACCTCTATCCTGAAATCTACCTTGAAAACAGACAGCTGCTTCTTCCGGAAATGGTGTTGAGGCACAGTGGCATGCATGTTCAGATTCTGTTTTTCGGGGCATTGATTTCAGCCATCATGAGTACCACAAGCTCTGGCTTACTGGCACCATCAGCCATCATTTCAGAAAACCTGATCAGGCCATATTTTGGGAAAAAACTTCAGGAGAAACATTTTTTGTGGATTTTGAGGATAAATATTATTGCTGTCGCTGTCGTGGCAGTGTTGATGGCCCAATGGAAAACCAATATTTATGAACTTGTCGCCGGGGCATCTATATTGATGTTGGTATCATTGTTCGTTCCGCTTACAGCAGGATTATATTGGAAAAAAGCTTCCGAAATGGGTGCTTTGATGTCCATCGTCTTTGGGATGATAGCCTATTTGGGATTTTCATTGATGGAATTGTCAGTTTATCCGCATTTACCGGCATTGGTCGTCAGTGCAGTTTCTATGGTTTTGGGATCTTTTGCTTTTCCGGTCAAAAACAAAACAATCATGCAAGACAAAATAAGTAAAAAAGGCCATCCCCTTTGAGAATAGCCTTTAATTTGATATAGTTTGAAATGCAGATTACAATTGACCTCTCAATTCACCCCCTGGAAATTTGTCAGTATGGACATTTACATAAGCATTACCCGTCCTGAAGGCTTCTCTCAAAATCAGTAAATCACCTCCAAGCATTTTTCCTATTAGATCTTCCGCACATAAGGTTCCTTTTGCATAAACCCCGTTTACAGGTCCTTCGACTTTATCGGCCTTCAAAAATGTAACAGGTGGGCCGTTGGATCCTTTTTTTCCTATATGAATATGTGCAAATCTCACATTTTCCAATTGTGCAACATTTACCTGGAAGTTCAAAGCGGCGATCTTGGAATCGAATTTAAAAATACCAGTTCCAACTGCCTTGGTATCCGCAGGAGGAACTTCCTCATTTCCAGACAGCTGGGTTGTAAAATTCCGGTTGTTACCAGGTTGCACACCACTGATCTGACCTCTGATTTCTCCACCTGGAAATTTACCAGTATGAATATTTACATAAGCCATTCCATCATTTAGCGCATCAATCAAAACATCAAGGGACATTCCGAGAAAAGGACCTCTAAGCTGGGATTCAGTAATAGTACCTTCTGCTATTACCCCATTCACCAAAGGAGAGGCTATCTGATTGGGAAAAAGGAAGGCCACCACAGGACCATTTACTCCAAATGCCGCTGTATGGATATGGCCTGCGACAATACCTTCCATATTGGCAACCCTGATCTGGTATTTGATACCCATACCTCCATCTACGAGTTCAAAGAAAGCCGCACCTGTCCCCATGGCGTCCACTGGATCCACTTCTTCGGTACCCGTCAAAAAAGCTCCATAATTCGAGAAAGAGGCTTTTTTCTTTGCGGTAAGATCATTCAGATTCTCCTCGGTAATTATTTCCTTAATAGGATTTTCCTGCTTGAAGGCTTCACAGGAGAATAGCATCATCACTATTGCAAAACATAGATACGATTGACAATAATTTTTCATATTGGTGAGATTTAGGTTAAAATGATAATTGACAAAATTCCCTCAAAACGCTTTAGGAATCAATAATTGGCTAACTGAATTAAAGTTACTGAAAACGAGACTATTACAATAATTTAAGTTGAAATAAAAATTGCAATTTTTACCAAAATAAAATTCAGGCATTTAACAAACTTTTAGGAGTTATATTTACCCTCTGTTAAAACGGAATACAATAATAAATTAAAAGCTTTCTAGCGCCAATCATGCTTTCCTATCCAATCATCAAGCTTCACAAAAACAAAGAAATCTCTCTCTACAGAAAACACCATTGGGTTTTTTCGGGAGCCATAGATACAAAGAGTGATGACCTAAAAAATGGGGACTTGGTACAGATTTTCAGTTCCAAGGATATTTTTTTGGGAGTAGGCCATTTCCAATATGGTTCCATCATGGTCAGGGTAGTGAGTTTTGAAGAGGAGATGATTGACTCGGATTTTTGGGATAAAAAACTTCATAATGCCTATCAGGTGCGTAAAAGTATTGGATTGACCAATAATCCCGGCACCAATGTATACAGGTTGGTCCATGGCGAAGGAGATCGGCTACCGGGATTGATCATCGATTTCTACAATGATACTGCGGTCATTCAGACACATCATGTGGGAATGTACAAGCATGTCAAAGAAATCAGTTCTGCCCTGCAAAAAATATATGGCCAATCATTAAAGGCAGTTTATGAGAAAAGCTCAGAGACCTTACCAAGAGATATAGGTGTAGAAAACAGGATGTTGTTTGGAAATCCTGAAACCAATCTGGTTTTGGAATATGGCTGTAAATATGAAATAGATTGGGAAAAAGGTCAGAAAACAGGATTTTTCGTAGATCAAAGGGAAAACCGAAAACTCTTTGGCCAATACAGCAAAGGGAAAAAGGTTTTGAACACCTTTTGTTACTCAGGTGGTTTTTCAGTAGCCGCATTGAAGGAAGGAGCAACAGAAGTCCATTCCGTTGACATCTCCGCCAAAGCCATAGAACTTACTGATAAAAACGTGGCTTTGAATTCTGATTTCCATGGGATTCATCAATCCATTGTAGCAGATGTGGTAAAATATATCAGAGAAATTGAATCCGATTATGATGTTATCGTGCTTGACCCACCGGCCTTTGCCAAAAACATAAAATCCAAACACAATGCAGTACAAGCTTATAAGAGATTGAATGCAGAAGCCTTAAAAAGAATCAAATCAGGTGGGATATTATTCACTTTTTCATGTTCTCAGGTAGTTGACAAGGAGCTTTTTGCCAAAACGGTTACAGCAGCAGCCATGGAAGTTGGAAGAAATGTCCGTATCCTGCACCACCTCTCCCAACCCGCTGATCATCCTGTCAATATCTTCCATACCGAGAGTGAGTATTTGAAAGGTTTGGTTTTGTATGTGGATTAGGGGAAAGGGTAGATCTTAGATTGTAGATTTTAGATTTAAGAATTCGTTATCCGAAGTCTGTGGCTTTGGATCATTGAGTATTGAGTCTCTGGCTCAATTTAGGGACAACCTTTGGACAACTTCATCTCATCTCTCGTCTCTCGGTTCTCGCTTCTAATCTCATCTTACACTCTGAAAAAGTATTTCACTAGTTTATATATGAAAAACAAAAATATCTTTGCTAACTAATGACATTGCAGGAATAAACCCTAATTTTAAAACAAAAATTTAAAACATGTATACAGGATTAAAACACTTACATTCCGGACTGGCTTATCTGGCTTTAGCAGCTTTGGCAGTCATATTTATTTATGCCTTAATAGGGGCTTTGTCTAACAAAGTGTACACTGAAAAAGACAGAAAGATAGCTTTGATAGGTTTTATTTTGGCCCATGTCCAATTATTGGTTGGACTCATCCTATATTTTGTCAGTCCACTTGGATTTGCATTGTTGAAAGGTGGTGGGGCGATGTCAGACAGTGCAGCAAGGCTTACCGCCGTAGAACATCCATTGATCAATATCGTCGCTATAGTTATCATCACCATTGGATATTCCAGAGCAAAAAAATTAACTGAAAGTAGGGCCAAATTCAGGTCTATTTATATGATGTATGCAGTGGGTTTGCTTCTGATTTTATCAAGAATTCCTTGGACCAGTTGGTTGGGGTAATAAAAAAATAAAAAGAGGCAGACAAAATCCTGCCTCTTTTTATTTTAACAAGACTTTTATCAATTCCCGATCCTCTTCACCGTTTCTCACAATCCCAAATCCTCCTTTGTAATCCCAAGTTGTCCAAGCTATATTATTTTTCTCCAACACATCCCTGACATCTTCATACCATTGGTACCTGGCTTTTTCCGGTGTGGTCGGATAAGCTCCCCATTCTCCACAATAAAGCGGAAGATTGTATTTCTTTGCTATTCTAATGGGTTTTTCAAAATGTTTTTCAATGGAAGCTTTGTCATAATACTTTTGCTGCCGGGCCATAATAGAGGCTAATGGTTCTTCCAAATTGTTCAGATCTTCATGTCTTACAATTTGCCCGGGATAATTGACCGGGCCACTGTAGTCTTTGGTACTGGTCCATGAGGCCTGATAATGTGTCAGGAGCATTGGTTCATACATGTGAAAACTCAATATGATATTCGGGTCATTTTCAGGGACTTTCAATTCATCAAACGTATCTGCATTTTGCCATCTGTTGGACCCGATTACTATTTTTCGATCAGGTTCATTTTTTCTTATCTCTTCCACTGCCCTAGCGACCAGTTTATTCCAATCCTCAGGGTCATCTGCTACCGGTTCATTCATAAGTTCATAAGCTAACATACTGACCGGATACCATTTCAATTCTTCTGAAAGGTCCCTCCAGCATTGAAAAAATCTTTCCTGAGCTGATGCTTCAGTCCACAAAGGTTTGACGTCAGCATTGAAATAATGGGAACGCAAGATATGTAAATCTACAATTACCTTTAGGCCATATTCCTCACTCCATTTTATGCTATGATGTAAAAGCGTAAATGCCTCTGAGTCTATCTCTCCGGATTCTTTCCACATTTGCTCTTCGTCTATGGGTATCCTGATATGATCAAAACCCAAGTCAGCCAGAAATTTAACGTCGTTTTCGGTAAAAAATTCAAGCCTCTCTTGCCCCCTCCTTTTACTTTGCGAAAGCCAGTGACTGATATTGGTTCCCCTTTTAATTTCAAACTCATCATTGATTTGACTATCTCGAAGACCAATTTCTTTAGAATCTGAGACATGGAAGAAAATAAGCAAAAGGCTTAAGAAATAAATCCTGATATCCATAACTGGTTCATTTAGGGTTGTTTTGCAAGTGCTATTACCTTAAATGTACAAAACTGAAGTAGGAATTACTTCATAAATGGAAAAATTCAAACATCGTATACTTTCAAAAAGTATCAAGTAATATCCAACCTGCCTGCCGATAAGCAGATATCACTAAATATAAAATAAATATGATCAACATTTAATTCTAAAAAAAATATTCAAACTATCACCTCAACTTTTTATTCTCCTTGTGCCGGTCCTTATCCCTGATGTTTTTTTTCTCAAAATTCTTATGAAGGGCATCTGTCAAATCTACTCCTGTTTGGTTTGCCAGACAAATCAGAACCCAAAGCACATCTGCCATTTCATCAGCCATATTGACTTCCTCATCTGATTCTTTGAAGGATTGCTCACCATATTTTCTGGCCATAATGCGGGCCAATTCCCCCACTTCCTCCATCAGGATAGCTGTATTGGTCAATTCATTGAAGTACCGGACTCCAACAGTTTTGATCCATTCATCGACCAATTTTTGAGCCTCAGAAATGGTGATATCTTTATACATATAACCGGTTAAAAGTATAGGTGACAATAGTATTCACCCATGCTTGCGTATTAAAATCATAAATCCGTTGTGGAACTTGCACTTTGATCTGAAACTGATTGAGCATTTCCATTTCCTCAATTCTTCCAATTTCCTCAGTAATTATATTTGGAGTTATGATAGTAAAATTTTTGCTACCCACTTCCAAGTCTATAATCAATGTTTTAGGAACATTCCCATACCTAATCAAAGGCAAATTATCCGGTAGCGTGGTCAACACATTTGGTTCAATAAGGGTCACATTGACCATATCTGGATTACCCGATATAATGGTAAGGAGGTTTGAACTGTAGTTGAATCCTTGAGTCTCCTCTACCTGTTTTTTCAGATCGGAAGAAATTGTTCCTGTATTAAGAAAATCAAATTGGCCGTTGGTTTCTACAGCAGTTACTACATAATTTCCATAAATACTGATGGGCGGCTGTTCGTCTTCTTTGCTACAGGAAAATACCAGAAAAATAAGTACCAATAAAAATGGACTAACCCTAAATCTTTTAAACTTTTTAAACATAATCTTCCCCTTTCTTTTTGGCTTCAGTTACAAATTCCCTGAATTTTTTATCACCGTTTAATTTACATATCAATAAAACATTATCAGATTCGGTAACTAGAAAGTTGTCCAAACCTTCAATGACTACTAGTTTTTCTGGGCTAACTCTAATAAAGCAGTTTTTGGTATCAAAAAGAACCGCATTGGCATCTACCACATTTCCCAAATCATCTTTTACTCTGGTTTCATGCAAACTTAACCAGGAACCCAAGTCCGACCAACCAAATTCTCCAAGAACAGTATAAACCTCATCGGCTTTTTCCATGATGCCATAGTCGATGGAAATATTTTTAACTAAGGAATATGCTTTTTTGGTATATTCTTCTTCGTCAGGTTTGCCATAATGTGCAAACCCTTCCTCAAAAGCTTCCGCCACATCGGGCATATATTTTTCAAAAGCTTTGATAATACTTTTTGCCTTCCAAATAAATATCCCTGAATTCCACACAAAATCACCGCTTTCCAAAAAAGTCATAGCCAGTTTTATATTGGGTTTTTCGGTAAATGTTTTTACTTTCTTGACTGGATTTCCATGATTACTAATGTATTGGATATATCCATAGCCAGTTTCAGGTCTGTTTGGCCTAATTCCTAAGGTAATCAGCTTTTCATCTTGTTCAGCAGCTTGAAGCGCCATGTCCATGGCACTGTAAAAATTCCCCTCCTGTATAATAAGATGATCTGCGGGTGTTATTATCAATTTGGCATCAGGGTCTTTTTGGAAAATTCGGTAACTGGCATAAGCCACACAGGTGGCAGTATTTCTTCGTAATGGCTCAGTGAGGATTTGGTTTGCGGGAACATCAGGAAGCTGTTCACGAACTATATTGTAATATTTTTTAAATGTCACTACATAAAACAGAGACTTGTCAGATAATTTAACAAACCGATCATAAGTCATCTGAAGAAGGGTCCTTCCTGTCCCTAGAATATCTAAAAATTGTTTGGGTCTTTTATTTCTACTGTATGGCCAAAAGCGGGAACCAATTCCTCCCGCCATAATTACAATATATGGTTTGTTTTGCATTTTCGTAATTTAAACGATTCCTTCTTTCATAAGATCGTGAATATGTATAAAACCTGCAACTTTCTCACCATCCAAAGCTACAAGTTGTGTGATATTAAACTCTTTCATCCGATTTAAAGCACGGATTGCATACTCGTCAACTGCAATTGACTTTGGATTTAAGGTCATGATATCTTTGGCAACAACCTTTGTAATATCCTGCATTTTTTGAAGCATTCGCCTCAGGTCGCCATCAGTAATAATCCCTACAAGTCTGCCATTGTGATCAAGAACGGAAGTTGCTCCTAGCCGTTTACTGCTGATTTCCATGATGATTTCAGGGAGCTTGGCGTCTTCCCTAACTTTGGGTACCATATTTTTCGGGACCACATCCCCTACCGTCAAGTACAATTGTTTTCCAAGTGCTCCTCCAGGATGATACTTGGCAAAGTCCTCACTGCTGAAACCCTTTGCTTCCAAAAGACAAACAGCCAAAGCATCCCCAAGCGCTAAATGTGCTGTAGTACTTGTAGTTGGTGCAAGGTTATTGGGACATGCTTCTTCTGCAATGGTTGCATTGAGAACAAAATCAGCATGTTCGGCAAGATAGCTATCTGTATTGCTGACCAAAGCAATAAGTTTGGAACCAAGCCTTTTTAAAAGAGGTACAAGAATTTTTATTTCAGGGGTATTCCCACTTTTTGAAATACAAATAACGAAATCGTCTTTCTGTACCATCCCAAGGTCGCCATGAATAGCATCAGCTGCATGCATAAAAATCGCAGGTGTGCCGGTTGAATTCATAGTTGCCACAATCTTATTTGCAATAATGGCACTTTTACCAATTCCCGTAATTACTACTCTTCCCTTAGAATTCAAAATAGCCTCCACACAGGCCTCAAACTCATCATCAATATAATTGATTAAATTTTGAATAGCATCTGCCTCCAATTGAAGTACTTTTATGGCGCTACTTTTAATATTTTTTGTTAACTTCAAAATTACTGTCGTTAATCATTAAATTTGTAACAAAGGTATAAAAGAATTCCTTTAAAATTTAATGGATGCCGATTAGGGTAACATTGTAATATCATGCAAACTGTGGATCAAAGCGTAAAAGAAAAACTCAAAAAAATTTTTGGTTTCAATCAGTTCCGAGGAACTCAAGAAGCCATTGTGGATAATGTGCTGAATGGCCGAAATACATTTGTCATCATGCCAACGGGGGCCGGAAAATCCCTTTGCTATCAATTTCCTGCTGTAGTCAATGAAGGTACTGCCATAGTAATCTCTCCATTGATAGCATTGATGAAAAATCAGGTGGATCAATTAAATGCATTTGGTGTAAATGCATATTTTCTGAATTCTACACTCAATAAGTCTGAAACCAACAAAGTCAAAAAGGAAGTGCTTTCAGGCAAAACAAAATTGCTCTATGTAGCACCTGAATCCTTGACCAAAGAAGAAAATGTGCTGTTTCTGAAGGAGGCCAACATAAGTTTTGTTGCCATTGATGAAGCGCATTGTATTTCGGAATGGGGCCATGATTTCAGGCCTGAATACCGTAAAATCAAATCCATTATCGCCCAAATAGGAACTACCCTTCCTATTATTGCACTCACTGCTACTGCAACACCCAAAGTTCAGCAGGACATTCAGCGAAATCTTCAAATGGAAGAAGCCGATCTTTTTAAATCCTCTTTTAATAGGACGAACCTTTATTACGAGGTAAGGCCAAAACATAAGAATGAAACCAAAAAGCAGATCATCAAATATATCAAAACCCATAAAGGAAAGTCAGGTATCATTTACTGTCTGAGCAGAAAAAAAGTGGAAGAAATCGCCGAACTGCTCAGGGTAAATGGAATCAATGCTGCTCCTTATCATGCAGGTCTGGACCAAAGTGTAAGAATCAAAAATCAGGATGATTTTCTCAATGAAGAACTTGACGTCATTGTGGCAACCATTGCTTTTGGTATGGGGATTGACAAACCAGATGTCCGCTATGTTATCCATTACGATGTTCCCAAATCTCTTGAAGGTTATTATCAGGAAACTGGGCGCGCAGGAAGAGATGGATTGGACGGGCATTGCTTGATGTTCTACCGATATGAGGACATTGTCAAGTTAGAAAAATTCAATAAAGATAAGCCGGTCACTGAGAGGGAGAATTCTAAAATCCTTTTGGAAGAAATGGCAGCTTATTCCGAAAGTTCTGTTTGTAGAAGAAGAGTATTGCTGCATTATTTCGGTGAATATCTGGACACAGATTGTGGATTTTGTGACAATTGCAAAAAACCTAAGGATAAATTTGAAGGTATGAACCATCTTCTTTCGGCAATTTCCGCTGTCAAGGAGACCAACAACAGATTTAACCTCAGCCACATAGTCAATGTCATCAGGGGAGAAACCAATGATTACATCAAAAGCTATGGACATGACAAAATTTCTGTTTTCGGAAAAGGAAAAAATGAAGATGAAAAATTATGGACTACAGTTGTCAGACAGGCATTGATCCTGAATTTTCTGGAGAAGGATATTGAAAACTATGGTATCATCAAAATCTCCGAAAGAGGCGAGAAATTCCTGAAGGATCCCTATTCCGTATCGCTTAGTAAAGACCATAACTTTGAAGAAGTGGAAGAAAGTGCTTCTGGAGATGATTTACATGCCGGAGGTAAGGCTTACGACGAAAAACTCTTTGAACTTCTTAAAGCTGAAAGAAAGAAAATAGCAAAATCCAAAAATCTTCCCCCGTATATCATTTTCCAAGATCCTTCATTGGAAGAGATGGCTACAGTATATCCCACGACAAAAGATGAATTGGCACAGATCAATGGAGTCGGAATGGGTAAAGTCACTAAATTTGGCTCGACCTTTCTCAAGCTGATTGAAAACTATGTGGAAGAAAATGACATCATCACCGCCTCGGATGTAGTCGTGAAAACTGCTGGTAATAGATCTAAAGTTAAAATATCCATCATACAACAAGTAGATAGAAAAGTAAACCTGGATGAAATTGCCGAAAATCTCAATTTATCCATGTCAGAACTCATTGGGGAAATTGAGCAGATCATCTACAGTGGAACCAAACTCAATATCAACTATTATATCGAAAATATAATGGATGATGAAAGAGAGGATATGCTGCATGATTATTTTATGACGGCAGAATCAGACAATATCAAAGTGGCATTGAATGAGCTTGAAGATGAAGACTTCGCGGAAGAAGAAGTCAGAGTCTATAGGATCAAGTTTATCTCAGAACATGCCAACTAAAAAAGAATCTATTTGATGAATATATTATTATTAGGCAGTGGAGGCAGAGAACATGCATTCGCCTGGAAGATTGTAAACAGTCAAAATTGTTCACAATTATTTGTTGCCCCGGGTAATGCCGGCACAGCATCTATAGCCAAAAACATCACCATTTCCCCTACTGACTTCAATACATTGGCAGAATTTATTTTGCTCAACAATATTGAGATGTTGGTGGTAGGTCCTGAAGAACCCTTGGTAAAAGGCATTGTGGATTTTTTTCAAAACCACCCCAAACTGAGATCACTTCCCGTAATTGGCCCTAGTGAAATTGGAGCAAAACTTGAAGGCTCAAAAGATTTCTCCAAACGCTTTATGCAAAGACATGGAATTCCTACAGCTGCCTATGAAACCTTTACCAAAGAAGAAATTGAAAAAGGTCTTGAATTCCTTAAAAAGCAATCTCTTCCAATAGTATTGAAAGCAGATGGTCTTGCAGCGGGAAAAGGTGTCTTGATCTGCCATAGTCTTGAAGAAGCAGAATTGAATCTTAAAGAGATGCTTTTGGAAAGCAAATTTGGACAGGCTTCTTCTAAAGTTGTCATAGAACAATTTCTGGATGGTATAGAGCTCTCCGTATTTGTAGCGACAGATGGTAAAAGTTACAAAATCTTACCCGAGGCCAAAGACTACAAAAGGATCGGTGAAAAAGACACAGGGTTAAATACTGGGGGAATGGGCGCGGTAAGTCCTGTCCCTTTTGCTGATAAGGCATTCATGGAAAAAGTTGAGGATCGAATCGTAAAACCTACCATTAAAGGATTGGAGGAAGACGGGATATTTTATACAGGTTTCCTTTTCATAGGCTTGATGAATATTGATGGAGAACCATCTGTGATCGAATATAATGTCCGTATGGGTGATCCTGAAACGGAAGCTGTACTTCCCAGAATTAAAAGTGATTTCGTGAACCTACTTCATGCGATGGGCACCAAAAACCTCTCGGATTATGAAATGGAAATTCACGAATTTACCAGTACGACCGTTGTGATGGTGGCGGGTGGGTATCCCGGGGATTACAAAAAAGGTAATGAAATCATTGGTTTAGGGACGGCAGGAAAAGATAATAAATCCATTGTATTCCATGCCGGAACAAAACTTGGGGATTCCGGTAAAGTACTTACTAACGGTGGAAGAGTCATGGCTGTGACCGGAATTGGGCCAAATTTGGATTTGGCCTTACAAAATGCATATCAGACGGTATCTGAAATTTGCTGGGACGATTTGTATTTCCGCAAAGATATAGGTCAGGATATTCTTAGTTTAAAGAAATAAATAAACCAAATTAATGAGGGGACAATGTCTCCCTATATATATAAATTATGGCAGGATGTAGTAGCTGCTCGACGACCACCGGAACAAGTGGGGGCTGTAACAATAACGGCACATGTGGCACGAGCGATTGTAATAAAATGAATGCTTTTGATTGGTTGTCCCATATGGGAATCCCAACCCTTGATAAGTTTGATATTGTTGAAGTAAAATTCAAAGGTGGCAGAAAAGAGTACTACCGCAATGTGGAATATATTCCTTTGACAACTGGTGATCCAATAGTTGTAGATGTTCCTAACGGTCATCATATTGGATATGTGTCCTTGCAGGGAGAACTGGTCCGTCTTCAGATGCAAAAGAGGAAAATCAAGGATGATGATAATATCCTGCGCATCTACAGGGTTGCCAATCAGAAAGACCTTGAAAAATGGGAAGAGGCACGGAACCGGGAAATCCCTACGCTTTATAGGGCCAAACAGATCATCGATGAACTGAAACTTGAAATGAAACTTTCTGATGTAGAGTTTCAATCGGACAATTCCAAAGCTACCTTTTTCTATTCTGCTGAAGACCGGGTGGATTTCAGGGAATTGATCAAACTCTTGGCTTCGGAATTTAGAATCCGAGTGGAAATGAGACAGATCAGCCTGCGGCAAGAAGCCGGGCGATTAGGTGGCATAGGTGTCTGTGGACGTGAATTATGTTGCTCTACCTGGATCTATGAATTCAAGAGTGTCAACACTTCTGCAGCAAGATATCAAAACCTTTCACTCAACCCCTCCAAACTATCAGGACAATGCGGTAGATTAAAGTGCTGCCTTAATTACGAACTTGATACCTATATGTCTGCACTCAGTGATATTCCTGAAGTGGACAAACCACTTTTGACTGAAGCGGGTTCAGCCAAATTACAAAAAACAGATATTTTCAGAAAACTGATGTGGTTCAGTTATAACAATGATAACAACTGGCATTCCATCACCTGTGATCGGGTCAGGGAGATTCAGGAACTCAATGCAAATGGCACCAAACCTTCTGATCTAAAAAACAACCATACAAGGGATATTGAAGAACAGATTTCAAAATCTAACCTTGAATTGGAAATCCTTGACAAAAAATTCAGCGGAACCAAACGGACAAAAAAGAAGAAGAAAACCAGAGGAGATGGAAATAATCCCACTTTTAATAAGGAGGCCGGAAACCCTGAACCGCAAAGACAGAGAAATAATCCTAACCAAAATACAAAAAAGAAACCCAACCCAAGCGGTCGAACTCCAAGGAGCAATGCCCCGCAACAGAATGCTCCTTCCAACCCTCCACAACCTCAATCCCAAGAAGGTGGATCTGAACAAAAACCTAGAAATAAAAGAAATAACAAAAGAAGGTTTAACCCAAAGAATAAAGGTGACCAAAATCCAGGGCAATCATAACTTTATTATATGACTTTAAAATCCAAAGTTATTCTCCCTTTGCTCTGTGTTTTGATGTTTGGCTGTGACAATAGTCGAATTTTTGAAAAATATCAGGGAATGGACACAGGTTCATGGAATATTGCTGATACAGTTTCTTTTGACCTACCCAAGATTTCTGATTCCCACAAAACAATCGTGGGCATCAAATACAATGGCGACTATGAATTCAGAAACCTTTATCTCACCTATCTTCTAAAAGACAGTCTTAATCAAATCATCGAAACCCAATTATTGGAAATTCCGCTTTTTGATAATAAATCCGGTAAGCCATTTGGATCGGGTTTCGGAAATACATTTACCAAATATGATACCCTACCCCTTTTGACAAGTGATCCTTATTCCAAGATTCAGTTATTGCAGTATATGAGAATGGATGAAATAATAGGGATTGAGGCTGTGGGGGTTAAGATCGTGAAGTAAGTTTGAAGTCCGAAGTCCGAAGTTTTGCGGTCATTGAGAGTCTCCAACATTTTTAAAATGTTCAGAAAAGGAATGACATCAAGTTACCCTCTAGGCAGCCGTCATTCTGAGGTACGAAGAATCTCCAGAGGTCCTATTTATGTTTATAATACATTTCCTGATCCTCGAGAGACCCTTCTCCCGATAGCCATAGGGATCAGGGTGACGGCAGCTAAGAAATCTGTCATTGGTAGGCA